>NZ_CP043639.1:0-300000 GCF_014217605.1 Sphingomonas sp. NBWT7 | reverse complement strand
GCGACCAGATCGTTCTCGTCGTCACCCGCCAGATCGCTGTCAGGGGTCTTCTCGGCCTTGGCGGCCTCGAATGGCATCGGCTGCTTCGATTTCAGGATCGGCTCGGGCACGAATGCGAAGCCGCATTCGATGCACGTGACCGGATCGTCCTTTTGCAGATCATAGAAACGCGTGGCGCATTTCGGGCACGTCCGCTTCGTGCCCCATTCCGGCTTAATCATGCCGTGTCGTGCCTTTCGGATGGGAAGAGTCAACAGGTTCGGGAAAGTCCCAGACCCGCGAAGTGGGGCGGCCATTGCCATAGCACAACCCCGCTGGCAAGGCGCGGCGCGCAATGCCGCACCCCCCTGCCCCGCCCGCCAATCTTCCTGCCGATCAGCGCCACGGCGCACACGAGGCGACCGTCCACGCCGCCGCCACGCTGCGCGGGCGGATCCGCGTGCCGGGCGACAAATCGATTAGCCATCGCGCGCTGATGCTCTCCGCGCTGGCAGTGGGCGAGAGCTGCGTCGAGGGGCTGCTGGAAGGCGAGGATGTGCTCGCCACCGCCGCCGCGATGCGCGCGATGGGCGCGACGATCACGCGCGGCGAGGATGCGGTCTGGCGCATCAACGGCGTCGGCGTCGGCGGGCTGCTGCAGCCGGCAGGCGCGCTCGAAATGGGCAATTCGGGCACGTCGACGCGGCTGCTGATGGGGTTGGTCGCCAGCCATCCGATCACCGCCACCTTCACCGGCGACGCCTCGCTCTCCGGCCGGCCGATGAAGCGCGTGATCGATCCGCTGGCGAGCATGGGGGCGGACATCACCGCCAGCCCCGGCGGCCGATTGCCGCTGATGGTGCGCGGCCTGTGCCCGGCGGTGCCGATCAGCTACGAGCTCCCGGTCGCATCCGCACAGGTAAAGTCGGCGGTACTGCTGGCTGGCCTCAACACGCCGGGCATCACGCGCGTGATTGAGCCGGTGGCGACGCGCGACCACAGCGAGCGAATGCTGGAAGGGTTCGGCGCGACGATCGAGGTCGAGACGACCAACCGGGGCCGGATCATCTCGATCACGGGCGAGGCGGAGCTGCGGCCGCAGACGATCGTCGTGCCGGGCGATCCCTCGTCCGCTGCCTTCTTCATGGTCGCCGCGAGCGTCGTGCCGGGCAGCGACGTGGTCGTCGAGAACGTCGGGCTCAACCCGACGCGTGCCGGGCTGCTGACCGCGCTTCGGCTGATGGGGGCCGACATCACCGAACTCGTCCCGCGCACTGTCGGCGGCGAGCCGGTGGCGGACCTGCGCGTACGGCACGCGCCGCTGACGGGGATCGAGGTGCCGCACGATTTGGCGCCGGCGATGATCGACGAATATCCCGCGCTGTTCGTTGCGGCGGCGTTCGCCAGCGGACGCACGATCGCGCGCGGCGCGGACGAATTGCGCGTCAAGGAATCGGATCGCATCGCGGCAATGAAGGCCGCGCTCGACGCTTGCGGCGTCAGCACCGCCGAGTATCCCGATGGGCTGACGATCGAGGGCAGCGGCGGCGAGCCGATCGCGGGCGGCGCACGGATCGCCTCGCGTCTCGACCATCGTATCGCGATGAGCATGGCGATCGCTGGACTTCACGCCCGTTCGCCGGTCACCATCGACGACGCGAGCCCGGTCGCGACGAGCTTTCCCGGCTTCTTCGCGCTGCTCGAGACGCTGGGAGGGACGGTCAGCTGGACGTGATCGATCGCCGGGGCCTGATCGCCGGGATTGCCGCCAGCCTCGCCGCAGCGCCGGCGTTCGCACGCGTGCTCGATCGGCCGGTACGCACCGCGATGGTACCGGTACCGGGCGGGCGGATCTTCGTTCGCGTCGACGGCGACCTCGCCGCGAAGCGCCCGCCGGTGGTGATGATCCACGGCGGGCCGGGCGGGACGCACGCCGGCTTCCTCGAGGCGCTGGCGCTCGCCGACGAGCGCGCGGTGATCCTGTACGATCAGCTCGATTCGGGGCGCTCGGACCGCCCGGGCGATCCGGCGAACTGGCGTGTCGCGCGCTTCGTCGACGAGCTTGACGCGATCCGGCGGGCGCTCGGCATCGCGCGCTGGCACGTGTTAGGCGCTAGCTGGGGCGGCACGATCGCGCTGGAATATGGCGCGCGGCGGCCGGCGGCGCTGGCCGGGCTCGCGCTCGCCAGCCCGCTCGTGTCGACGCGCACTTGGCTTGCCGACGCGCAGGCACTGATCGGCGATCTGCCGCCGGCGGTCCGGACGCAGCTTCGGCAGTGCGGCGCGCTGACTGAGCTAGTGCCGCCACCGGCGTGCGACGCGCCGACTGCCGCCTTCTACGCCGCTTACGGCCGACGCGAGGCAGCCGCCGCCGACGTCGCGGCCTATCGCCGCGTGGTGCCGGGATCGAATCAGGCGCTGTACCGCGCGATGTGGGGCGCGAGCGAGTTCGTCTCCACCGGCACGCTCAAGGATTACGACGGCGAGCCGCTGCTCGCCAAGCTGGAAGGAAAGCGTACCTTGTTCCTTTGTGGCCAATATGACGAGGCGCGTCCCGTCACCACCGCCGGCTTCGCCGAGCGCGTGCCGGGCGCCGAGTTCGCCGTCGTGCCGGGCGCCGGACACGGGCTGTTCAACGATCGGCCGGCGGAGACGGTGGCGCTGGTGCGCGGCTGGCTCGCGCGGCAGGACGCGCTGGCATGATCATCGCCGTCGACGGGCCCGCCGCGTCGGGCAAGGGCACGATCGCCAAGGCGCTCGCCCGCCATTACCGGCTGCCGCATCTCGACACCGGGCTGCTGTATCGCGCGGTCGGCGCGACGGTGGCACGATTGGAACTCGATCCGACCAAGGAAGCCGATGCCGTCGCGGCGTGCGACTTCGACGAATTGACGCTCGCCGATCCCGCGCTGCGCGACGACGACATGGGCAAGCTCGCGTCGATCGTCTCGGCGCACCCGCTGGTGCGCGCAGCGCTGCTCCAGCGGCAGAAGAGGTTCGCGCATCAGGAGGGCGGCGCGGTGCTCGACGGACGCGATATCGGTACCGTCATCGCCCCCGATGCGCAGGCCAAGCTGTTCGTGCGCGCAACGCCGACGATCCGCGCGCGCCGCCGCCACAACGAGCTCTTGTCGCGCGGATCGGCGGCGTCGTTTGATCAGGTGCTCGGCGACATTCGGGCGCGCGACCAGCGCGACAGCTCCCGCGCCGCCGCGCCGCTGGTGCCGGCGAGTGACGCCGCGCTGCTCGACACCAGTTTCCTGTCGATCGAGGCATCGGTCGAGAAGGCGATCGCGCTGGTCGAGGCGCGGCGCGGCGGCTGAGGCGATGCGCCTTGTGATCGGCCGCGCTTTGCAGTAAGGCGCGCCGTCCGGCGGACTGGGTTCGCGGAGGCGCGGTGCGGAGGAAATTCTCTCGCGCCCTTTTCGCATCAGCGCGTTCTGGCCCTCCTCCCTCCCTTGCCCGTGCGGACGCCGCGGCGGCATTCGGCCGCAGCGGCGGTGATGGCCAAGACCAGCGGAACCAACCGCTTGGCCGGAAACGAACTGAGTTAGGACCAACGACTTTATGGCGACCCAGCCAACCCCAACCCGTGATGATTTCGCGGCGATGCTCGATGACATGTTCGGCGGCGCCGACAGCTTCGAGGGCCGCGTGGTGCATGGCACCGTGACCGCGATCGAGAACGACATGGCCGTGATCGACGTCGGCCTGAAGAGCGAGGGCCGCGTACCGCTGCGCGAGTTCGCGCCGGCGCCGGGCCAGAAGGCCGAGCTGAAGGTCGGCGACGAAGTCGAAGTCTATGTCGACCGCGTCGAGAACATGCACGGCGAAGCGATGCTGTCGCGTGACCGCGCGCGCCGCGAAGCCGCCTGGGACAAGCTGGAAACCGAATTCGCCAAGACCGCGCGCGTCGAGGGCGTGATCTTCGGCCGCGTGAAGGGCGGCTTCACCGTCGACCTGAACGGCGCCGTGGCCTTCCTGCCGGGCAGCCAGGTCGACATCCGTCCGGTGCGTGACGTCACGCCGCTGATGGATATCCCGCAGCCGTTCCAGATTCTGAAGATGGACCGCAAGCGCGGCAACATCGTCGTGTCGCGCCGCGCGGTGCTGGAAGAGACCCGCGCCGAGCAGCGGTCGGGCCTGATCCAGAGCCTCGCCGAGGGTCAGATCATCGACGGCGTCGTCAAGAACATCACCGATTACGGTGCGTTCGTCGACCTGGGCGGCATCGACGGCCTGCTGCACGTCACCGACCTCAGCTACAAGCGCGTCCAGCACCCGTCCGAGATGATCAACATCGGCGACACGGTGAAGGTGCAGATCATCCGCATCAACAAGGACACGCAGCGCATCTCGCTCGGCATGAAGCAGCTCGAGAGCGATCCGTGGGATGGCGCATCGGCCAAGTATCCGGTCGGCGCGAAGCTGTCGGGCCGCGTCACGAACATCACCGAATATGGTGCGTTCGTCGAGCTGGAGCCGGGCATCGAGGGCCTGGTGCACGTCAGCGAAATGTCGTGGACCAAGAAGAACGTCCACCCGGGCAAGATCGTCTCGACCTCGCAGGAAGTCGACGTGGTGGTGCTCGAGGTCGACGCCGACAAGCGCCGCATCTCGCTTGGCCTGAAGCAGGCGCAGCAGAACCCGTGGGAGCGCTTCGCTGCCGAGCATCCGGTCGGCACGACCGTCGAGGGCGAAGTCAAGAACGCCACCGAGTTCGGCCTGTTCATCGGCCTCGACAACGACGTCGACGGCATGGTCCACATGTCCGACATCGCGTGGGGCGTGTCGGGTGAGGACGCGCTCAACCTGCACCGCAAGGGTGAGACCGTTCAGGCGATCGTACTCGACGTCGATGCCGAGAAGGAGCGTATCAGCCTTGGCATGAAGCAGCTCGAGCGCGGCGCGCCTGTGGCGGGCGGCGCGGCGGCTGCCGGCGATCGTCTGGGCAAGAACCAGATCACCACCGTCACCGTGCTCGAAGTCCGCGACGCGGGCCTCGAGGTTCAGGCGGGCGACGATGGCGCGACCGGCTTCATCAAGCGTACCGATCTCGGCCGCGACCGCGACGAGCAGCGTCCAGAGCGGTTCCAGGTCGGCCAGAAGTTCGACGCGATGGTGACGGGTTTCGACCGTTCGAAGAAGCCAACCTTCTCGATCAAGGCGATGCAGATCTCCGAAGAGAAGCAGGCCGTGGCGCAGTACGGCTCGTCCGACTCGGGCGCGTCGCTCGGCGACATCCTTGGCGAGGCGCTCAAGGCGCGCCAGAGCAAGGACTGATCGATCGGAAAGAGGGCCGGGTCGCGTGCGATCCGGCCCGATTTCCGGCCATTAACGAAATTAATGTCGTTCCGGTCCTATTCTGATCCTTCTTGACCTGTATTAGAATAGGGACGCCGTCGTGCTGACGACGGCGCGTCAGAGGGTAGAAGAATGATCCGGTCGGAATTGGTGCAGCTGCTGGTCGACGAGAATCCCAGCCTGTCGGTGCGCGACGTCGAAGCGCTGGTTGCGACGTTCTTCGATGAGATCGTCCGGCGGCTGGCGGAGGATGGCCGCGTCGAACTGCGTGGGTTCGGCGCCTTTTCCACCCGGGCCCGCGATGCGCGTACGGGGCGCAACCCCCGCACCGGCGAGACGGTCGACGTGACGGCCAAGCGCGTGCCTTATTTCAAGCCCGGCAAGGAGATGCGGGCGCGCCTCAACGTCTGAACGCTTGACGTAGGCCGTCAGCGCGCGCTTTCGAGCGCAGGTGATGCGCGGACGTGGCGGAACCGGTAGACGCCGGAGACTTAAAATCTTCTGCCCGTATGGGCGTGCGGGTTCGAGTCCCGCCGTCCGCACCATCACAAGTGCCTGTAAACAAAGATTATTTCCGGGATGGGCATGGACACCTATCCCGTATCTATCAGGCTGCGTGTAAAACTGGTGTAGCTGTGGAACGCTCGTTTGCGTCCAATACCGCAATCGCTTGGTCGATATGGCGACCGTGAACGTGAGCGTACCTAAGAACCATCGCGAGCGTTTTATGACCGCTGATCTTCTGTACGGTGGGAAGGTCGACACCAGCCTTCACCAACCTTGTTATCGCCGTATGCCGCATGACGTGCGGGGTGACCTTGCCCGGCAGCAAACCGGCCCGAATCACCGCTCGCTTGAATGGAACCGCTAGGCTCGTTCGGTGCGGCTGACGCGCCGTCTTTCCAACTGATGGGAACACCCAATCTGCCGATTCGCCATCGACTGCCAACTGGCTCCGTAGGTGATTCGCGAGGCTAGAAGTGATCGGCTGCTCGCGCTCGCCCGCTTTCGCATCCGGGATGAAGATGCGACAGTTCGCGAAGTCGATATGGTCGTATCGAACCCGCAGGATTTCGGCGTGACGCATCGCCGCGTTCAGTCCGAACGCAACGAAAAGCCACAACCTCGAGTCGGAATCGACCTTGGCGGCTTCCATCAACGCCGTTGCGTGCTGCTCATCAAGAACAGCGATTTTCTTGCGAGGCTCTAATCCTTTTACGATCCGCGGCGCATCGTCGTGCTTGATCCACTTCCATTGCACGAACCGCTTCAAGGCATGGGAGAGGGTAGCCAACTCGCGATTGACGGTTGGCTGCTTCACAACCTCCAAGCGCTTCCGGGTGTACTGCTGCACCTGAAAGTCGGTAAGGCGATCAGCCCGCACGCTTCCGAACGCCGGAACAAGGTGCGCATTGATGTGGCGGGTTTTCGATTTGAGGTTTCGCCCGCCGGTCTGCTCCATCCGTTCTAGGTAGCCCTTAGCGGCTTCCGCGAAGCTTAGATGCAGCTTACGTCCTGCCGGTAGGTTTAAGCGCCCTTCCCTCGCTTGCGTTCTGAACTGCTCGATAGCGCGTTCCGCTTGCTCGCGTGTGACACCCTCGCTGTCGGTACCGATCACCCGGTGAATGCGTTCACCATCGACCATCACGTTGATGCTGTACCGCAGGTCGCCCTTCTTCGTTCGTTGAACGACGATCCCGTGTTCGGCAATGGGCTTCCCGGTAATGAGCTTACGTACGTTATCACGCGTCATCTTTACAAACTTCGCCATCATAACCTCAAACAAGTGCAGCGCTTCATAGCGCAAAGTCTAAATTTCTTTGTCCTTCACCGAAGTAGAGGCGCTAGGTCCATCGCATTTTCTTACGTCACGCTCCGCTTTATAGCCGATTCGCGGGCCGATTATGGCACCTGTTGAAAATAAGGTCTATGACTGTGATTGAGAGTACCACCGTGCGCATTACACCTGACGGGCGGATGAACCGTCGTGACGCAGCGTCTTATTTGGGATTGTCTTACAGGACGCTAGGGAATTGGAGCAGCCGTGGCATTGGACCGGCGAGCGTTCGCGTCGGTGGCCGCCGGTTCTACCGCGTTGCCGATCTTGACGCCTTCATCGGTGCGCAGGGCTAAGCTATGACCTACAAACGCACGTCACCGGAAGGCTGGGCGCAAAGCCTCTTTGAACGCAGTGCGGTCGCGCGGAGCGGTGGCCCTATCCGCCCCAAACTATCGTCAATTAATCGCTACTCGACCCGCTCAACGGTAATGCGGGAAGCCCGATCCCGTGGATGGGCGGTCGAGCAGATTGGCGACTACTGGATTCTTTTCGATCCAATGCGAAGCAATCGGATCAGCATCGTAACAGGGGTGCGATAGATGCGGCCCTGCGACGAAAGACGCCTAGATTGTGAGGTTGGTGAAATCGTGGTTGAATCACGACTTCACCAGTCGCTCTAACTAAGGCGGAAAAGTCTTTTCCCCTCGTTAGCAACCAGTCTTCTAAATCAGGCACCGTTAATCAGCGCGTTTAAAGTCGTGCTGCGGTGGCTGGTATAAATTGAAAATCGGGAAATTTGCTTAACTACTCCATAGGTTATTTAAATATGGAGAAGTCATAAGAGATAGTCGAAGCCATTGCTTCGCCACTTCGATCCGCTAAACCGCCGATACACGCTGACTTTGATGGTTTCGGCGTTCACCTACTATCGCTGATACGCTTCCGCATCGACCGCACGATGATAGTTCTACCGCGTTTCACCGTGGTGGTATCTTTCCGTGTGCGGAGCTTAGAGTTGAAGCGTCATCAGTCCTTCGACGTTGAATCAGTTGGCGCTTAGTTCGACTCGACCCTGCCTATGCCTCTTCAATGAATTGGTTACTCTATATGCTCTTTCCTATTTCTTCCTCTTCTTCCCTTTCCTTCTCTCTTCCTTCCTTCTCCCAATCCTTCTTTCAAAAAGGATTATTAGAAGGATATGGGAGTCACTATAAATCCTTCATCGAAGATAATGATAAGATAGAGGGTGACGGCGAATATCTAAGCCTAATAAACAGACCGAATACGGAAATATCAGTAGATTTTATAAAACAATTATCGAATAAGGTAATAACCAGAACAGACAAATCATATAAACCATCAACGTCATTCAAAGCTGCATTAGGCGCTTTCGTTTCCGACCTATTTAGGATCGTTGCAGATCAAGAGCTAAGCTACGGATATCATGTTATGAGTCCAGGGGCTTTCACGAAAGAGCCGGTAGGATACAAGCCGTTCAGGTCGGTTATCCAAGGCATGTATGAGTTCCGGCTAATCGATTATCAGCGAGGTTTCAGGGAGCATACGGGGGCGGGTGCGAAGGCCCAAGCTGCTCGGTTTAGGGCCACGGACAAGCTGCTTGAAATGGCCGCCGCCTATGGGATCACGCCAGCCAATGCGTACCTACACTTCGGGTTCATGCCCCGGCCATCAGCATTGCGAAACCCGGTTACATTGAAGACGGCGCGGCGGTTTGGTCGTGAGCCGCAGAGCATGACGTTTGACCTTGGTGACGGCAAGGCGAAGCAGATTGCGGAGCAGGTAAACGAACTAAATGCTTTCTTCGCAAAGCAGGAAATTACGCCAAACTGCCACTACGCCTTCGTCCGCATGTTTTCGCGTGGGGACCAATCTGCATTCAATTGGGATCAGGGTGGACGGCTATATTCCGTAGGGTTTGGCAACTACCAGCAACTGGCCGGTAAGCGGCGAACTATCGCGCAGCCTGTTATAAGGCAGGATATCCGTATCAACGGGGAAGAGACGGTAGAACTGGATATCAAAGCCAGCCACCTAACGATCCTTCACGCTATGGCTGGCATCCCGCTCCCGAACCATCCCGACCCCTACATCATTCCCGGCTTTGATCGCGGTGTGGTGAAGACGTTTGTTACGATGACTTTGGGATACGACCGGTTTCACAAGGATTGGACCGACAACGCCGTTGCTACGTATCGAAAGAAGACGGGACAGGACTTGCGAGCCGTTCCCTTTGGAGCGGTGAAGGAAGCGGTTCTAAGTGCGATACCGCTTCTAAAATCATGGCCTGATAGTCCCATTAGATGGGGTGATCTTCAATTCATCGAGAGTGAAGCTGTGATAGATGCGGTGCACACTCTTGCCTTTGAGCATGGCATACCGGCGCTGCCCGTACATGACTCAATCATCGTTCCGGCGAGATACAAAGAGTTGGCAATCAAGGCGCTATCAGAGAAGTTCGCAGCTTACGTGGGAGTTCGCCCGACCATCGACGCGAAATAGGCCGTCGTATTGTTAGTGTGAGGATAGGGTACCACAATGGCAAAAGTGGAAAAGGACTATGCTGGCCCTTTTTGGATGCTGGTAGGACTTCGACTGTTAATGAAACGAGCGACGCGCCGTAGCAGCTTTGACCCATTCAAGGCTCTACAAACGCGATTGCTGATCGACTGGCGGTCCTACTCTAAAGGCACGGATCGCCGCTGTAAGGTGCCTTAGCGGGCAGCATAGAGCCTATTGCGGCTTACCCAAGCAATTTCAACACGCCTTGCTGGCTCTGATTGGCTTGCGCCAAAATCGCCGTTGATGCCTGTTTCAGGATTTGTGCCCTAGCAAGGGCGGTCGTTTCCGCTGAGAAATCTGCATCTTCGTTACTTGATTTTGCATCAGCAAGATTGGTCGAGGCGCTAGCAAGATTGTTGACTGCTGATTCCAATCGGTTCTGTGACGCGCCAAAACCTGCCCGCGCTTCTGTTAGGCGCGATAGAAAGTCGTCTACCTTAGCTAAGGTGTTTTCGGCCTTGTATGTATTCGCTACACTGATTTCCTGTTCAAAATCCATGGATCGATAAGCGTAGTAAAGGATACCGCCGAAGAAGTTGCGACCGGAGTGGCTGGTATCGTACCATTGATCGCCTATTGACCCATCTACAGTCGTTCCAATTTGATCAGCACGAATTGGTAGCCCGCCACTTGTGGCCCCAACCACATAATCATCAAACGTTATGAAATGCGAACTGACGTAGGGGCCTATAGCAGGTGGGGTAATGAACGCTGGTGTTTGCCGCTGATACGATAAAGGAAAACTTTTCACATTGATAGGAATGGAGTCTTCTGCGTTCGCACCGGCTTGAATATTTATAGAGATAACCGGGCCTTCCAAAGCGCCAGAAGGGTCTAGTCCCCCAATGGGAAAAATCTGTTTCCCGTTAAAGTTCGTATTTTTAATTGTCTTGCCGATCTGCTCATTCAGCGCACCAACTTCGACCTGCATACTGGCGCGGTCCTGGTCGCTGTAGGTGCCGGACAAGGACTGTATCGTTAGCTCACGAATGCGCTGCGCCATATTGGTCACTTCATCCAACGCACCTTCCGCCGTTTGAACCAAGGAAGCGCCGTCCACGGCATTTCGAATCCCTTGCCGCATCCCCATAATCTGCGCTGTCATGCCGGAAGCAATCGACAAGCCAGCCGCGTCATCCTTCGCGCTGTTGATCCGCTTTCCGGTGGAGAGACGCTCCATCGCCGTAGCAAGGCTTATGTCGGCGGTGCGAGTTGCCCCCATGGCCCGCAACGCTGCGCCGTTCGTATTGATGATCGTCATGGGTTCCCCTTCGAACCCATTCTGAATGCAGGTTAGTTAACGCCCCGCTAACTAATCGCGGCAATGTCTCCGAAACTAGATCGATATCTGTGATTGACAAAACATCTTTGCGCTAACCAATCGACGACTATCTCGTTCGTGGAATGGCGCGTAGTGTAGCGCGATGAGTGACACCACAGATACCATCGCGCTGGCGACCGATCTTACGGTTGCGTGGCTTGCTAATCCGAACACGCGCGTCGAGGTGGATGCCATTCCCGCCTTTCTGGCGACGATGCACAAAACGGTTTCTACGCTTGGCACGGCGGCCGCCGACCAGGACGAAGTGGCACCGGAGTTCGAACGCGCTGTTAGCGTACGGAAGTCGCTAGCTGATCCTGAATTTATCGTATCGATGATCGACGGGAAGAAATATAGGACGCTTAAGCGCCATCTAACCACGAACGGATTGACGCCGGATCAGTACCGCGATCGCTATAACCTTCCGCCTTCTTATCCGATGACGTCACCGTCTTACAGTGCTGCACGAAGCGCCACAGCGAAGGCGATCGGCCTAGGACGCAAGATCGTAGAGAAGGTCGCTGACGCTATCACCGATGAAAAGCCCGCGTCTAAACCTCGCAAGGGCAAGAGCGTTGCTGATGCGAAGGCTGCTGCAAAGGCGCATCTTGGCGGCGGTTAGTAGCTGAACGCTAAACCGCCATGCATTAGCTTGGGGCGGCTTTTTCAACCCTATAAGTCAAATTTACGTCTTAACCTTCATCGGCAATCTGTGTTGATTTCGCGTGCACGGTATGGAAGCCTGAATGAGCCTTCGAGATTTCGGAGGCTAGATGGGATTTCGGCTCAATGCCAAAGATGCTTCGCTTTGAGACAAAACGAGACAAGGCGCCGCGGGCGCCCACCACAACGCAATTTGCGCAAAGGTTATTGGCGGCATCAAGCGTAATATCAGATAACCTTCCTAGGCTATTGGACGACGCGCCACGATATATACTCTTCACGTTATTGGTTGCAGAAGACGATGGGGAGATCGTCGATATCGAAACGATAACATTACCGCCTCGGACATCGCGCTCGCTATTAACGCGTTGGATCTACGTGTTGAAGAGTGAAGGTTTTGTTGAGTCAAGAAATGGCCTATTAAATCTTACAGAACAAGGCTATTCCAAGATAGTCAAGACATTGGAAGAATTGTACGCTGTTCAGCGGACTTTGGACTAAAAGCACTAAATACTCGCGCTTAAGCCTTTCAATATATCAATAGCCGTAGCAACTGATACTGCGAGGTGCGCTTCGGATAGCTGGTCCGCGCGAGCCAATGCCTCTTCAAGGCTGGACTTGATCTGCTCTAACAGCATCGCTCGATCAAACGTATCGTTCAAATTACTAACTCCGACCCAACAGCTTTATGCCCATAGTCGCGATAAAGCTCCCAATAGTCACGGCAGTCAATCTCGTGATTTTGCGCCCAATCATGCACGCAGACATTTTGTGCAAATCGGTTTCAATGGCAGGCGCTACTGCCAATGTGGATCAAAAGGCTCGGGGCGAAGTGCGGCAGATGAAACCGATTTATGATATGCGCGTAATTTGCGTGGGATAGCGAGCTTTTCGGAGGAAAGGGCGACACTTGGCTAGCATGAGCGATATCGTTTTCGCCCGTATACAAACGACGCTGGACCAATTGCAGCGTGCGGTAACGGAAGTCAGAGATACGCAAGAAGCGACCGTGGTTGCACGGCCTTGTGAACGCGATAAGTCGGAAGACTCGGAACAGCATCCCGCAAGAATTGATAGGCTGACTGTAGCATTGAGCTTGATCGCTGCTGCAAACGCGAGAGATAAAGCGTTTGGCGGCGATCTGTTTTCCGATCCGGCATGGCACATGCTACTTGATTTATACGTTGCTTATCGACGGGGCAATATTGTCACAGCGACCTCTTTGTGTATTGCGTCTCGTTCGCCAAATACAACAGGGCTTCGATGGATAAATTTGTTGCACGAACAACGCCTGATTGTACGAGAAAACGATCCTTTTGATAAACGAAGAACAATCGTTTATCTATCGAAAGACGGATTCGCGCGTATGGAGAAGGCGTTGGATTTAGCTGTTGAGAGTAACTGGAAACTCGGTATCGAACGCATCAGATTCAAGAAGTGACTCTATTGCTTGATGAACATGTAACGCGGCAACCATAGCCTTATGGCGCTGCTCACTGTCGGGCTGACTAGATAAACTGTCCAGCGTCGCCAGAACCACCAGTAGCATATTCTTACAGTCGGCAATGGAATGCACGTTTGCCATATAGTCAGCTTTTTCGTCACGTCGTTTGGCCGTAGCTCGCTCGTTACTGCTTCTATGACGGCTCCGCTACGCTGCATTTGTACTACGTTTGCACCGGGCGTTCCAATGCAGATCAAAAAGCAGTTTGCAGTTGGGTCCTACCGCCCCCGCCGCCGCTTGGCTCTTTCCCACTCCCCTTCATCAACTGGCGCTACCGTTGTTCGAACTAAGCGTGGCTTAGGTGGTGATGGGGTTCTTGGTGGCGGTTCATTCGATGACCAAACGACGAATGGATTTCTAGCGCCGCAACCATCGTGCCCGGCACAAACAAGCTTTTGCGCAAATCCCGGCCATGCATCGGACCAGCCGCGATGCCGAAAGTAGGTCGCCAGTTCGAACGGAGCGAACAACGCCACCTTACCGCAAGCTCGACACGTAGCGCATATGCTGCCGCCCTGATGGGCAAGCTCCCGCAAATTTCTAATAGCCCCAACCATGCGGCTGTAAGCGTCACAGGACGATCAGAGCGGTAAAGCTAGCTGCGCCCTGTCCGGTACGGTCCAAGGCCGCTCAAGCCCTTCTACGATGAATTCCGCAAGCTCCCGCGTAGACCAGTACCGAAGGGCTTCATTCGTAGCGCTAAGTCCGGTGGTGGCACGTAAGGGTGCTGCTTCGATCAGAGCGGCAAGTTGGTCGGTGCTGATGGTGTCCATGGTGCGAATCTCCGTTCCGTCGAAATAGAACGTAACGGGAACGTTCATCAAGCGACTTGGTTCGCCTATAGGATCGAGCCGGGACAGGTTCGAGCGACCCGCCAACCGTTGTCCCAATCAACTTTGTAGATCGCGTGCGCGTGTTCTAGCTGCCAGCAGGACAGGTCGCCCTTCGCACCGGCAACGCGAGCTAGGGTGCGCCCATATCGATCCTCGCCAGCACGATCTATCGATAGGTCACCGGTAAGCGCGGCATCAAGGTTCGCCGAAGATGCATAAGGATCGCCGGGCGCGCACTTCCGTCCCTTACGACAGTGACCCGGAAGCTCCGGTGCATCGATTGCCAAAAGCCTGATGCGTTCATCACCACAGCGGATCGTATCACCATCTGTGGCGGTGCAGCCGGATAGGGATTGGTTGTAGGTAGCAGACGTTGCGGCGCTAAAGTTTGTCGGAAGCAATGCAGAGTAGACGCCTACGGTCGCACCTACGACGGCGGCGCCTATCAAGATCGCCACTGGTCGCTTTATACGATGCATCCGCTCTTTCCGCTGCCTAGACTTGTAGTGAGTGCCTAGCTTGATCGGCACCGCGCGGAAGGGCTTGTTGAAGCTCATAGCCCGATGTTGCCAAAGCCGGATGAAGGGTTGGTTAGCGGCGGTAACGACCGAGAGTGGATCGCCCGCAATCACCCACTTGCACGATTCCAATGCTAGGCTCATATCAAACAGATGGGCTTGCTATCTAAATAACGCCAAAGCCGTTTGATTTGGATTACGTTTTACTTTCTGACTGCTCCCTTGATGATATTTGCAAGGACTACTTATAGTTCTTACAATAATTACAACGCTGAGTGGTGGATAGCGACTATTTATAGCGGACCTGTCTTAGTTATTACGAGCTTATTAGACAGCTATTTTCGAGGCATAACAGTAGTAATTATCTATTTTCTCGTATGCTGCGTGCTGACTGTTCTATCGATTAATCGATGGAGAAGATAATTACACATTTGGCCACCTAAAGCGTCTGTCTCGTACTAAAAAGCTAATTAATATGCGGGACCGATCCGCAATAAAGAGATTACAGCCCCTAGCGCCCTATCGTTCGATTTGAGGGGGCAGCCGGTGGCCAGCCGACGACGATAGGGGCGATAGGGTACTTCGGGTGCCAAAACGGCTTAGATGCGCCGTACGGGCTTTGTAGGGGCAAAATCAGGCTGCACGCTTTTCCACCCGCTGAATAGCCGCACGCGATACACTGTACCGCTTCGCCAGTTCACCTAGCGAGACACCGGAAGCCCTAGCCGTCCTGATATCCCGTTGCTGATCGCTCGACAGGCTTTGCGGTCGCCCCAACACCTTCCCCGATGCCTTCGCTCGCGACAGACCCGCTTGCGTCCGCTCGATAAGAAGGTCGCGTTCAAATTCAGCAACGGCAGCGATAACGCCCATCGTCATCTTGCCGGCAGGGGAAGTCAGATCGACGCCACCAAGGGCAAGGCAATGAACGCGGATGCCTTCTGCGGCCAGCCGATCTACCGTACTGCGAACGTCCATCGCATTTCTGCCCAAACGGTCTAGCTTCGTCACGATCAACACGTCTGACGCTTCCATGCGGTCCATGAGCTTTGCGAAGCCCTTACGCTCCATAGAAGCTACCGAACCCGACACAGTTTCAGTAACGATGCGCTTAGAATCAACGGCGAATCCCGCACCTTCGATTTCCCGAACCTGATTGTCGGTCGTTTGATCGAGCGTGCTGACGCGGCAGTAGGCAAAGGTGCGACTCATCAGGGTTTTCCTGTATCGATTCTGTGCATCGATAATGCGTCTGTATCGAATCCGTGTCGAGTCTAATATTCGATATACGTGCCGATCATGTATCGGATTCGACCGTCTTGGCTACACTCGTCAGCGACATGGCGCTTGAACGCTTGCGCGCGTGTCGTCTGGCGCGGCAAATGAAGCAGATGCTTTTTACCATTTTCGATTATCTTCAATATGCCTTCAAACGCGGGCGATACGGGCCGAACCAGCGCGATGGCGGCATGGCGATGGCTTATGTGGACAAAATTTCCGATGAAGCCGTTGCCCAAATGAGGGCTGGCGACGCGATATTCACGCAACGGCTCGATTCATTCAAATCGTGGGCAATGATGTATATGACAACATCGCCGATCGATCATGCTGCAATCTACAAGGGAGACGGCCGAATTGTACATATGACTCTCGACGGCTTCAAGGAACACTCCCTACGGTCGGTCACTAAAGGAGCGAGGGTCCTTCCCGTTCGCTTCTTACGAGGATCGGAAGAGACACCATTTGATCCGCCGAAGGGTTTAGGGGTAATTGTCCGACGACATAGACCCTCGCATGTACTCCCCCCGCGTTTGCAACTAGCGTGGGTTGCAGTGAGGATATGGCACGGCTTCCACCCGGAGCGTTTCCGTTGGAAATTCGCAGCTGACACAATCCTTTTGGCGCTAGTTCTCGACGCACTACTCCTGACTTATCTCAAGTTGCCTGTAGCAATACCGACTCTATCACTTAGCGTGATATGCATGATTGCAAACTTTTGTTTTCACAAAGCAAGATTGTTGCGGAACAGAGAGTATGAGTTATTGAGCCACCCGGATATTGGATATTATAGCTTCTTCCGAATTGGGGGCGCTATAATATCAAAGATCGGAACTTTAGTCGCGTTCAGACCCATCGGGTTGCTTCCCGCCAAAGCTTTTCTTGCCCTCGGCAGCGAGCGACCCGATGACCCCACCCCCGACAAGTTTCAGGAGTTCCGTGAGGGCATTCGTTACATTATCGAAGACCTTTCCTTGGGTCCAATAACTAAGCATACCGAAGATGAGCAACGCGAGCAGGATTGTGTTGAACAAAACTAAAAAAGCCCGGACGGTCCACGGTAAGCCTGTAAACAGGCTCAAAGACAGGGATCTACGCTCTGGCGTTTTCCGCTCTTCAAACATCGGGTCGTCACCTATAAAACGCTAAGATAGCCCCTAGACCTCTCAGCCGCTTCGATTAGCGTTGATTTTGATTCCCGCGCAAGGCGGCAACGGTTCTTCGTACGTCGCCGCCGCCCTGCGTTTCACAATGCCAGCTTCTCGGTGCAATTCCTGTGTAATCATGCCGGGAAATTGGGGTAAATCGGGGGCATGATCGGGCACACCCCCGCTCGCTTCTAGCCGGATTTCCGGTCCAAAAAGAGCATCATAGTGACTTTCCGGGCAACTTTTCCGAACCGACTTAAAATCTTCTGCCCGTATGGGCGTGCGGGTTCGAGTCCCGCCGTCCGCACCATCACGCTCGCGCTGGCGCTAGCCGCTGCGGGATGCGAGCGCCGTGCCGACGTCGGCGCGGTGGTCGTCAGCGCCGTCGGCGACGCGCCCGATCTGCGCACTGCGCCCAAACCGACCGCGCAGCCTGCCGCGCGCCTTTATGCGGATGCGGTGGCGCAGGGGCTGGTGCGCTTCAACGCCGCCGGTCAGGTCGTTCCGGGCATCGCCGAGCGCTGGATCGTCACCGATGAGGGCATGACGTACATCTTCCGGCTGCGCGATATGCGCTGGTCCGACGGTCGCCCGCTGCGCGCGGCCGAGGTGGTGGCTAATCTGCGCCGCCAGTTGCGCGCCGGCAGCGGCAACCCGCTGACGCCCTATCTGACCGCGATCGATTCGATCGTCGAGATGACGCCCAACGTCATTCAGATCGAACTGTCGCGGCCGCGCCCCGATCTGCTCAAACTTTTCGGGCAGCCAGAGCTTGCGATCGTGCGATCCGGCCCCCGCCTGGGTAGCGGCCCGATGCGACCGATCGGGAGGGCCGGACGCGTGACGCGACTGACCCCGATCCCCGATCCCAACCGCGCCACGGACGAACGCTCGCAGCCGGCGCCCGAGGACGACGTGGTGCTGATTGCAGAGCGCGCCGCGAGCGGTGTGGCGCGGTTCGCCGCACGAAAGTCCGACCTCGTGACGGGCGGGCGGATCGGCGACTGGCCGCTGGTCAGCGCCGCCGGTGTCACGCCGCGGTCGATCCGCATCGATCCGGCGGCCGGGCTATTCGGGCTGGCCATCGTCAGTCGCGTGGGGTTTCTGGCGACACCGGAGAACCGCGCGGCGGTCGCGCTGGCGATCGATCGCCGGCAATTGGTGGAGGCGTTCTCGGCGGACTGGGCGGCGAGTGAGACGCTGCTCCCCACGCTGCTCGATTCGGCCGCGCCGCCGGCGCGTGCGCCGTGGATGGACATCGCCGCTGCCGATCGTCTCGCCGCGGCGCGCGCGCAGGTCGCGCGGTGGCGCCAAGGGAACGGCAGCGCGCCAAGCCTTCGTCTGGCGCTGCCCCCCGGCCCCGGCGGGACCTTGCTATGGGCGCGGTTCGCGGCGGACCTCTACGCCGTCGGCATCGTGCCGCAGCGGGTGCCGATCGATGCCGAGGCCGAGCTGCGGCTGATTGACGCGGTGGCGCCATACGACAGCGCACGCTGGTATCTGTCGACCGCCTGCGTGACGTGCAGCGAGGAAGCGCGCGCCGCGATCGAGGCCGCGCGGATCGCGCCGACGCTGGGCGAGCGCGCGCTGGCACTCGCTGCCGCCGACGCGGCGCTGGCGCGCGACGTCGCCTTCGTGCCGCTCGCCCGTCCGTTCCGATGGTCGCTGGTCGCGCTGCGGCTGCGCGCGTGGCAGCCCAACGATCGCGCGTGGCACCCGTTGAACGCCCTGCGCCGCGATCCCAACTGATCGGGATGACGCAGAACATCCCCTCGCCCGATGCCGCCGCGATCCTCTCCGCGCTGCCGCTGGGGCGCGATCCGGTCTCGATCCGCCGCCGAATCGAAGCGGTCGAGCGCCTGATGGAGGGCGCGTTCGAAGTGCCGGGGACCAACCGCCGGGTCGGCCTGGATGTGCTGATCGGGCTGATCCCGGTGGTCGGCGATGTCGTCGCCGGCGCGATCGGGGCGTGGATCGTGTGGGAAGCGCGCAACCTTGGCATGACTAAGTGGCAATTGACGCGGATGGGCGCGCGTGTCGGGTTCGACACGATGCTTGGCCTGGTGCCCTTCGTCGGCGACGCGGCGGACTTCTTCTATCGCTCCAACAGCCGCAACCTGCGCACGATCAAACGCCACCTCGATCGCAACCATCCGGCGACGATGACGATCAACCGCTAGGCGCCTGCCGCGCGTGGTGTGTAGACCGTGCCACCCGGCATCGGCCGGTCGACGCCGGTGGTGCCGGGAAACGAAATCGGCAATCCGGCAAGCGTGCGTGCGGCCATATAGGCGAAGCCTTCCGCCTCGATCGCATCGCCGTTCCAGCCGAATGCGTCGACCGGCTCGGGGGTGAGGCCGCAGCGGTCAGTGATCATCGCGAGCAGCGTGGGATTGTGCCGCCCGCCACCTGCGACGAACAGCCGCGTTGGGCGCTCGGGGAGCAGCGTCAACGCCTCGGCGACCGTCGCGGCGGTGAACGCCGTCAGCGTCGCGGCGCCGTCCGCCGCGCTCAGCCCACGCGCCGGCTGGATGGTGAAATCGTTGCGGTCGAGCGACTTGGGCGCCGGCAGCGCGAAGAAAGGGTGGTCGAGCATCGCCGTCAGCACCGCCTCGTCGACGTGGCCGCTGGCGGCGAGTGCGCCGCCGGCATCGTAGCGCGCACCGCTCTCCGCCTCCACCCAGCTGTCGATCAGGCCGTTGGCGGGTCCGGTATCGAACGCGACGAGCGTGCCGTCGCGCGCGATCGCGGTGATATTCGCCACGCCGCCGAGGTTGAGCACAGCGAGCGGGCGGTCCAGCGCCGCAGTGAGCGCGGCGTGATAGATTGGCAGCAGCGGCGCCCCCTGCCCACCCGCCGCCACATCGGCGCTGCGGAAATCGGCGACGGTGGTGATCCCGGTCGCGTCGGCGAGCGCCTGCCCGTCGCCGATCTGCCATGTCCAGCCGCGATCGGGGCGATGCGCCACCGTCTGACCGTGGAAGCCGACCACGCCGACGTCCGCCGCGACGACGCCCGCGTCGCGTATCAGCTTCTGCACCGCCAGGACGTGGGTGCGCGTGATCAGATCGGCCGCGGCCATCACCTCCGGGTTCGCACGCGGCCGATCGAAGCTGAGCGCGCGCGTGGTCGCTTCGGCCAGCTGTGCGCGCGCGGCATCGGAGTAGCTCTCGCCGCGAAAGGCGATGGCGCGCACCCCGCGCTCGCCATCGGTGTCGATTAACGCTGCGTCGACCCCGTCGAGGGACGTGCCCGACATCAGCCCGATTGCCAGCATGGAACATTCCCCTAAAACGCTCTTTCACGACGCCAGCCGGCTTTTTTCCCGAACCCAACGGCGCGCCGTGCCCCAGCATATCGGCCGGGATATGGCAAATTGCGCCGATCAGCCCTATGTGCGCGCACCTCATGGCAACGCGTCTTCCCTCACCGCCCCGCGTGGGCATGGTGTCGCTCGGCTGTCCGAAGAACCTCGTCGACAGCGAGCGGATCCTGACCCAGCTGCGCGCCGACGGCTATCACATGTCCCCCGATTATGCCGGGGCGGACGTGGTGCTCGTCAATACCTGCGGCTTCCTCGATTCCGCCAAGGAGGAGAGTCTGGAGGCGATCGGCGAGGCGATCGCGGAGAACGGCCGCGTCATCGTGACGGGGTGTATGGGGAAGGAAGCCGAAGCGATCCGCGCGCGCTTCCCGCAGGTCCTCGCGATCACCGGCGCGCACGAATACGAACAGGTGGTGGAGGCGGTGCACGAGGCGGCGCCGGCGAATCTGTCGCCGTACATCGACCTCATTCCCGACGCGGGGCTGAAGCTCACGCCGCGCCACTATAGCTATCTCAAGATTTCCGAGGGTTGCAACCATCGTTGCACCTTCTGCATCATCCCCTCGCTGCGGGGCGATCTCGTCAGCCGCCGCCCGGATGCGATCCTGCGCGAGGCGGAGAAGCTGGTCGCGGCGGGAACGCGCGAGCTGCTGGTGATCAGCCAGGACACTTCGGCCTATGGCGTCGACCTGCGCCACGCCTCCTATCCGCTGAAGGGTGGTGGCGAGGTTCGCGCGCACATGACCGATCTGGCGCGCGAGCTGGGTCGGATCGCGCCATGGGTGCGGCTGCACTATGTCTATCCCTACCCCCACGTCGATCAGGTGATCCCGCTAATGGCGGAAGGGCTGGTGCTGCCGTATCTCGACATCCCGTTCCAGCACGCCGCCCCCAACGTGCTGCGCGCGATGAAGCGGCCCGCGAACGACGCCAAGGTGCTGAGCCGCATCCGCGGCTGGCGCGAGATCTGCCCGGACATCGCGATCCGCTCGACCTTCGTGGTCGGCTTTCCGGGTGAGACCGAGGCGGACTTCGAGTATCTCCTTGAATGGCTGGACGAGGCGCAGCTCGACCGTGTCGGGGCGTTCCGCTTCGAGCCGGTAGAGGGCGCGAGTGCGAACCTGCTGCCCGATCCGGTGCCCGAAGAGGTGAAGGAGGAACGCTACGCGCGGATCATGGCGAAGACCGCCGCGATCAGCGCGGCGAAGCTGCAGGCGAAGGTCGGCCGCACGCTCGACGTCATCATCGATGCGGTGGGTGACGAAGGGGCGACCGGGCGCTCCTACGCCGATGCGCCCGAGATCGACGGCGAGGTGCATCTGCGCGACGCGGCTCATCTCGCCGAGGGTGATATCGTTCGCGTGGCGATCGAGGACGCCGACGAGCATGATCTGTTCGGTGTGCCGCTCGCGGGGTGATCCCTCGCGCACGGCCGGGCAACTGCGGACAGTGCGCGGTCAGTATTGCGGCTCCTGAAGCGCTCGCGAGTGGTAGCGGAGGAGGGACTTGAACCCCCGACCCCAGGATTATGATTCCCGTGCTCTAACCAGCTGAGCTACTCCGCCGCGCCTTCGTGAAGGGGCAAGTACCGCTCGCGAGGCGCGGGCTATAGCAGGGGTTGAGAGGGCGTCAACCCGCGAACACGTGTCGCGACAAAGGCTCCCACGGCCCGCCGCGATACCACCATGATGCCAGCCCGACGATCGCGAGCGGACGCGGGCGATAGTCGGCCGATAGTGCCGCCAGCAGCGCTTTGGCAGTCGCGGGCTCGACCTTGTTCTGCACCGTGACGTGCGCGCGCCAGCCGGCTTGGTCCTGCGGCGTCAGCAGCCCCTGGAACCCCTCTGCCAGCCGCGCGCGGATCGCGGCGAGCGCGAGGCTGTCGATGCGATAGGCAACGCCGCGACCGAGCGAGAACGGCGCGGCGAGGCGCGCCTCGGGCCGGCGCACGCCGCGCGTCTCCTCCGCCAGCCGGCGCTTCACCTCCGCCGCCGCGCTGGGCGGCAGATGGTGGAACATGGTGAGATGCGCGGCGAGCTGGTTGCGCTCGGGCGGGAAGTGCGCGCGGCGCAGGTCGTCGAACCAGCGGTGATCTGCGTCGCCGAGGAGTGCGGTGACGATGATCGGGGCTGGAACCGAGCCGGACGTCTCCGTCATCGTCTCAGATCTCGATCTGGCTGCCGAGCTCGACCACGCGATTTGTGGGCAGGCGGAAGAATTCCATCGCGCTTTCCGCGTTGCGCAGCATCCAGGCGAACAGCTTCTCGCGCCAGATTGCCATGCCGGGGCGCGCCGAGGCGAGCAGCGTCTGCCGCGACAGGAAGAAGCTGGTCTCCATCATGCGGAACTCGCCGTCGCACTCGTGGAATGATTTGAGCGCGGCGGGGATATCGGGCGATTCCATGAAGCCGTAGCGCAGCACGACGCGGTGGAAACCCTCGCCAAGATCCTCGTGCACGAAGCGGTTCTCGTCCGGGTAATAGGGCATGTCGGTGACCTTCACCGTCAACAGGATCACGCGATCGTGGAGCACTCGATTGTGCTTCAGATTATGCAGCAGCGCGTGCGGCACCCCCTCCGGCGTCGAAGTCATGAAGACCGCGGTGCCGCCGACGCGGGTCGCGCTGCCCGCCGCCGAGCCGATGAACACCTTGATCGGCATCGCGCCTTCGCGCAGCCGCTCGAGCATCAGCTTGCGGCCCGACGCCCAGGTAGTGAGCAGCACGAACACGATGATCGCGACGAGCAGTGGGAACCAGCCGCCGTCGGGCACCTTGGTGAGGTTTGACGAAAAATACATGCCGTCGATGAACAGGAACAGCGCGACGAACGGGATCACCGCGTAGAGCGGCCAGTGCCATACGCGCCGTATCAGCACCGCGACCATGCACGTCGAGATGAACATCGTGCCGGTCACCGCGATGCCATAGGCGGCCGCGAGGTTCGACGATTCGCGGAAGCCGAGGATCAGCAGCAGCACCATCGCGAGCAGCGCCCAGTTGACCGACGAGATGTAGATCTGTCCCGCCGCCGAGGCGCTGGTGTGCGAAATGCGAAGCCGCGGCATCAGGCCGAGCTGGATGCCCTGCTGCACCACCGAATAGGCGCCCGTGATGACCGCCTGGCTGGCAATGACCGTCGCGAGTGTCGCAAGGATGACGAGCGGCAGGCGCCACGCCTCGCTCGCCATCAGAAAGAAGGGGTTTTCCGCCGCCGCCGGGTTGGTGAGCAGCAGCGCCCCCTGCCCCAGATAGTTGAGCATCAGCGCGGGGAAGACGAACCACAGCCAGGCGTAGGCGATCGGCTTGCGCCCGAAATGCCCCATATCGGCGTAGAGCGCCTCCGCTCCCGTCACCGCGAGCACGACCGAGCCGAGCGCGAGAAACGCGAGCGTACCGTCAGTGGCGGCGAAGCGCACTGCCCAACGCGGATCGAGCGCGAGCAGGATCTGCGGCTGGGCGATGACGTGGATCAGCCCGAGCACAGACAGCGTCACGAAATAGACCGCCATGATCGGCCCGAACAGCTTGCCGACGCGCGCGGTGCCGACCGACTGGAGGTAGAAGAGGCCGATCAGGATCGCGACCGAGATGGGGATAACGAAGCTGTTGAAGCGCGCCTCGACCGTGGCGAGCCCCTCGACCGCGGACAGCACCGAGATCGCGGGGGTGATCATGCAGTCGCCGAAGAACAGCGCCGTTGCGAGGACGCCGAGCAGCACCAGGCTCGGCCCCCAGCGTTTGCCGGCGCCACTGCGCCGCTGGATCAGCGCGAGCAGCGCGAGGCTGCCCCCCTCGCCCTCATTGTCGGCGCGCAGGATGACCATGACGTATTTAAACGTCACGATCAGCACCAGCGACCAGAAGACGAGGCTGACGACGCCGAAGATGTGCAACTGATCGACGGCGAGCGGATGGTGCCCGACGAACACCTCCTTCATCGCGTACAGCGGGCTGGTGCCGATATCGCCGTAGACGACGCCGACGGCGCCGAGTGCTAGCTTCGTCAGCCCTTCATTGTGATGATGGTGCGTGCCGGGCACGCCGACGGGTGCGGCGGTGCTCACCGACCGACCGTCCGAAAAGGAGCCACGAGTAGAAGAACCGCCGTTGTCCTGTCGAAAACCAAGCGCGCCTAGCACCGCGCCGATGCCGCCGCAAATGGAACGTTGCGGGAACAGGGGAGTTTGGATGCGCGAAAGGAACACCGCCATGACCGACGCGAACCCGAAGAGCGAACCCTTCTCGAACGCCGAAAAGGATCCGGATGATTGGACCACCGGCGAAGAGCCGATGACCGGGGCGCAGGCGAGCTACCTCAAGACACTGAGCGAAGAAGCCGGCGAGGAATTCGATGACGGCCTTACCAAGGCCGACGCATCGAAGCGGATCGATGCGCTGCAGGAGAAGACCGGGCGTGGCAAGTAAGGCCGGCAACCCGCCGGCGGCGGATCAGCGCGCCGGCGGCCGCGTCGCGGCGATGAACCGATCGAGCAGATCGAGCTGACCGGCGATCTGGCGCCGATAATCGGTATCCGGGGCGGAGAGCGCGACGGCGCGGCGCCATAGACGCTGCGCCATCGCTAGCTCGCCCGCGCGCACATAGGCCATGCCGGCATAATAGGGTGGCGCCGGATGCTTGGGCGCAAGCCGCATCGCCCGCTCGAACGCCAATTTGGCGGCCGGGGACACCTTGTCACCGTCGTGGATTGCGAGATTGGTGCCGAGTTGCGTCCACAGGATGAAGCTGTTCGGGATACGGCGCAGGCCGCCGAGCACCACCTGAACTGCCGCGCGCTTGTTGCCGGTGCGCAGCATGGCATCGGACGCCACGAGGTAGCTCGCATCGGCGGTGAAACGCCCGACCAGCCGGTCGCGCAGCGCGATTGCGGCGGGATCGACCGCAATCCCGTCGCGCGCTGGGCGTGCCGGGGATGCCGGTGCACCCGGCCTTCCCTGCCACGCATAGCCCGCTGCACCTAGGAACAGCGCAGCGCCGGCGAACGACCACAGGATGCGCGGCAGACGCAGCAGCACCAGCGCGCCGAATGCTAATCCGCCGACAAGCGTCAGCGCGACGAAGCCGCTCACGGCTCCAGGCTCTTGGTTTCATGCATCTTGCCGGCCAGTTCGGGCGGCATGTATTTTTCGTCGTGCTTGGCCAGCAGGTTGGTCGCGACGAAGCTGCCGTCGCGCCGGAAGCTGCCCTCCGCGACGACGCCCGACCGCTCACGAAACAGATCGGGGACGATTCCGGCAAAGGTGACCGGCGTCGTCGCCTTGCCGTCGGTGACGCGGAACGCGACGGTGACGCCGTCCGCGGCGCGCGCCACCGAGCCGGCGGCAACCATCCCGCCCAATCGTACCGCGCGATTCGAGGCGAGCACGTCGGGCGTGACGTCCGACGGCGCGTAGAAGAAGGCCGCCTGATCGCGCAGCCCCGACAAAGCCAGCAGCGCGGCGACGGCGATCGCGGCCACCGCGGCAAGTGCAAGCCACAGCCGCTGATGCTTGGCCTTCATTGCGGCCCCTTCTCGGCCGCACGCATGGCGCGCCAACTGAGCCACGCGATCGCCGCGGTGCCGCCGAGCGCGATCGCGTAGGCGGCGGTGATGAACGGCCAGGGGTTCATGCGGTCGCCCGCCGGCGCAACCGCGCCTCGGCCTTGGCGACCGCAAGCAGCGTGCGCATCCGCATCAGCACGATCCCGCCGAACAGGCAGGAGAAGCCGGCGAGCATGATCGGCAGCGGCCACAGGATCGACGCGTCGATGCTCGATCGCGTCAGCCCGATGCTCGGCCCCTGGTGAAGCGTGTTCCACCAGATCACGGAGTAGCGGATGATCGGGAGCAGCACCGTGCCGGCGATGCCGAACAGCGCCGCGATACGCCCGTCGCCGCCGCGCTCGCGATCCGCACGCGCCAGCGCAATATAGGCAAGGTAGACGAAGAACAGCAGCAACATCGAGGTGAGCCGCCCGTCCCACTGCCAATAGGTGCCCCAGGTGGGCCGGCCCCAGATCGCGCCGGTAAACAGGCAGATCGCAGCAAAGGCGGCGCCGGGGACCGCAATCGCGCGCGCGCCCACCTCCGCCAGCGGATGACGCCAGACGAGATAGGCGATACTCGCCACCGCAATCCCGCTCCACCCGCCCATGCCCAGCCACGCGGCGGGGACGTGGACGTACATGATGCGGACCGACTCGCCCTGAAGATAGTCCGGCGGCGTCATCACGAGGCCTGCCCAGGATCCCACCGCGATCAGCGCGACGCCGATCCCGGTCAGCCACGCCGTCAGCGGGCGGGCGATCTTAAGGAAGCGCGCAGGATTGGCGAGGGCGTGGAGCGCGGGCACGATGGCTCCCTAGAGCGAAAAACGCCGGCCGTCATCCGGTTGGACAGACGGCCGGCGCATGCGTCCGGTCGACGGAACAGCGCGATCGCCGGCCGTGTTCAGCCGCGGCCGATCAGGCGGCGGGCGATGCGATCCGCCACGTCCGACGCGGGATCGCCGCTGGCATCGCTCTCGTCCCACACCTCAACCAGACGATCGGGGATGCGCGCGATGCGTGCCTTCACTTCGGCCTCGTCGCCCTGACCGAGATATTCGAGCCCGACGTTGATGATGCCGCCGGCGTTGATCACGTAATCGGGGGCGTAGAGGATGCCACGCTCGTGCACGCGGCGCCCGTCGCCCTGCGTCGCGAGCTGATTGTTCGCGCCGCCCGCGACGACCTTCGCCTTCAGCGCGGCGATCGATGCCTCGGTCAGCACCGCGCCGAGCGCGTTGGGGCTGACCAGATCGACGTTCGCGGCAAGGATCTCGCCCGTCGAGACGGTGGTGGCGCCGAGCTCGCCGGCGAGCTTCTCGGCACGCGCGGTATCGACATCGGCGAGCGTCAGCGTTGCGCCGTCGGCGGCGAGCAAACGGGCGAGGCCACCGCCGACCGAGCCGACGCCCTGGATCGCGACGCGCACGCCCTTCATGTCGCTCGCACCCAGCCCGCGCGCTGCGGCCGCCTTGACGCCGAGATAGACGCCGAGCGCGGTATAGGGACCGGGGTCGCCACCCGCCGCGCCACTCGCGACGGGCAGGCCGGAGACGTAACGCGTCTCCTGCGCGATCACCTTCATCCGCGCCTCGGACATGCCGACGTCCTCGGCGGTAACGTAGCGGCCGCCGAGCGATTCGACGACGCGGCCGAACGCGCGCAGTTGATCCTCGCTGATCGTCGCGCCGGGCCGGTCGGCGAGCACGACACCCTTGCCGCCGCCGAGCGCGAGCCCCGCCATCGCGTTCTTGAAGCTCATGCCGCGCGACAGGCGCAGCGCGTCGGTCAACGCGCTGGTGTGATCGGCATAGTTCCAGAAGCGCACGCCGCCCGCCGCGGGGCCGAGCGCGGTCGAGTGGACCGCGATGACCGCCTGCAGGCCGGACGCCGGATCGGTGAAGAGATGGACGCCCTCATGGTCGTCGAAATCGGGGAAGCCCCACGCCGTCATGCTATATTTCCGGGGGTTAGGATGGGGCGACCGACGGGACTTGAACCCGCGACCCTCGGTACCACAAACCGATGCTCTAACCAACTGAGCTACGGTCGCCACAAGAGTGGGCGCCCCTACGGAACGGGGCGGCGAGCGTCAAGGCCACAGCATCGCTTTCGCCGCACGCCTTGCCACAGGTCAGCGGATCAGAAGCGTCCCTCGATCGTCAGCCGCATGCCAGCCTGCGTCTGGACGAAGCCTGCCGCCTGCAAACGCACGACGGCGGCGGGATCGCCGGGCTGCAGCGTGAGATCCGCGGTGTAGCGGCCATCAGGCCACAAGCGGATCGTGCTGCCCTCGTTGCCCGCCGCGCTGGCGAGCGGCAGCAAAAGCGCGCCGGCATCGCAGCGCGCCGACCCCGCGAGTGCCGACGGCACCGCCGTGCCGCCGAGATCGCCCGCCATCGTCGCGCGGATCCGGCCCGACGCTTCCTCACACGTGTCGCCGCGGAAGCGCGCCACGACGTCGTCGAGATCGAGCGTCGTCACGGGCAGCGGCCGGAACGCCATGCCGACCGGCAGCGAAGCGGTGACGTGATCGAGCCCGAAGCTCGAGCGCGAGACGATGATCGCCCCCGACAGGCGCGGCGCCGGCGTGGACGCCGTACCTTCGAGCGCGATCCGCGCCTCGCCGAGAAGCAGGCGCAGGGGCGAGACGCCGGCCGAGAGATCGCCGAGTGCGATGTCGCCGAAGCGCGCCTCGCGCAGCGTTCCGGACCAGATGCTGCCGCTCACTGCGCGCGCGGTCAGTCCCTGTTCACCGAGCCCGAACCAACCGAGGGCGAGGCGCATGGGCAGCAGCGCGAGGAGCGCGATGGCCAGCATTGCCGCGAACAGCGCGCGCGGCCCGGTCCGCAGGCGCAGCCGCCTCATGCCTCGCGCCCCTTAAGCGTCAGTGTCGCCGCGACCGTGCCGTCGCCGTTGCCGGTGATCGACGAGGCATCGACGAGCAGACCGTCCGCCTCGAGCGCGGCGATCCAGCCGAGCAGCGCGCCGGGCTTGGCGGTCGCGATCGCGATGCGGACGCGGTCGCCGTCGGGTTCGAGGCTCGACAGCGCGAACCCCGCCTCGTCGGCACGGGCGCGGACCGCGTCGGCGATCGCGCCCTCCGGCGTCCGGGGCCGGCCGCGCTGGATCGCCTTCACCATTGCCACCTGCCGCTGCACCTCGCCCAGCCGGACGACGGCGCGGGCGTGACGGTCACGCGCCGCGTCGAGCCCGTCGCGTACGGGCCGGACGATGCCGGCCCAGACGATCGTCACCGCGAGCAGGACGAGCATGACGAGGATCAGCCGCTTCTCGCGCAACGACCGGCCGGCATACCAAACGCGTAGATCGGTCATGGCACCGTCACCGTCAGATCGCCGCGCAGCCGCTGGCCGTTCGATTCGAAGGGGCTGGCGGTCACCGCAAAGCCGCTGCCGCGCAGCTGCGCGACGAGCTGGTTCGCCTGCGCCTCGCCCTCTGCCGCGATCGTGGCGCGCAGGTCGCCGTTGGGCTTGAACGCCAGCGCGACGATCTCCGTCCCAGCAGTGTCGCGCACCGCGGTCGCGATCGCTGCGGCGGTGGCGCTGAAGCCGAGGCCCGGGCCGCGCAGCCGCGACAGGCGCTCGGCGAGCAAGCGATCGGCATCGCCCGCCTGCGTGCCGCGCGGCAGGCCCTCGCGAGCGAGCGCATCGGCGCGCATTTCGGCGCTGTCGGCCGCGATCGCGTATTTGGCGATCCGCACGAGATCGATCGCGAGTGTCGCGAGCAGCGCCAGCGCGCCGAGCACGACGAGGCGCCGGACGAGCGCCCAATCGATCGCGCGCCGCCGCCGTCGCGCGAACGGCCCCTGGCGCAGGTTGAGCACCGGGCGGTCGAGCGCAGTGGCGATCGCGGCGTCGACGGCGTCGCGACCAAGCGTCTCCGGCTGATTCGCGCCGGTGATCAGCTCGGTCAGCCGCGCCTCGTCGGCGAAGCCGCTGGTTGTGCCGCGCACTACCGATTGGCCACCCACGTCGGCGCGGACGAACCTTGCCTGCGGGCGCGGCAGCAGCAGCGGCGCAGGGATCATCACGTCAGCGTCGATGCCGAGCGCGGCGAGCATCGCGAGCCAGCGCTGCATCGCATCGTTGGCGACGACACCGATCGGCCGCTCGTCGCCCCCCTCCCCGCTCGCCTCCTCGCCGACCGCGACGTGCAGCGCGTCGATCGGTCCGGCGCTCGCGTCCGATACGACGATCCGCGCCGCTGCGCTCGCTTGCGCTATCGATCGCGCCGGCAGGCTTGCCCAGTGCAACGTCACCGCGTCCGCCGGCGTCACCGCAACGATCGCCGTTGTCGGCTCGACCGGCAGCCCCTCACCGCGATCAGCGACTGCGCCGTCGGCGACTCGCACCCAGCGCCACGGATCGTCCGCGCCTGGCGGAATGAAGAGCAAGGTGGCGGTCATGTTGGCTCGCCCCATTGCCGCGAGACGAGCCGCGCGGGAAGCGTAGTCGCGTCGATCAGCGCCTGTTCCTGCAGCTCGCTGGCGCCCGCCGTCACGTCGACGCGCAGCGCGAACCACTTTGTCGTGACGCCGGTCTGCTGCGTCGCCGCGGGATCGACGGTGATCCCCGATGCCGCGAACACCTTCCAGAAATCCTGCACGTCGCCGTAGCCGCCCGGCGGCCGGCGCAGCAGCGCACCCGCGGCGGCCTGGATGCCGAGCGTATCGGGCGCGAGCATCGCGATCAGCGGTGCCTGCTCGGGCGTCAGGGTGTTGACGTTGATCGGCGTGCGTGCGGCACGCGGCAGTGCGCAGATGAATGGTCGGAGCCGCGCATAGGCCGCAGGCGAGACGCCGGCGACCGCGCGCAACTCGCTTGGATCGGCCATCAGCGTGCCGGCGGTGCGGTACGGCGTCGCGAGCGCGGCATAGGCGCTGTCCTCCGCGCCCGCAGCGAGCGGCTGATCGTCGCTGTCGATCCAGTCCGCCGCCGCCGCTGCGATCGCGTCGCCGCCCGGCACGGCGAGCAGCCGGGCGAGCCGGGCGAACTGCGCGATCGTTGTCGGATCGGCTACATATCGCCCATCAAGATCGGTCACCAAACTGTTAACGTTGAAGCAGTTCCCCCCGTCGACGATGCGCGCGGTCGCGACGCCGCCGGGCGTCGGGATGGTGTACGGGCGATTGCTCCATCCGCCGTCGAGCGTGACGCGCTCCGTGTTGCGGCGGAGGACATCGGTGATCCGCCCGGTCGCGAGCGCCTCCGCGGCGAAGGCGAGACCGCGCGCCTGGTCGAGCCCGACGGCGTTCGCGGCGAGCCGCGTCGACAGGCGCAACCGCTCGAGCGCGGTCGCCGCGAGCACCGCGACGATCGCGACGAGCAGCATCACGGTGAGGAGCGCGGCGCCGCGCTCGCCAGCGGGCCTATCGCGCATTGGCGGACACCGACGGGGGTTGCGCACCGTCGGCGGCTTGCGCGCCCGATGGGGCGGGCGGACGCGGCGGGCCACCACTTCCAACAAGAAACAGCTGACGGAAGGTGACGCCGTCGTCGCGCGTCAGCGACATCTCAAGCGCCTGCGGCAGCGCGGCGCCTCCCGAGCCGTCCCACCGGTCGCTCCACGCCCCGCTGATGCGATAGCGCAGCCGCAAACCGCGAACGCGGTCCAGCGCGACCGAGGGCGGCAGCGCGGCGGCGCCGTCGATCATCGGCCAGGCGATCCGCTCGAGCGCGCCTTCGGCAAGGCGGTAACTAACCTTTTGCAGCGTCGAGCGCGGCAGCGCATCGAGGTTGCTCCAGCCGCCGCGGACGAACGTCACGTTCGTGCCGTCGCCGACGAAGGCGGGCAGCAGCGTGCCGCGCTCGTCGCGTGCAGGGCGATCGATCGCCTGCGCGAGGTCGGCGGCGAGCAACGAGGATTGCCGGGCGAGCGCGCCGACATCGTCGAGCCGCGACGTCGTCACGCCCTGCGCGCGCACGCTGAACGCGAGCAGCGCGACGCCGGCAGATGCGATCAGGCCGAAGATCATCAGTGCGACCATCACCTCGACGAGCGTGAAGCCGCGTTCGGTGTGCGGCGCGCTCACGAGACGATCACCTCGGGCTGTGGCGGTCGGATCATCGTCAACCGCCCAAGAGCGCGGCCGCCCGCGTCGCTCACCGCCACGTCGATGCGCAGGATGCGTTGATCGCCCGTCGGCGCGACGAGCCGCGTCCACCGCCACGCCCGCCCGCCGTTCTGCTCGACGCCGCCGGCGCGGCCGAGCGCGGGTGGGCGCGGCGCCGTCACCGCATCGATCGCAACGTTACGCGCCACCATCTGCGCGGCGATCGTATCGCCGAGCAGCGCGGTCGAGCGGATCGTCGCACCCTCAAGCCGCAGCAGCGCGAGCGCCGCGAGGCTGAACACAGCGAGCGCGACCATGATCTCGACGAGGGTGAAACCGCGGGTGCCAGCGGCGTGCCGGTCAGCCATCGACGCGCGCATCCCCGTCCGCCGCGATCGTTACCGCCACGCGCGTTCGGTCGCGGCGCAGCGGCACGACGATCGGGCGATCCGCCATGCCGGTGGTATCAAAGGTGATGCGCACGCGCTCGGGGAGCAGCGCCTGCGTCCCCTCGCCCCATTGCGCGACGCGGAATGGCTTGTCGGGTAGCGCAACCCACTGTCCGCCGCGCCGCTCGTCGAAGCCATAGCCGCCCGGCGTCACCCACACGCTGACCGGGCGTCCGCCGACGATCGCTGCGTCGCGCGCGGCGCGAACGCGAGTGGCGAAGCGTGCGCCTTCATCGACGAGGCGGCCGCGCGGACCGGGCATCGCCAGCACCGCCGCGGCGGATGCAAGCCCGATCACCGTGATAACCACCATCAGTTCGACGAGCGTGAAACCCGCCTGCCGCCGGCGCGCGGAGGCGGCGTTGTCATGCCTGCCGGCACGATCGTGCCCGCACGTAGCGCGCTGCATCCATCGGGGAGGCAAGCACCCCATCGTGGCTTACTGCCAGGAGCCGATATCGGCGTCGATGCCCTCGCCGCCTTCCTTGCCGTCGGCGCCGTTGGTCCAGATGTCGGCCGCGCCGTGCTTGCCGGGCGAAGTGTAGAGATAGGCATTGCCCCACGGATCTTCAGGCAGGCGCTTGATATAGCCGCCGGCTTGGTACGACGCTGGGTTGGGCAGGCCGGCGGGCGGCGTCGTCAGTGCCGCGAGGCCCTGCGCCGTGGTCGGGTAATTGTTCTGCTGCAGCCGGTACATTTCCAGCGCTTGCTCAATCGTGGCGATATCCGCCTTCGCCTTCTGGACGCGCGCGGTATCGCCCGAGGGCAGCACGTTGAGCGCGACGATCGTCGCCAGCAGCCCGATGATCACGATCACAACCATCAGCTCAACGAGGGTGAAGCCGTTCCTGCGTCGCTTGTTCTTCAATTGGTTACGCATGATGTCTCTCATTGCCCGGCAAGCGTGTTGAGCTGCAGGATGGGAAGGAGGATCGACAGGACGATCGTCGCGACGATCCCGCCCATCAGCACGATGATCGCCGGCTCTAGCAGCGACATGGCGGTAGCGGTGAAGCGATCGAACTCGCGCTCAAGATAATCCGCCGCGCGCTCGAGCATCTCGTCGAGCCGCCCCGCCGCCTCGCCCGACGCAGCGAGGTAAGTGAGCAGCGGGGGGAAGACGCCGGTGCGGCGCATCGCCGCCGACAGGCTGCCGCCACCGCGGATCGCGGTGGTAATCTCGTCGGAGGCGAGCTTTAGGCGGCGGTTGTGGATCGTTCCCGCGGTCAGCGACAAGCCTTCCAGCAGCGGCAGACGGCTCGCCACCATCGTCGCGAGCGTGCGCGCCATGCGCGCGGCGTGGAGATCGCGCAGCAGTCGCCCGAGCAGCGGCACGCGCAGCAGCCAACTGTCGAAGGCCAGGCGGATCGGCGGTTGGCGCAGTGCGACGACGAAGCAGGCGATCGCTGCACCGAGCACGAGCAGCATCAGCCACCACCAGCCGACGAGGATGTCGGAAACGCCGATGACGATGCGCGTCAGCAGCGGCAGGGCTTGGCCGACGGTATCGAACTGCTCGACCACCTGCGGTACGACGAAGATCATCAGCGCCGCAACGACGCCCAGCGCGACGACAGCGAGGATCGTTGGATAGGCGAGCGCCGTCAACAGCTTGCCACGGATTTCTGCCTGCCGTTCGAGCAGCATCGAGAGTCGTTCGAGGATCGCAGGCAGCGTGCCCGAGCTCTCGCCTGCGGCAACCATCGCGCGAAACAGCGGCGGGAAGCTCTTTGGCTCGCGCGCCATCGCGTCCGCCAGACGTCGCCCCTCTACCACCCCGGCGTGAACGGTCTGGACGACGGCGCGCACCTTCTCCTGCTCGGTCTGGCGCGTGATCGTGCGCAGCGATTCCTCGAGCGGCGACACGCGCGACAACGTCGCGAGTTGGCGGGTGAACAGGGTCAGCTGTTTCGCGGAAATGCGCGCACGGCCTAGCTGCAGCCCGAACAGCGGCCGCCCGCGCGCCGCGGGCGCGCTGCCGGGCTCGATGCGGACGACGTACAGCCGGCGGCGGTCGAGCAGCGCCCGCGCCGCGGCCATATCGCTCGCGGCAACATGGCCGCGCGCCTCCTGCCCGCGCGTATCGATCGCGAGATAGTCGAAGTCAGCCACCAACCGGTTCCGCATCGGCATCGCGGCGCGAGACGCGCACCGCCTCGCCCGCCGTCGTCGCGCCGTCCTCGACCATCCGCCGCGCGGCGAGCGCGAGCGTGTCGCCTCGTGCGAAGGCGTGCGCGGCAATCGCGGTCTCATCGGCGCCGTCGCTGATCAGCCGCCGGACGGTCTCGTCGATGCGCACCGCCTCGAACAAGCCGACGCGGCCCTTGAACCCCGTCTGGTTGCACTCGGCGCATGCGCCCGGCTCGTACACAATCGCGTCGCGGGCGATGCCGAGCAGCGGCGCGGCGGTCTCGCCCGCCGGCACCGCGCGGCGACAGGCTGGGCACAGCCGGCGCACGAGGCGCTGCGCGATCACCGCACGCAGCGTCGAGGCGAGCAGGAACGGCTCGACCTTCATGTCGCGCATGCGCGTGATCGCGCCGACCGCATCGTTGGTGTGGACGGTGGATAGGACGAGGTGGCCGGTCAGCGACGCTTGCACGGCGATCTCCGCCGTCTCGCGGTCACGGATCTCGCCGACCATCACCACATCCGGATCCTGCCGCAGGATCGCGCGCAGGCCAGCGGCGAAGGTCAATCCGACCTTGGCGTTGACCTGCGTCTGGCCGACGCCTTCGACGGCATATTCGACCGGATCCTCGACCGTCAGGATGTTGCGGCTGCCGTCGTTGAGCAGGCGAAGCGCGGCATAGAGCGTCGTCGTCTTGCCGCTGCCGGTCGGGCCGGTGACGAGAACGATGCCGTTGGGCTCGTTCACCGCGCCTTCGAGCATCGCGTACATCGGCGGCGACATGCCCAGCGCGTACAGATCGATCCCCGCATTCTCCTTGTCGAGGATGCGGAGCACGACGCGCTCGCCCGCGCGGCTCGGCAGCGTCGAGACGCGCACGTCGAGCAGCTTGCCGCCCAGCGTCAGCCCCATGCGTCCGTCCTGGGGCACGCGCCGCTCGGCGATGTCGAGCCGCGCCATCACCTTGATGCGGCTGACCACAACGGGCGCCACGTGCGGCGGCATGCGCAGCGTCTCCCGCAGCACGCCGTCGATCCTCATACGCACGACGAGCCCCGTCTCGTAAGGCTCTATATGGATGTCGGAAACGCCGTTGCGCGCGGCATCGGCGATGACGCCGTTGATGAGCCGGATCGCTGGCGCATCGTCGGCGGTATCGAGCAGGTCCTCGGCCGTCGGGATGCCGTCCGCGAGCAAGTCGAGCTCGTCGCCCATGCCCACGGCAGCGAGCGCGGTCGCCTGCCCGTCCATCGCGTAATTGTCGCCGAGCAGCCGATCGAACGCTGCCGGTTCGAGCACGGTGATGTCGAACGGGCGACCGAGCACACGGCGCACCTCGATCAGCGCGCGCGGATCGGCACCCTCGCGCAGCGCCACCGCCTCGCCATTGAGCGTCACGCCGAACTTGCGCGCGAAGGCGTAGGGCAAAGCGACGATCGGCGCCGCCTCGGTCGCCAGCAGGAGTGCCGGCCCAACGGGCTCGGCACGCGCGTCGACCGCGGCGATTTCGACGCGCTCATGCTCGTCGCGTGCGCCGAGCAGATCGGGCTGCGGATCGTCGAGGTCGCGCCCGGTCTTGATCATTTGTCGCGGCGCTTGATGGTGACGGTAGAGTTGCGCTGGACGGGCACGTTGACGCGGGGGTCCTCGATATTGCCGGGGATCGGCGCCGACGGAATCGGGGCGGCGGCACCCATGTAATCACGCACCAGTTCGTCGATCGACGGCTCGCGGGTCGGTTCCTGTTGGCCCTGCTGAAGGCGCAGATAACCGTAGCGCTGTTCGGTGACGCGTCGGTTGTCCTCGGCGGAACGCAGGATCGTCGGGCGGATGAAGACCATGAGGTTGGTCTTGGTGCGTTGCCGCGCCTTCGAACGGAAGAGATTGCCGATCACCGGAATGTCGCCGAGCAGCGGCAGCTTTTCGAGCGTGCGGCGTTCGTCGTCCGAGAGAAGGCCGCCGATGATCGCGATCTGACCATCATCGACGGTCAGCGTCGTCTCGACCTCGCGCTTGTTGAGGATGAGGTCGGAATTGTCGTTCGATACCGGGCCTGCAATCGAACTGACCTGCTGATGCAGGAAGAGCTTGATCGAGCCGGACGAATTCACCTGCGGACGCACCTCTAGCTGGATGCCGACATTCTCGCGCTGGACCGTGCGAAAGGCGTTGTCAAAATTCTGGCTGAGCGCCTGGCCGGTGGTGATCGGGATCTCCTGGCCGACGAGAATGCGCGCTTCCTGATTGTCGAGCGTGATTAGGCTCGGCGCCTGGAGCAGGTTCGACGTCGTGTCGCTCTTCACCGCGTTGATGATTGTGCCAAAAATCGTGTCGCCGATCGTCCCGCCGAAGCCGCCGAAACCGCCGCTCGCGCCCAGGATCGAATTGATCGCCTGTTGCGCGAGCGCGTCGCTGGCGGTGTTACCGGTATTGGTGGTCGTGCGCGTGCCGTCCGCAGCGACCACCGTCGTCGTCGTGCCGCCGATCTCTCGCGCGCCGATCGCGCCGGCGATCGTCAGCAGGTTAGGCGCCGAGTTCGAGAAGCTCGTCGCGCCGAACGCCCCGCCTGACAGGCTGCCGAGCAGGAACTGGAAGCCGAGCCGGCTCGCCGTCTGATCCGAAACTTCGGCGACGATCGCCTCGACCAGCACCTGCTCGCGCCGCGTATCGAGCTGGCGCACCACTTCGGATAGCTGGCGCTGGATATCGGCGGGCGCGGCGATGACGATCGCATTGGCGCCGACGAAACGCGTGACGACCGCCGGCGCGCGGCCGCCCTGCGCCTGCACCGCCGCCTGCCCGCTCGCGCCGCCGCCGGGCGCGCTCTGGCTCTGCGCCTGTCCGGCGGTGTTGACCGTCGGCTGCCCGCCACCGGTGCCGTTGCTGCTGGCGCCGAAGTTCGACTGGCTGAGCTGGTTCTGCGGAATCGAATCGGGCGTCTGGCCGACGAGCTGCTGGAGCACGGGAAGCAGCTGAGCCGCATCGGCATGTTCGAGGAAGACGACGCGGATCTCGGTGCCGCTCTTGGCCTTCTGATCAAGATCGAGCGCGACCTGCGCGAGCCGTGCGACGGTCGACGGATCGCCGCGCAGCGCGACCGAATTGGCGCCCTCGACCGCGACGACGCTTGTCGCCTGCCCCTGCCCCTGCGCGGGTGTGCCGACGAGGCCCTGCAGCGCGGTGGCGATGTCGCGCGCGCCGGCGTTGCGCAGCGCGACGACGCGGGTCGATGCATTGTCGGTGTCAATCCGGCGCAGCACCTCGCGCACGCGGCGCACGTTGTCGGCAAAATCGGCGATGACGATCGAGCTGCCCGCACGGTTGGCGCTGACCGACCCCTGCGCCGAGACGAGCGGCCGCACGGTATCGACCGCCGATTGTGCGTCGATCGCGCGCAGGCGGATGATCTCGGTCACGAATTGATTGCGCGCAGCGCCCGCGGCGCCGACGCGGCCGGGCTGCGCGGCGGCGTTCTCGATCGGTTGGACGCGCAGCGCGCCGTTGGCGGTCGGCACGGTGACGAGCCCGTTGGCGCGCAGCGTGGAGAGGAAGACCTCGAAATATTCGGAGCGGCTGAGCGGGCGATCGGTGACGACCGTCACCTTGCCCTGCACGCGCCCGTCGATGATGAAGGTGCGCCCCGTCACCTTGGCGGCATCGGCGATGAAGGCGCGGATATCGGCGTCGCGCACGTTGAGCGTCGTCTGCGCCCCTGCCTGCGTGATCAGCGCCGCCGCCAGAGCCGGCGCGAGCAGCCAGCGCTTCATCGACCGGCGACCTGAACGCTGAGCGACACCGGCTGGCCGCCGCGGTCGACCGTCAGCGCGAGGCTGCCGCCGCCGGCGAATTGCGCGGCGATGCGATCGATATCCCCCGCCCCAGACACCGGACGACCGGCGAGCTGCGTCACGACATCGCCGTCGCGCAGGCCCGCGGCGCGAAACGCGGCGCCGCTGCCCTGCGACCGGACGACGAGCCCGCTGATCCGCCCGCCCTCGATTCGTGGCACGAAGCCGACGTCGCTCTGGAACTGATCGACGGTTATCCCGCCGCCAGGTGCCGCCGGCGTCGCCGCCAACGTCGCGTCCCCGCTTGCGGGAGCGCCGATCGCGGCATTGCCGCCCGACTGGTCGAGGAACAGATCCTCGCGTGCGCCGCCGCGCTCGATCGTGACGTGGTCGAACGCCACCGCCCTCAGCACCACGCCAGGAATGATCTCTTCTCCAATCGCCACGCTTTTCTGCACCCCGTCGGGCCCGGCGAGGATCGCCGAGCCGCGCCCCATCGCCTCGTCGATCCGCGTGCCGAACAGCTTGAGCTGCAACGACGTTACGACGGCGGGGCCCGCCTGGACGCCGCCGATGCGATAAAAGGGGTCGAAGCCGCGCAGCACGTCGCCGGGCGCCGCCGGCACGGTAAGGCCGGCCGGGCGCCACTCGCCGAGCGGCGACACCGGCGTCACCACCGTCCACACCAGCCGTGCGGTCTGCACCGCGAGGACGCCGAGCAGCGCCAACTCCGCGAGCGAGTAAACGTTGACGACGGGGACCCGCCGCAGGATCGCCCGCGCACGGGCGTCGAAACTCAAACGCATCAGCCTGCCCAAACCCCGCCGCTGCGGCTATGGCCGCGATGTTACAGCCGCATTGCAGCGCTGTGTAATATTTCGCGGGCTGGCGGGCCAGCGCCGCAATTGGCTAAATGACTGTCATGGATCATGACGACCTGGCCGCCGCCGCATCGGGCCTGGACGGCGCTGCCACTGCGGCACGGCTGGCGCGGCTGCCCGGCGTGCAGCGCGTGCCTAGCGCCAAGCTGACGCTGTTCCTGAAGCGTGGCTTCCTCGACGGGGCGACGTGCGCCGGGCTGATCGCGCTGATCGACGCCAACCGCCGCCCCTCGACGATCTCCGACGCGAACGGCGACGCGGCGTTCCGGACGAGCGAGACGTGCGATCTCGACGAGGCCGAACCTCTCGTACAGCGCGTCGAGGCGGCGATCGGCGCGGCGACCGGGATCGCGCCGACCTACGGCGAGCCGCTGCAGGGGCAGCGCTACGCCGTGGGGCAGGAGTTCAAGGCGCATACCGACTATTTCGAGCCCAACGGCATCGACTATCATCGTTACTGCGACGTCGCGGGCAACCGCACCTGGACGGTAATGATCTACCTCAACGAACCCGACGCCGGCGGCGCGACGCGGTTCAAGGCGGTCGACAAGACGATCCAGCCGGAGACGGGCAAGCTCGTCGCATGGAACAACCGGCGCCCCGACCGCTCGCTCAACCCCGCGACGATACACCACGGCATGAAAGTGCGCGCCGGGACCAAATACGTCATCACCAAATGGTTTCGCGAGCGCCCGCGGGGGGTGACACTACGCGCGAAGGGGCCACGGGCGTCCGATGCGCCCGCGGCCCCTTCACTGTCAGCCGGCTCCGATCAGAAGGTGATGCTGGCGCCGAGCGTGTAGAGCCGCCCCTGTTCGAAGCGGTTGATGAACACCTGCCGCCCATCGTCGAACGTCTGGCGCTCCTGATATTTGGTGCCGGTGAGGTTGCGCGCCTCGCCCTTCAGCTCGACGCGCGTGCCGAGGAAGTCGACCGTCTGGCGCGCGACGAAGTCGACGCGGATGCCGGGCTTCTCGATGATGTCGGGCTGGAAGCCGACGCCGGTGAGCAGCGACGGGCCGCGGTTCGTCACGCGCTCGCTGGCGTAGTTGAACAGCAGCGTCGCCTGCGTCGCATTTTCCTTGTCCTCGTAGCCGAGCTGGACGTTGACGAGGTGATCCGACTGGCCAGTGAGCGGCGCGCCGTCGCGGAACTGGAGGTTGGCGGGGGCAAAGCCCGCGGGGCAGCCGCCGAGCGTCACGCCGAGAACGCTCGGCACGCAGCTCGCATTCGCGGTGATCTGCGACTGGGTGTAGGTATAGTTGCCGACGAAGACGAGGCGCTTGCCGGCCATCTCGTCGGAGATGAAGTCGAGCGGCAGGTATTTCTGCACCTCGATCTCGCCGCCGTACAGCGTCGCCTTGGGCAGATACGTGAAGCCCGTCTGCAGCCGCGCGTCGGGCGTCGGGTAGAAGCCGACCTGCTCGATCGGGCGATCGATCCGCTTGTAGAAGCCCGCCGCGGTAAGCCGTTGGTCACGGTCGAAGAACCACTCGTAGCGCGCCTCAAGATTGTAGAGCTCCGAATCGCGCAAATTGGGGTTGCCGAAGAACAGGCGATCCGATTCGAAATCGCGGAACGCCTGTGGCGCGAGCTCGCGGAATTGCGGGCGTGCGATCGTCTTGGCGGCGGCAAGGCGCAGCTGCATGTCGGGCGCGAAGTTCCACGTCAGCGTTGCCGCCGGTAGCCAATAGTCGTTGTTGAGCCGCGTCGACAACGCACCGATCGGCGTCACCGACTGTTTCGCGGTCTCGTAGCGGACGCCGAAGATCGCGCGGATCCCGTCGATCGCTTCGGCTTCCGCCTGGACGTAGCCGGCGTGGATCTTGAGGCTCGCGTCATAAGCGAACGAGCCGTTAAGGCCGGAGTCGAAGCGCAGCTGCACCGCATTGTCCGCCGGCGTGCCGGTGGTCGCGACCGGGCAGCCGCTGAGTACGTCGGGCGAGAGCAGGTAATCGGGGCGGAACAGGTTGCACGGGAAGGGGATCGCCCCGCCCGTCGCGGTCTGGAAGGTGAACGGCAGGCGGATCGAGCTACGCTCGTTCTGCGAATAGTAATAGCCGCCCGACAGCGTGAACGGCCGTTCGGTCGACAATTTGTAGGTGACGTCGGCCTGGCCCGAGTAAAGGTCCTCCTTCAGTTCGCTGAACACCACCGTCGCGAAGCGATCGAAGGCGTTGGTCGCCTGCCACACGCCGGGGCATGCGACGCCCTCGCCCGCCACCGGATCGTTGACGCGGACGTTGAGATTGGTGTTGCAGGTGTAGATGAACTGCCGCTCGTACGGCGAATTGCGCTTCGAATTGGCATAGGCGCCGCGCACGTCGATCGACAGGTCGTCGATCGGCTTGAACTCGCCGACCAGCTGGCTCTCGATCAGCTGGCGTTCGAACCAGTTGGTGTTCTGCTGGAAGATCGGGTTGCCCGACGAATTGTTGTACACCGTGGCGGCCGAGGCGCGGCCCTGCTTCAGCGTGTCGTGGATGTAGACGTTGGTCCAGCGGATGCGGTTCTCGTCGAATTCGTAGCCGAAGCCGAGCAGGCCGTTCACCACCGCGCGATTGTCGGTGATGACGGTCGAGAAATCATTGCGCAGCGATCCGTCGGCGCTGACGGTATCCTGCTGCGTCGTTGCGCGCGTGCGCCACGTGTTGGCGACGCTGCCCGTCGCGATCATGCCGATCCGGCCGGCGCCGAGCTCGCCGACGAGGCCGATGTTAATGTCGCCCGACCAGTTGGCGGGGATATCGGTGTTGCGCTGAAGCAAGGTGGTGCGCGCGTTGGAGAGCTGCGCAACCTGCGCCGCCGGGATCACGCCGGTGCCGTTGGGCGCCGCGCGGATAAAATCGGGCACGTCGCGCTCGCCCGAATCATAGCCGAGCCAGTCGGTCTTCGATCCGTAATAGGTGTAGCCGAGCTTCGCCGTCGTCTGCGTATCAAGCGCGCCCGACGCACCGATCGTGACGAAATTTTCGTCCGGCAGCGCCTTGGTAGTGAGGTTGATGACGCCGCCGCCGAACTCACCGGGGTAGTTCACCGAATAGGTCTTCTGCACCAGCGCCGAGCCGACGATCGACGTCGGGAAGATGTCGAGCGGCACGGTGCGGCGCAGCGGCTCGGGGCTCGGCAGCGGCGAACCGTTGAGCAGCGCCGACGAGTAGCGATCGCCGAGCCCGCGCACGAAGACATAGCCGTTGCCGACCACCGACAGGCCGGTGACTCGGGTCAGCGCGCCCGCGATGTCGCCCTCGCCGGTACGCGCGATATCCGCCGCGGAGAGGACGTTGATGACCTGCGCGGTCGAGCGCACGGTGTTGGGGATGTTGCGACCGACGACGACGATGTCGTCGCCCGATCCGGTGTCGACGCCGGGCGCGGAGACCTCCGCCGCCTGCTGCTCGCCAGCCGCCTGGCCGTCCGCCGCGGGGGTGGCTTGCGGGTTCGACGGGTCGACGCCGGTCGCCATCGTGCTGGTCGACGGCGGACCGGCGGGCGCGCTGGAGGACGGCGCGCCGGTCGAGGGCGCGACCTGCGCCAGCGCGGCGGGCGCGACCATGCCAGTGGTCACGAGGAGAAGGGCTGCGTAGGCGGAGCGCTGGCGCATGATCGGGCCTTTTCGGTCGATAGTAGAGAGCGGGCCCCGCGGCGGCATGAAGCGCCAGCGGAGCCCGCGATCGTCAGATCAGCAGCGGCTCAGCGGCCGTTGCACTGGAAGTAGACCGAGTTGAAGGTCGGCGGGCCGACGTCCTGCAGATCGGCATTCGCCGGACGGATCGTCGAGCGATCGGTGCCCGTGCTCGAGCCCGCGACGATGTTGATGCAGGTCTGGCCGGTGGCAGTCTTCACCACGCCGTTGACGAAGGCAAAGTCCGCGCCGCCGCGCAGGCGGATCGCCGCCGGGGCCGACGGCGCCGTCTGGACGAAGGTGAAGTTGGCGTAGCGGCCGTAGGTGCGCGGCAGCAGGTCCTCGGCGCCGTTCGAATCGATCTCGGTCGCGAACGAGTCGGCGGTCGCACCGCCCGCCTTCTGCGCGGCGATGATGAACTGCATGAACCCGCGCCAGCCGTTGTCGACGTCGAACCCGTCGTCGTCGGCGCCCGTGACCGCGAAATACTTGAGGTTGGTCGCGCCGCCGAAGATCTCGATGCCGTCGTCAGCCGAATTGTGGCTCTGGACGTGATCGATCGTCGTGCCGCTGCCCGTGCCGCCGAGCGTCAGGCCCTGCAGCTCGTTACCCTCGCTGATCGCGATGCCGGTGTAGCGGATCTGGACGTACTGCAGCGTGCCCGAGTTGCTCGCCGCGTTCGGCCCGCCGTAGAAGCGGCCGGTGATGCCCTCGATCGGCGCCTGGCACGACGTGCTCGACCCCGCCGCATTGTTCGGACCGGTGCCCGCCGCGCAGACCGCCGTCGGCGCCTGGCCGAGGATCACGAGCCCGCCCCACTGGCCCTGCGTCGAATCCGAGACGCCGTTGCTGGCAAGGTTCTGCTGCGAGGTGAAGATGATCGGCGCGGCGGCAGTGCCAACCGCGTTGATGCGGCTGCCGCGGTTGACCAGGATGAGGTCGTTCGACGCCTCGCTCGAATCCGCCGCGAGCACCACACCCGCCGCGATCGTCAGCACGACGCCCGAATCGGCGCCCTGCGTGCCGACGTCGGTGCCGACTTCGGTCTGCCCGCGGAAGCGATAGAAGACGCCGGGGATCTTGGGCAGCGTCAGGCTCGACGTGATCGTGGTCGGCAGGCGGCAGGCCTTGAACCCACCGACGGTCACGCTGTCGTCGATCGTCCCCGCCGGGCAGGCGGTGCCCGCCGCGAGCGTGCCGACGTTGGGCACCGCGGTGCAGGCCGCCGTCGTTCCGCCGAAGTTCGCAGACGAGGAATTGCAGGTCCAATCCTGGAACGACGTGTCGTTCGGGCCGCTCAGCGCGCCGACGAAGCCGGTCGAGGTGAAGAAGCTGCCGAGCGTCGCAGGATTGCCGGGAGTCGCAAGCGGGGTGGTGCTCGTCGGATAGACGCCGTTGAGGCCGCCTGCGCCGTTGACGTTGTTGTTGCTGCCCGCGTTGACGATTGCGAGCTGCTCGTCCGACGTGACGGTGACGTTTGACTGAGTGGTCGGCAGCGCGAACTGCGCGGCAGTGAGCGGCGATGGCGTGGGCGTGCCGGTGGGCGTCGGCGTCGGCGCGGGCGGCGTGACGATCACGTCGATGTTGCCGGCGCCGGGCGATGCAACGCCGTCGGCCCCGCCGCAGGCGGCGAGCAGAAGGCAGGCGGTGCCCGCAAGAAACTGATTGCGGCGGCTGATGCTCAGCATGTCTCACTCCCGGTTGTCACGTGGCCCGTCCCCCGGGCCGCGAGCGAGTCGAGCCGTCTGCCCGTTCGCCCTTCGACAGCGCCGCTAGGGCGCGCGCGTGACATCTGCGTGGAAGTTCGGCGTCATGGCGGTGACGGATATGTTGCGGAGCCGTGACAATGCCCTGCCGTTAGACGAAACCGGCGCATCGGCGACAAAACCAAAAAGCCCCGCCGGTCCGCGGGACCGACGGGGCTCAAAATGGTGGGCGCGACAGGGATTGAACCTGTGACCCCACCCGTGTGAAGGGTGTGCTCTACCGCTGAGCTACGCGCCCGGCGATCACCAGGGATCGAAACCGGAAGCGGGCCTTTAGGCGGCGTCGGCCGGCCTGTCCAGCCCGCGAAACCCTGATCAGTTCAGCGAATCCTTGAGAACCTTGCCGGCCTTGAACTTGGGCTGGCTCGACGCCTTGATGCTCATCGGCTCGCCGGTGCGCGGGTTGCGCCCGGTCGACGCCTTGCGCTTGGAAACCGCGAAGGTGCCAAAACCCACCAGGCGCACCTCCTCGCCCTTCTTGAGCTGCGCGCCGATCGTATCGAACACCGCCTCGACGGCGCGGCTGGCGTCGCCCTTGGCAAGTCCGGACACGGTCGCGACCGCAGCAATCAACTCCTGCTTGTTCATGCACGGACCCCCGTCTGATGTGCGAAATCATGTAGATATGGATTCGGCCGCGCAGGGCCGATCGAACCAGTAAGGCGCGTGGTTTCGGCGCTGTCAAACGAAACCACGGCGGTTGCGATGAACCGCCGTGGTTACGATTTTACTACGAATTGGGACGCAATGCTCAGTGGTGGAGCTCGCCCCCCGCAGGCGTGATCGGCGCCGGCGGCAGCGCCGCGAGCTCGTCCGCGTCGGTCCAGTCGATCGCCTCGAGCGGATCGGTAAGCGCGAGCCGCAGCACCTCGTCGACGTGCGTCACGGGGATGATCTTCAGGCCATCCTTGATGTTCTGCGGGATGTCGGCGAGGTCCTTCTCGTTCTCCTGCGGGATCAGCACGGTGGTGATGCCGCCGCGAAGCGCGGCGAGCAGCTTCTCCTTCAGCCCGCCGATCGGCAGCACGCGGCCGCGCAGCGTTACTTCGCCCGTCATCGCGATCTCGCGGCGCACCGGCACGCCGGTCAGCGTCGAGACGATGCAGGTGACGAGGCCGATGCCCGCCGACGGGCCGTCCTTGGGCACCGCGCCCTCGGGCAAGTGGACGTGCACGTCCTTGCGATGGAACAGGCTTGGCTTGATCCCGTAGGACGGCGCGCGCGCCTTGATGAAGCTCATCGCCGTCTCCGCCGATTCCTTCATCACGTCGCCCAGCTTGCCGGTGAGCTTGATCGCACCCTTGCCGGGCACCGTCACGCTCTCGATCGTCAGCAGCTCGCCGCCCACCTCAGTCCAGGCAAGGCCGGTGACGGCGCCGATCTGATTCTCCTCCTCGGACAGGCCGTGGCGGAACTTCTGCACGCCGGCGAACTCGTGGAGGTTGTCCGGCGTGATCGTGACGCTGGTCACCTTGCCCTCGAGGATCTGGCGCAGCGCCTTGCGCGCGAGCTTGGCGATCTCGCGCTCGAGCGTACGGACCCCGGCCTCGCGGGTATAGCGTTGGATCAGCGCGCGCAGGCCTTCCGGCGTCAGCGTGAACTCGCCGTCCTTCAGCCCGTGCGCCTCGATTTGCTTGGCGATCAGGTGCCGTTCGGCGATCTCGACCTTCTCGTCCTCGGTGTAACCCTCGAGCCGGATGATCTCCATGCGGTCGAGCAGCGGCTGCGGCAGATTCAGCGTGTTCGCGGTGCACACGAACATCACGTCCGAAAGATCGACGTCGATCTCGAGGTAATGGTCGTTGAACTTGCTGTTCTGCTCCGGATCGAGAACCTCGAGCAGCGCGCTAGCCGGATCGCCGCGGAAATCCTGGCCGAGCTTGTCGATCTCGTCGAGCAGGAACAGCGGGTTCGCAGCGCCGGCCTTCTTGAGGTTGGTCACGATCTTGCCCGGCAGCGAACCGATATAGGTGCGGCGGTGACCGCGAATCTCGGCCTCGTCGCGCACGCCGCCCAGCGACTGGCGGATGAACTCGCGCCCGGTCGCCTTGGCGATCGACTTGCCGAGCGAGGTCTTGCCGACGCCCGGCGGGCCGACGAGGCACAGGATCGGCCCCTTCAGCTTGTTGGTGCGCGCCTGGACCGCGAGATATTCGACGATCCGGTCCTTCACCTTCTCGAGCGCGTAATGATCCTCGTCGAGGATTGCCTGCGCCGCGGCAATGTCCTTCTTCAGCTTCGACTTCTTGCCCCACGGCAGGCCGAGCAGCACGTCGAGATAGTTGCGCACGACGGTTGCCTCGGCGCTCATCGGCGCCATCGTCTTGAGCTTCTTTAGCTCGGCGGTCGCCTTGGTGCGCGCTTCCTTAGAAAGCTTGAGCGTCGCGATCTTCTGCGTCAGCTCGGCGACCTCGTCCTGGTCGCCGTCCTCACCCTCGTTACCGAGTTCGCGCTGGATCGCCTTCAACTGCTCGTTGAGATAATATTCGCGCTGCGTCTTCTCCATCTGGCGCTTGACGCGGCTCTTGATCTTCTTTTCGACCTGCAGGACGCCGAGCTCGCCCTCCATGAAGGCGAACACCATCTCCAGCCGGCGCGACGGATCGCCCTCGACCAGTAGCGCCTGCTTGTCGGCGACCTTGATCGAGATGTTGCCCGCGACGGCATCGGCGAGCCGCGAGGCATCGTCGATCTCGCCGAGCTGCGAGGCGGTCTCGGCCGGCAGCTTGCGGTTGAGCTTGGCGTAATTCTCGAACTGGTCGACCACCGAACGCATCAGCGCGGAGACTTCGGTGCCCTCTGCCTCGATCTCCTCGATCGGGGTCACATCGGTCGTTACGTAGTTGCCTGCATCGAGCAGCGTGCCGAGCCGGCCGCGCTGCTTACCCTCGACCAGGACGCGTACCGTGCCGTCGGGCAGCTTGAGCAGCTGGAGCACCGTCGCGGTAACGCCAATGTCGTAGAGATCGTCGGCCTTGGGATCGTCCTCGGCCGGATCGAGCTGCGCGACGAGGAAAATTTCCTTGTCCGCCGCCATCGCGGCTTCGAGCGCGGCGACCGACTTGTCGCGGCCGACGAACAGCGGGACGATCATGTGCGGGAAGACGACGATATCGCGCAGGGGAAGTACGGGGAAGGTCTGGGTCATGAACACTCCGGCGCCGCTTCGGACAGGCGGCGAACGCTTACTATATGGTGGCGCGTTCGCATCCATCAATCGCCGCGTTGGGGCGGCGCGCCGGACACGCGATCAGCCGAACAGCCGTCGGAGGCTGCGATCGAGCATCACGAACTGCCACAGCGTGCGGCCGTGATCCGCGCGGCCGGCACGATGCGCCTCGGCGAGCGCGCCGAGCGCGTCGAGATCGAACCAGCCGGTATCGGCGAGCGTGCGCGATCGCGACAGCGCCGCCGCCTCGCTCGCCAGCGCCGACCGGAACCACGCGCTGACGGGCGTGACAAAGCCCATCTTGGGGCGATAGAGCACGTCCTTGGGCAGATAGCGTTCCATCGCCTTCTTCATCAGCCACTTGCCCTCCCCCCGGCGTAGCCGGAGGCTGGCGGGCAGTGTCCCGGCGAAGGAGACCAGGCGATGATCGAGCAGCGGCTCGCGCGCCTCTAGGCTCACTGCCATGCTCGTCCGATCGGTCTTGGCGAGGATATCGCCCGGCAACCAGATCTTGATGTCGGCATATTGCGCGCGGTCGATCGCATCACGCGCCGGCGCATCGCGCATCGCCGCGACGTAGCGATCCTCGGCGCGGTGGCCGGCGAGCGCGCGGCGGCCGGCGTCGTTGAACAGCCGCGCACGGATCGCCGGCGCAGTGACGCCGACCGAGCGCGCATAGGCTTCCGCCCCGTCGTCGGCGAGCGCTAGCAGCGTCGTCTTGGCGCGCAGCGGGCGCGGCGCCCAATCGGCCTTGGGATAGATAGCGCCCAGCCCGCCGAACACGCGGCTGCGCAGTCCGTCGGGCACCAGCCCGCGCACGCGCTCCTCCGCCGCCTGGAAGCGGTAGCGGCGGTAGCCGGCGAAGATCTCGTCCGCGCCATCGCCCGATAGCGCGACGGTCACCTTTTCGCGCGCCAGTGCGCACACCTGATAGGTGGCGAGCGCGGAGGCATCTGCGAACGGCTCGTCGAACGCCGCGACCAGGCGGTCGAGCAGCGCAAAATCGTCCGACCGGACGACGCGCGAGCGATGATCGGTGCGGAAGCGATCGGCGACCGCGGCGGCATAGCCGCGCTCGTCGTGCCCCGCCTCGTCGAAGCCGATCGTGCAGGTTCGGATCGCGTGCGGCGTCGCCTCCGCCATCAGCGCGACGACCGCCGAACTGTCGACCCCGCCGGACAGGAACGCACCGAGCGGCACGTCCGACACCAGGCGCGAGCGGACCGCCGCGCGCATATGTTCGACCAGTTCCTCCTCCAGCGCGCGCGCCGACCCCCGGGCGCGATCGGCGAACGACACGTCCCACCATTGCACCGGTGCGGGCACCGGCTTGCCGCGCTCGACGAGGAGATAATGGCCTGCGGGCAGCTTGCTGACCCCGGCGACGATGCAGGCGTCGTCGGGAACGTAGCCGAAGGCAAGGAAGTCCTCGACCGCACGCACGTCGGGCACACGGCGCAGCAGCGGATGCGCGAGCAACCCCTTCAGCTCGGACGCAAAGGCGAGCGCGCCGTCGGCGAGCCGCGTATAGTGGAGCGGCTTCACGCCGAGCCGGTCGCGCGCCAGGAACAGCTGCTGCGTGCGCGCATCGTGGATTGCGAAGGCAAACATGCCATTGAGCCGCGCGAGCATCGCCGGGCCCCACGCGGCCCAGGCGGCGAGCAGCACCTCGGTATCCCCCGCGGTGCGGAACGCCCAGCCTTTGGCGCCGAGCTCCGCGCGGAGCTCCTGATAATTATAGATGCAGCCGTTGAAGAGCACCGACAGCGCGCTGCCAGCATCGTGCATCGGCTGCGGCGATCCCGCAACGTCGATGATCGACAGCCGGCGATGGCCAAGCCCGACGCCGGGCGCGGTCCACACCCCCTCGCCATCGGGGCCGCGCACCGCCATCGCATCGGTCATCGCGCGGATACGTGCCGGATCGACCGGCTTAGGCGTTTCGGGATGGAACAGGCCGGCGAGGCCGCACATCAGCGCAGCGCCCTGGCGGTCGCCTGATCGATCGGGCCGAGCGCAGCGCGGAAACGTGCGATCGCCGCAGCAGGGTCACGCCCCGCAAGCCGTTCGGCCGACAGATGCAGCGCCACCGCGCCCGGCTCGCCGCCGATCAGCCGCGCCTTCAGCGTTGCGAGTTTCACGATGGTCGGGCTGTCCGTCACGATTCCACCGACGCGGTACCACGTCGCGACGACGCGCTCCACCGGGGTTCCGGCGGCGCCGACGGCGGTAATCCGCATCACCGCGCCGCCGTCAATCGCGGGCAGATCTGCGACGCGCAGCCACCGGTCGCCCGCGCGCAGCACGCCGGTGCCGTAGGCGACGACTTCCTTCCCCTCATGCTGCGCGGCGAACAAGGCGAGCGCAAGGTCGACCGCATTCCCCCGGGAATCGACGTAGCGTGCGAACAGCTGGCGGTCGGCGGCCGGATAGCTCGGCCGCCACGGCGCCGACGTGCGCGGGTCGATGCGCGTCCAGCCCGGCACGACGGGGGCGGCGAGCGCTGCGGGCAACGGCTGCGAACGGCCGGCGATCGCCGCGGACCAAGCAGGGAACAGCGCCGCGAGCAGGACCGCCCCGATCGCCGCCGGGAGCAGCGCGACGCGGTGGCGGCGCGGCGGCGGCAGCGTCGCGGGATCGAACGCCGCATCGTCGGGCGCGCGATCGAACCAGCGCCAGCCGACCGCCATCACTGCAATCATGACGAAGGCGAAGAAGATCCAGCCGTAGACGATGTGGTCGAAGCCCGTCGCCGCCTCCAGGCTGGTGAGTTCCGCCGCCCAGATCGTCGCGAACGCGCGCACGCCGTTGGCGAGCACAGGAATGATCAAAGCGACGACGAGAAAGATCGCGCGCCGCCGCGCCGAGCGGAAGCAGACATTGGCGACAAGCACCCCGTAGGCCGCCATCGACAGCACGAACTTCGATCCCGAACAGGCTTCGGCCACCTCGAAATAATAGCGCCCGGCGTGGATAAGCACGCCGTCCACCGCCGCCGGCACGCCGACAAGGTGCAGCAGCGGCATGACCATCGCGACGGTGATCGCCTGGAGCGGCGGCTCGAGCCACTCGCCGAACGGCACCATGAACAGCGCGTAGCCGAGTGGAAAAGCGATGCCGCGTGCGACGTGCGGGCCGAGCAACGTGACGACCGCGCCCTGCAGCATCATTACCAGTCCGAGCTGACGCGCGAAGGCCGCGCCCGCCGCCTCGCCGAGCAGCCAGCCAGCGCCGCCCGCCGCGACCAGCGCGAGCCCGGGCCACCACGCCATCGGACACAGCTGCGCCAATTCGCCGCGCCGCGTCCAAACGAGCCAGGCAACGACGGGCGCAATGAATAGGCAGTGGCCGTAGGTCGTGCTGGTCCACCAGATATCGACCAGCTCGGCAACATCGCGGCGGAATAGCAGCAGGATCGCCGCGGCGACGGCGGCGAGCGCGGAGAGGTGTGCGCGCCATGCTGCAGGAACGGCCATGGTGGGGACGGGCAGCGCGATCGTCATGCCGCGGCGCGCGCCGTCGTCGGTAGCCCGAGGATCGCGTCGAGCGGGGCGAGCCGCGCATCCCAGCCGTATCGTTTCGTCACCTGCACGCGGGCTGCGCGGCCGAGCGCCGCGGCACCTGCCGGATCGGCCAGCAGCGCGGCGATCGCCGCGGCGTAATCGCCCGCGCCGTTCGCGATGCGGATCGTGCCGGCATGGTCGATCCCCTCCCCCGCCGCCGGGCTGGCTACGACGGGCCGTGCCATCGCCATCGCCTCAAGCACCTTGTTCTGGATACCGCGCGCCAGCTTGAGCGGCGCGACGACGACGTCGGCAGCGGCGAGCCAGCCGCGCACGTCCGCCACCTCGCCCGTTACCGTCACGCGCTCACCGGCGAGCGCGCGCACCGCCGCAGTCGGCGCACGGCCGACGATCGCGAAAAGTGCACACGGGATGCGCGGCAGCACGTCGTGCGCGAACCACGTCACTGCGTCGACGTTCGGCCGGTAATCCATCTGGCCGGTGAAAACGATCAGCGGATGCGGCGAGGACATGGGCAGGATCGCAGGATCGTAGAAGTTCGTGTCGATGCCGCTCTCGAGGACCCCGCTGCCGGGCAGCAGCGCGGCTTCGGGGGCGCTGACAAAAAGGCTCGCATCGACAATCGACGCCACCGCGCGCTCATAGTCGCCGAGCAGCCGTGCCTCGCGCCGCATCAGCCAGCGCATGGCCCCGCGCGAAGAATCGGCATAGGCCGCGAACTTCGCCGAATCGAGATCGACGAAGTCCATCGCCGTGCGCGGACGCTCAGCGGGTAGATATTGCGCCATCTGCCCCGAGAAGACGTAGATCGCCGCGATCGGTCGGCGTGCCACGATATCGGCGACGGCCGCCGCGACACGCGGATCGGCGAACGCCGCGATCGACAGGGGCTGCCCGTGCGCCAACGCCTCGATCGCGGCACGCGGACGCGACTTGGTGCGTGGGACCAAAACGCATTCGTCGACCAGCGCGCGATCGGCCGCCGTCATCTCTGCGGCATCGTCGGTAAAGGCGACGAGATGGACACGCGCGCGCGCCGCGAGATAGCGCAGCACGTTGTAGCTGCGGATCCGATCGCCGCGGTCGGGCGGAAACGGCGCGCGGTGCGCGATGAACAGGATCTCCATCGTGGCCATGCCTGCCTCAGCCGAGCCCGCGGCTGATCCACGGCCCCGCACGCATCGCGATCGGCAGCGGCAACTTCTTCCACGCGCGCACCATCAGTGCGTATTTCGGGTTGCGCGGGTCGACTTCGCGCATCGGACCGCTCGACCATTTGGCGTAGGCGAGCGGGACGCCTTCGAACCCCCAGTTCTTCTTGAACGCCGCCGGCCCGCTGCCGACCTTCGAGCGGCCGAAATCGAACCGCGTGCAGCCGCGCACACGGGCGTGCGCCATCAGCGCGAAATACATCCGGTCGTTCGCACGCAGACCGCGCGCCGCCTCAGTCCCCCCGCCCCAATAGGGATAGACGGTGCCGTTGAGATAGAGGCTGAGCACGCTCGCCACGGCACGGCCGCGATGCCGCACAGTGAGGATGTCGGCGTCCATCGTGTCGAGCGCGCCGGCCAGCAGCTTGGGCGGAAACACCGGCGAGCCCAGGTTGCGCGTCGATTCGGCGTAAATACGGAAATGCTCGGCGGCGAGCTCGGCACCGCCGATCACGACGTCGAGATCGTTCGCCAGCGCCTTGCGCACCTCGGCGCGCTGCTTGCGCGGGATGGCGAGCAGTTCGGCCTCGTCGCTGGGCGCGAGCGGGCGGGCGAAGCCGAGGCTCGTGTCGCGATCGATCGCCCAGCCGCTCGGGGCGGGCCCGCCGCGCAGCTCGATCGAGGGGTAACCGAGCGCGCGCGCCGCGGTGGCGAGCGGCTCGACGCCGTCGCCAAGGATCCCGCCGCCGACCGCGAACGCGGACGATACCAGCCCTTTGCCGAACAGCGCGGATCGCATTTCGGTGAGTGGCAGATAGCCGACGATCCGCCCTCCACGCTCCGCCACGAAGAAGCGCGCACGCTGGCCGCAGCCGTGCTCGACGGCACGCGTCCAGGCGGTGAGGTGGAACGGTGTCGCATCGGGCTGCGCACGCACGAAGGCGTCGACCGCCGTGTCCTCGTCGATCGCCTCGCGCACGACGAGGTCCGCCGCGATCCGGCTATGCGCGTTCACCAGCGCCGCTCCCGCGCCGCGACGGCATCAACGCGTCCCCAGTCGTGGCGGCGGACGAGGCCGCGCAACTTGCCCGCCATCGCGCCCAGCCGGCTGTAGTGGCGCAGCTTCGAGCGTATCGGCGCGGCGGCGACGCGCGGTTGGTCGGGATCGATTTCCCACGGGTGGAAATAGAACATCCCGCCATGGCCGGCGGCATTCGCTTGGCGGACGGCGAGGCCGGTCAGCGCGGCAGGCAGTAGACGGAAGAACCCGCCGCCGACCGCGAGCCGGCGACCCGCCAGCGCTGCGGTCGAGACGGGAAGCTCGATCAGGTGGCTGTCGGCGAGCGGACGCCAGGCGAAGCGCGGACTCTCGCGCCAGCCATAATGATCGTGCGCGACCGGCGCGACGCTGGAGGAGTAATCGTACCCCGCCTCGGCGAGGACTCGGTGCGCCCAAGGCGTTCGCGTATCAATCGAGAAGCTCGGCGCGCGATAGCCGGTGACGGCGACGCCGCCCGCATCTTCTAGGGCGGTGCGCGCGCGCGCGAGATCGGCGCGGAAGGTGGCCGCATCCATCGTGAAGACGCGCTGGTGATCCCAGCCGTGGCTGGCGATCTCGTGCCCCGCCTCGACGACGCGGCGGATCAGCGCGGGGTGACGCGCCGCCACCCAGCCGAGCGTGAAGAAGGTGGCGCGCGTCCCCGTCTCGGCAAACAGGTCGATCACGCGGCCGGTATTGGCCACGACGCGGCTCTCCAGCCGTTCCCAGTCGGCCTTGTCGATCGTGCGCTCGAACGCGCCGACCTGGAACCATTCCTCGACGTCGACCGACATGCCGTTGACGATCACAGCGTCAACCTCGGGCACCTTGAAGGGCGCGTTCATGTCACGCCGCGGCGCCGCGCACCGCTTCCAGCCCGCCGCGCGGTGCCGGGGCCTCGCTCTCGACCCAGTCGACGAGCAGCGTCAGCACGCGGCGCAGCGCGACGTCCTGCTCCTCGATGCGCTTCTCGAGCGAGGCGATGCGATCGAGCACGACGGGGTCGAGCGGGGCGGGCTCGGCGGATTCCGCACGCGTCCCATCCGGCGTGACCGGCTCGGCATCGGGCACCGCCTTCATTACCGGCGCCGGCCGTACCACGTTGGGCAGATCGCGCGCGGCATCGGCGCGAACCGTGTTGATGAGCGCGGCATCGATCAGCGTCGCATCGGTGATCGCGGCGTGAAGCATCACGCGGTTCATCAGCTGATTGAGCCGCCGCGGGACGCCACCGCTGGCGCGATAGAGCACCGGAAAGACGTTGTCGGCGAAATCGGGCGTGCCCTGCCACCCGGCGATGCGCAGCCGGTGACCGACATACTCCGCGATCTCGTCGGGGTTCATCGGATCGAGATGATGGATCGCGATCACGCGCTGGCGCAGCTGCTCGAGCCGGTCGGAGCCGTTGAGCCGCTCGCGGAACTCGGGCTGACCGAGCAGGAAGATCTGCAACAGCGCGCGCCCGCCGGCCTGGAAGTTCGACAGCATGCGCAGCTCTTCGAGTGCCGACACGGGCAGCGCCTGCGCCTCGTCGACGATCAGCAGCGTGCGCCGCCCGGTGCGCGCGATGCCGTGCAGCCCGCGCTCGATCACGGTCAGCAGCTCGGCCTTGCTCTTGCCGGCGGGATCGACGTTGAGCCCGGTCGCGACGGTGCGCAGCAGATCGTCCGCCTCAATCGCGGTCGAGACGATGTTGATCACCGTCAGGTTGGCGGGATCGATCTGCGCCGTGACATGGCCGACCAGCGTCGTCTTGCCCGCGCCGATATCGCCGGTGATGACGATGAACCCCTCCCCCTGCGCGAGGCCATAGCCGAGATAGGCCATCGCCTTGCGGTGCGTTGCCGAATCGAACCAGTAGCGCGGGTCCGGCGTCAGCTGGAAGGGCCGATCGGTCAGCCCGAAATGTTCCTCGTACATGCCGAGTTATCCTCTAGAAGGTGTACCGCGCGCCGAGCAGCGCCTGTGCCGACCACTGGCTGTCGAAGCGTTCCTGATCGAAGGTGTAGACGCCGAGCGAGGCGACGGTGCCGAGACGACCGAACTGGTGGCTGTACGTCCCCGTCGCGCCCAGATTGAAGACGCCGTCGGCATCGTCGAGCCCGCTCTGGTAGTAATTGGCGAAGAGATTGGCATCGACCTGCGACACGCGGCTCAAGGCGCGCGACCAGAACAGCTGCGCGTAATAGCTTTCGTCGTTGACGCCATAGGCTACCGTACCAGGCGCGAGGCGCGGCACGTTGAGGCGACGGTTGGCATAGCCGGCGCCGACGCCGTAGCTCGTCCGCCCGCGCGTGGTGGAGATGACGCCGTCGATGCCGCGTGCGCGATAGCTCGCGGTCGAGATAGACTGGAACACGTCGTTGAGGCAGCCGCCGGCACCCGCCCCGCCCGCGCTCGTCCCGTTCGCGCCGGGACGACCGCCGAAGATGCAGCCGTTGAACTGCTGCCCGAACGGGTTGGCGCTGCCCTGGAACGAGGTAGGCAGATCGCGCACGCCGTCGCGCAGCTGGCGTCCGAACGTCTCGATGCCGTCGTACACCGCGACCTGGACGCCCGTGTCACGGTCCATCGCCCAGCTCAGCGTGCCGAAATAGGTCTCGCCGCCGTAGCGCCAACCGGCGTTCGCCGTCAGCTCGAGCCGCCGCGACGGGCGCCAGATGACACCGGCGTCGTAGATCAGCCCGTCGGTATTATAGGCGATGCGCTGCGGCGAAGCGGGATCGGTGACGAAGCGGCCGTTGCCGTCGAGCACCGGATCGCCGTTGGCATCGACCAGCGCGTCCTTCTGGCTGGCCTCGATCTTCTCGTAGCCGACGCCGCCACGCACCGCGACGGTGCGGCTGACGGGCAGCGTCACGTCGCCACGCGCGTAATAGCCCTCATACTGCTGATCGAGCTGGCCGGCATCCTCGCGCTCGTACGCGCCGCTGACCGTGACGCCGACCGGCAGCACCGTGCCCGCCGCGACACCGGCGGAAGCCTGCGCGATGAAATTGGTCGAATCGTCGTAATAATCGAGCCGGCGCTGCCCCGCGTCGATTCCGGTCGAGAACGGTGCCTCGGCCTTGGTGTAGCCGCCGAAGGCGGAAGCGGCGAGCTGCACCGGGCCGGCGCTGCCCGACACGCTCGGGCCGGCATAGACCGAATAGACCTGCGTCACATTGTCGACGTTGCCGACAAAATTGCCCGGCGCCGCGCCGCGGATGTCGGAGCGGGCGCGCGTGGCGATCGCCCCGCCCTCGATCGCCACACCTGGCGCAAGGCTGACCGATCCGCGCGCGAGCCCGGTGTGGACGTCGCTGTCGGCGATCCGGTCGTCCCAGTCGATCCGCCGCTCGTAGCGGTAGCTGACCTGCGCCTCGGCACGCCGACCGGTGACGGCCGCATCGATCCCCACCGCGATCTGCGAGTAGGTCACGACATCGTCGTTGGTAAGATCGGCGTCGAAAACCTGCGTCAGTTCGATATAGGGCGCGACATACCGGTCGCGGGCATCGGCGGCGTTGGCGGCGAGGATCATCGCCAGCCCGATGCCGCAGCCGAGCGCATTGGCCCATGGCCTCACCACGTCACTTCTCCTGACCGTAATAGCTGCCGAACCGGCCGCCGCCGGGTTCGTAGGACACAGAATTGAGCACCAGGCTGATCCGCTCGCACCCGTCGAGCAGGTTCACCGCCTCGCGCACGTCGGCCTCGGTCGTGCGATCGGCGCGCACCACCAGCATCACTTGCCCGACGAGCAGCGCCAGCACCGAGGCCGGCGACGCGGCGAGCGCAGGCGGTGTGTCGAATACGATCAACCGATCGGGATTGGCCGCGAGCAGACGATCGATGATGTCGCTGGTACGCGCGCTGGCGAGCAATTCGGTATCGGCATGCGTGCGCTTGCCGGCGGGCAGCAGCGACAGCTGCGGCACGTCGGTGCGCACGATGCACTCCTCGGGATCGATCGTCGGATCGCCGAGGATGTCGAGGAAGCCGGTCGAATCCGACAGGCCGAGCGAAGCCATGACGTCGGGCTTGGCGAAATCGCCGTCGACCAGCACCACTTCGACGTCGCGCTCCGCCGCGAGGCTGATCGCGAGGTTGATCGCGCAGAATGTCTTGCCGTCGCCCGGCTTGCCCGACCCGACCAGGATCGTGCGGGCCCGGTCGCCCAGCGGCCCGGCGGCGATCGTGCGCGCGTTGAGCAACAGTTGGCGCTTCACCAACCGGAATTCCTCGGCGAGCGCGCCGATCGGCGCGCCGGGGACGAGCATGCCCTTCTCCGCTAGCATCGTGCGATCGATGTGCGCGATGCCGGGCGGCAGGATGTCGCCCTCGGTTTCCGGCTCCGCCCCGGCACGCAGCTCGGGCGGAATCGCGGCGAGCGTCGCGGCCGCCTCGGGCGAGAGCCGCTCTGCGCCCAGCGGCGGCGGCGGCGCGGCGTGGATGAGATCGAGCGTCAGGTCGAGCGCGCGATCGTCCGCCGGGGCGTCGATCACCGACGCCTCTGCATCCGACTCGTTGCCTCGCGCGACGGGCAGGGCAGCAGTCTGCTCGGCCGGCGTTACGGCGTCATGATCCTGCCACGGCATGTCGGGCGTGTCCGCCGACGCAGGCGCCACGTCGCGGCGGCGCAGGTGCGCACCGAAATCGTAGACCTTGGCGGCGCGCTCGATGAGCGATTCGTCGTGGCGCTTGGTGGCGTGCGTCATGCCGCTAGACCCCGCTGGAGCATTTCGACGCCGAGCAGCGCCACGTAACCGACGCCGAGCGCGCCCAGACCGCCGGCGAACCACGTCAGCCGCTTGCGGCGCTGTTCGGCCTGATGGCGCGTCAGCATTTCGCCAATCGAGCCGATCACTGGCATGCCCGACGCCTTTTCCAGCCGCTGCGCGGTCGGGAAGGTCGCCTGAAGCTGCCCCATCGCGAACGCCGCGCCGAGTCCGCCGAGCAGCCCGGCGATCAGCACGCCGGTGAGTAGCAGCGGACGGTTCGGCGCCGTCGGGGTGCGCGGCTGCGTCGGCGGATCGATCACGCTGAAACGCACCGCATCGGTCTGCGTCTGCGCCTGGCTACGCAGGCTCGTCTGTTCACGCTGTGCGAGCAGGCGATCGTACTGATCCTTCAGCACGGTGAAGTTGCGTTCGATCTCGCCCTGCTGCGCGGCGACCTCGGGATCCTCGGTCAGCTTGGCATTGAGCGTATCGAAATCGCCCTGCAGCTGCTGCTTGCGCATGCGCAGCGCGGCGACTGCCGCCTGCCGATCGGCGAGCATCGACTGGAGCGAGAGATACGCCGGATTCGGCGTGCCGCCGCCGCCCGCGCCGACCGGCTCGCCGCGCGCAGCGCCCTGCGCCTGGGCAAGCTGTACCTTCAGCGCCACGACGTCGGGATGGTTCTCGGTGTACCCGCGGCCACGCGCATCGGCGAGCTGGCCCTGGATCGCTGCGACGCGCGCGCGCGCCGGACCGACACCGGGGGCGATCCCCGCCCCGGCGATCGTCTGCGGCGTGCCGGCAAGCTGCCCCTGGAGCGCCGCGAGACTCGAGCTCGCCGCGGCGAGATCGCCGTCGACCTGGCTCATCTGCGCGCGGGCGGCGCCGATGCGGTCGCTGACCGATCCGGTGCCCGGCAGCGAGCCGAGGTAGCGGTTCTGGAAATCGGCGCGCTTCGCTTCGGCGTCCTGCAGCTTCCCGCCGAGCTCCTTCAACTGCCCGTCGAGGAATTGCAGCGTCTGCGTGCTCTGCGTGCGATCGTCGGAGAGGTTGGTCTCGACAAAGATGTCGATCAGCTTCTGCGTGATGCTGGTGGCGAGCTTGGGCGTCGCCGCAGTGGTGACGATCTCGAAAAGATTGTCCTGCTGCGCGGTGATCTTGATCGCATTCTGCAGGCCCGCGACGCGATCGGCGACGTCGCGATCGGTCGATACCGATTTCGCGAGGTCGGTGCCGCGCACCACCTTTTCCAGGTTCACCGCCGACGTCAGCGTCTGGCGCACGGTATCGACGTCGCGCTGCTGCTCGCCGATCTGGCTGCCGTCGGTGCCCGGCGGCAGGATCGAGCGCATCTGCACGAACACGCGCGCACGGCTCTCGTACTTGCTCGGCAGCTGGCTGACGACCAGCCAGCCGAGCACGCAGATCGCCCAGGCGACGGCCAGTGCCAGCCACCGCCTCGTCCAGATCGCGTGCACCGCGAGCCTGATTTCTCCGAAGAGCCCGTTCACGCCGGCGGCCTCAGAACATGCTCTCGGGGATAATGATCACGTCGCCCGGCTCCAGCCGGACGTTCGCGCTCGAATCACCGTTCTTGAGCAGGCGGTTGATGCTGAGATTGTATTCCTTCTGCTTGCCCGTCGCGCGATCGTAGCGGACGAGCCGCGCGCGGTTGCCGGCGGCATATTCGTTGAGCCCGCCGACCGCGATCATCGCGTCGAGCAGCGTCATGTTGGCGCGGTACGGCAGCGACGCGGGCTTCTCGGTCGCGCCGACGATGCGCACCTGCTGGCTGTACGTGCCCGAGAAGCTGTCGACGATGACGCTGACGATCGGGTCCTTGATATACTCGCGCAGCGCCAGCTTCATGTCGTCGGCCAGCATCGCCGGGGTCTTGCCAACCGCCGGCATGTCGTTGACCAGCGGCGTGGTGATGCGGCCGTCGGGGCGCACCTGCACCTTCGACGACAGTTCGGGATTGCGCCAGACGAAGATCTGCAGCGAATCGAGCGGGCCGATGACATATTCTTCGCCGGGCTGCTCCTTGCTCGCGACGAATGCCGCGGGCGGCAGCTCGGCGCCGGCGCTGCGGCCATTCATGCAGCCGGAAAGGGCGGTCGACGCCAGCGTTGCTGCCAGCAAAGCCTTCGAACCACGCGGGAAACGCATCGCAAAAAACCTCCGTCGGCGCGTTGGGGGCCGGCGTCGGGGTGAACTGCCCCGAAACCGGTTGCGCTTAGGATCGGCTATGCGGGGAAGAGGTGAAGATAGCGTTTAGGACGCCTCGGCGAGGACCTCGGCCGGCGCGGGATGGCCGAGGAACGCCGCCGGGCTGGCGGTCGCGCCATAGGCGCCGGCGAGGAAGATCGCGACGACGTCGCCGACATCCGCCGGCGGCAGCGCCACCCGGTCGGCTAGCCGGTCGAGCGGGGTGCACAGGCAGCCAACCACCGAGACGGCATCGCTCGCCGGCTCGCCCAGCCGGCGCGCGATCGCGACCGGATAGTTGCGCCGCACCACCGTGCCGAAATTGCCGCTGGCGGCGAGCTGATGATGCATGCCGCCGTCGACGACGAGGAACGTCTCCCCGCGGCTCTCCTTACGGTCGACGATCCGCGTCAGATACACGCCGCACTCGCCGACCAGCCAGCGGCCGAGCTCGATCGCGTAGCGCGTGCCGGCCGCCGTCAGCGGCGATGTCGCCAGCCGTTCCGCCAGCGCGGCGCCAATCCGATCGATCGCGACCGGCACGTCACCGGGAAAATAAGGAATGCCGAATCCGCCGCCGAGATTGACGAGCGGCGGCACGTGCCCGGCTTCGTCGGACAGCCGCTCGGCGAGCGCGAGCGTCGCGGCCTGCGTCTCGATCAGCGCATCGGTGTCGAGCGCCTGGCTGCCGGCGAAGATGTGGAAGCCGCGCCACTCGGCGCCCGCCCCGACGATCGCGCGGACCAGCGCCGCCGCGCGTTCCGAGTCGACGCCGAAGGGCGACGGGCGACCGCCCATCTTCATCCCCGAACCCTTCAGCTCGATGTCGGGATTGACGCGAATCGCGAGCTGCGGCGTCCGCCCTACACGCGTTCCGATCGCGAGCGCGCGGCGCGCCTCCCCCTCCGATTCGACGTTGAGCGTCGCGCCGGCGATGATCGCCGCTTCCAGCTCGACGTCGCGCTTGCCCGGCCCGGCGAAGCTGATCGTCGCCGCGGGCTTCACCGCCTGCGCCTTCGCGAGCTCGCCGGCGGACGCCACGTCGAGCCCATCGACGAGCGGCGCGATCGCGGCGAGCAGCGGCGCGAAGGGATTGGCCTTGATCGCATAGTGCAGATCGATGCCGGGGAAAGCCGCGCGGAACGCGGCGATCTTCTGCGCGACGATCGTGGGATCGTAGACGAACAGCGGCGATCCGTGCGCCGCGACCCACGCGTCCGCGGAGCGCCCGCCGATCGTCAACATGCCCGTCTGCGCCGCGAACGGCGGTGGCACCGGCCCGAACGGCTTGCTCATGACGTCTCCTCCACGCGGACCGATGCGGCGATCGCCGCGCGGTCGAGCTTGCCGTTCGCATTGCGCGGCAGATCGTCGCGCCACGCTATCCGCGCCGGCTGCATGAAATTGGGCAGATCGCGCTTCAGCCGGTCGCGCAGTGCTGGCTCGGCAGCCGCGTCGCCGCGCGCGACGACGACGATCGCCTGCCCGAGCCGCGCGTCGGGCACGCCGACCGCTACCGCCTCGTGTGCCTCACCACCGGCGACCACCGCCTCTTCGATCTCGCCCGGGCTGATGCGGTTGCCGGCGGATTTGATCATCTCATCGTCGCGTCCGACGAAGCGCAGCAGCCCGGCTTCGTCGGCGACCGCCGTGTCGCCCGACCATACGGCGGTGCCGCCGAAGCGAGAGAAGGCAGGTGCCGGGCGAAACCGTGCCGCCGTGCGCGCCGGATCGCGCCAATAGCCCTGCGCGACGAGCGGCCCGGCATGGACCAGTTCGCCCGGCTCACCGGCGCCGGCGGGCGTTCCATCGGGCCGCACGAGCATGATCTCCGCGTGCGGGATCGCGCGGCCGATCGATTCGGGATGCGCGTCGACGAGCGCGGGCGGCAGATAGGTCGACCGGAACGCCTCGGTCAGGCCGTACATCGGGTAGAGGTCCGCCGCCGGGAAGCGTTCGCGCAGCGCGTGCACTATCCGCACCGTCAGCGCGCCGCCCGAATTGGTCAGCCGCCGCAGCGCGTGCCGCGCCGCCTCGGGCCACTCCGTCTCGAGCAGCTGGACCCACAAGGGCGGCACGCCGGCGAGCGTCGTCGCGTCGGTGCGCTCGACCGCCTTGATGACGTCGCGCGCGGTGAGATAATCGAGCGGCGCGACGCACGCGCCCGCCGCCCATGTCGAGAACAGCTGGTTCTGCCCGTAATCGAAGCTCAGCGGCAGGACGCCAAGGACGATGTCGTGCGGCTCGAGCGCTAAGTAATGCGCGACGCTGTTCGCGCCGAGCCACAGGTTCGCGTGGCTCAGCATCACGCCCTTCGGCCGGCCGGTCGATCCCGACGTGTAGAGGATCGCCGCCAGCGCCTGCGGATCGTCGGATGAGGGCGGCAGCGCGTCCCCCTCCCCGGTCGCGGTGACGATCGCCGCATCGCCGCGGTCACTCGCCTCGAGAGTCGCCGCGCGCGCCTCTTGGGTCAGCAGCAGGCGCGCGCCACTGTCGGCCAGGATATGCCCGACCTGCGCGCGCTTGAGCAGCGGATTGATCGGCACGTGAACGAGGCCCGCGCGCGGCGCGGCGAGCGGCATCAGACACGCCTCGCGCGTCTTGGGGAGCCAGGTCGCGATGCGGTCGCCTGCGGCAAACCCCTGCCCCGCCAGCCAGCCCGCGAGCCGTGCGACCTCCGCCTCCACCTCGGCGAAGGTCATCGTGCCCGCGCGATCGCGCAGTGCCGGCGCATCCGGGCGGCCGGCCAGCACGTGATCGATCGGCCGGGGAATTGGATCGAGCGGGACCATCGGTCGCTCCATAGCGCCGGGGCGTTGCGGAATTCATCCCCCCGGCCTATCGCGCCGCAACAAAATTCGCGGGGGCCGCCAATGATTCCGGATAGCAAGACCGAAGTCGACGCAACGGTTCGCGCCGTGCTCAAGGACGTTCTGGCGCTGTCGGACGCGCAGGTCGCCGCCTTCGACGATACCACGCCGCTGTTCGGCGCGCTGCCCGAACTCGATTCGATGGCCGTGGCCGGCGTGCTGACCGAGATCGAGGATCGCCTCGGCATCGTGATCGACGACGACGAGGTCGACGGCGAGATGCTCGAGACGTTCGGCGCGCTCACCACTTTCGCTGCGACCAAGGCGCTGCTGTAAGCCGATGACGCGTGCCGCGGACCGGTTACGGATTACGCGGTACGAATGGGCGGGCGGCAGCGAGGCGATGCTGCGCTTCGGCGACGACGCAGACAGAACCGTCGTCATCGCGCTGCCGCTGTTCGAGGAAGCCAACCGCACACGGGCGGCGTTCGTCGACGTCGCGCGCCGACTGGCCGCGCGCGGGATTGCCGCCGCGCTGCCCGATCTGCCCGGTACCGGCGAGAGCGAGCTTCCAACGGCCGCCGCGACGCTGGCGGCGTGGCGGACCGCTTTCGCCGCCGCCTGCGCGCAGGTAGCGGGCGACGTGTATGTCGTCGCGTGTCGTGGCGGCGCGTTGGTCGACGCGGACGCCGATGCGGCGGGCCGCTGGTATCTCGCGCCGCAGTCGGGCGATGCCGTACGGCGTGAGCTGTTGCGCCTGCGTCAGACGGGCGGCGGGGAGGACTTCGGCGGCAATCACCTGTCGGCGGCGCTGCTCGACGGGCTCGCCGGGCAGGAACCGTCGATCACCGGCCGCCTCCGCGTCGTTCGGCTCGACAGCGACCCGCGCGCCGCGGACCGCAAGCTCGCCGGCCCGCCGCTGTGGCGCGCGAGCGAGCCGGGCGGCGATGCGGGGCTGCAGGCCGCGATCGCCGACGACGTTGCGACGTGGATCGGCGCGTGACGGCGCGGCGGATCATCGCCTTCGACTGCGAAGGAGACACGCTCATCGGCTCGCTCGACGCGGGCGACGCGGCGACCGGGTTGCTGATCGTATCAGGCGGCAACGAGATTCGTGCCGGCGCGCATCGCGGCATGGCGCAGCTTGCGGCGCGGCTGTCGGCGGATGGCCTGTCGGTGTTCCGCTACGATCGCCGCGGCATTGGGGATTCGGGCGGGGTCAACGCCGGCTACACCGTAGGCCGCGACGATCTCCTTGCCGCAGTCGCGGCGTTCCGCCGCGCGCAGCCGACGGTGACGCGCATCGTCGGCTTCGGCAATTGTGACGCAGCGACGACGCTCGCCTGGTGGGGTCGCGACGCCGGGTTCGCGGCAGTCGTGCTCGCCAATCCGTTCACCGTGCCGCCCGCCGACGATCTGCCCCCCACCGCCGCGATCCGCGCGCATTATGCCGCGCGGCTGCGCGATCCGGCGGCCTGGTGGCGCATCGCGCGCCGCGGCGTCTCGCTAAGTAAGCTGGCCCGCGGGCTCGCCCGGCTCGCCGTGCCAAAGCGAACGCCGACAATCGCCGATCGCACACTGGCGGCGATCGCCGGCTGGGGCGCCGATGCGACGATCGTCCTCGCGCGGCACGATGCCACCGCGATTGCCTACGCCGATGCCGCGCGCCGCGCCGGCGTCGCACCGCGGACGGTGACGATCGACACCGGATCGCACAGCTTCGCGCGCGCCAGCGACGCGGCGGCGCTCGAAGCAGCGATCCGGGCCGCTATCTAGCGCGAGGCTCAGCGCGCGCGGATGAAGCCGCGGATATCGCTCGACAATTTGCGCAGGTCCTCGTCGCGCACGTACATCATGTGCCCGGCGTGGTACCAATGCCAGCTGATCCGCCCGTCGTTCGGAATGCCCGTACGGTTCAGCGAATATTCCGCGCCGAAGAACGGCGTCGCGAAATCATAATATCCCTGGCCGACGAACACGCGCAGCCCGCTGTTCTCGCGCAGCGCGCGGCCGATATAGGGCGCAACGTTGAGATAGCCCTCGCCGCCGCGCGGCCCGCCGATCTTCCAGTCCCAGTCGCGCACGCCGCCGATCGAGGAGTAGGTGAGGTCCGGCGAATAGTTGAGGAACTCGCGCGAATGCTGGTTCATCGCCGCGGTATACGCGCCGTCGATCGCGTAGAAGCTGGGATCGTTGTCGGGCTCCTCGCCGGCATCGTCGTAGTCCTTGCCGAGATAGCGCGTATCCAGCCGCCCGATCGTCTGCCCCCGGTCGCGCAGCAGTTCCTTGTAAAAACGGCCGGGCGACAGGCGCAGATCGGCGCGCGCGAGATACTCCTGCGATACGCCGGTGAAGCGTGACAGCTGCGGCAGAACCTGCTGGCGCTCAGCCGCGGTCAGCGCATTGCCCTTGAGCAGCGCGATGGCATAGGGCCCGATCGCGAACGCCTTCGCCTCCGCGACGAATTCCTCGACGGTCGCGGGGCGGTTCGCCACCTTGTTGTGGTACCAGGCAGTCGCCGCCATCGACGGCAGGTTGGTGACGTAGCCGAGTTCGTTGCCTGGTGAGTCGGCTGCGGCGCTGAAATCGAGGATCGACGAGATCAGCAGGATGCCGTTGATCGACACGTCGGTGAAGCCCGCGCCTTCGAGCTCGTTGATCACCGCCGCCGAGCGCGTGGTGCCGTAGCTCTCACCGCCGATGAACTTGGGCGCGTTCCATCGCCCGTTGGCGTTGAGCCACAGCCGGATGAACTCGGCCATCGATTTGGCGTCTTTGGTGACGCCCCAGTAATCCTTCGGGTCCTTCGTCCCCAACGCGCGGCTGAAGCCGGTGCCGACGGGATCGATGAATACGATGTCGGTGACGTCGAGCAGCGAATCGGGATTGTCGACGATCGGATAGGGCGGCGCGCCATCATCGCGTGCGTCCGACGGGATGACCACCCGCCGCGGACCGAACGCGCCCATGTGCAGCCACAGCGAGCCCGAGCCCGGCCCGCCGTTCCACAGGAAGGTCACCGGTCGCTTGGGATCGACCGGTCCTTCCTTGATGTAGCTGTACGACGTAATCGACGCGAGCGGCTTGCCGTCCTTGTCCTTCAGATACGTGTCGCCGGCGATCGCGCGATAGTTGATCCGCGTGCCGCCGAAGGTGCCGCTATGCCGGGTCACCGAAACGGTCGGCGGCGGGATCGCGGCGTCGTCGGCCCTCACGGCAGCCTTGCCCTCCACCCTACCGTCGGGCCTCTCCTGTGCCGCGATCGGCATCGCCAGCAACGCGGCGCCAAGCGCCAGCGCGATACGCAACTTCATCGAACACACTCTCCCTGATCGGCGCGTCGGCTCTGCTCCGTCGCGCCGCTTCGTTCTGATATCTCAAGAGGAAAAGCGCGGCGCGCGGTCAACCCCGCCGCGACGGAAAGACGCTCATTCCGCCGCTTCGGCGAGCCGCTCGAAGTCCGCCTCGGCAAGGAAGCGCTCGGCATCGAGCGCCGCCATGCATCCGGTTCCCGCCGCGGTCACCGCCTGGCGATAGGTCTTGTCCATCACGTCGCCACACGCGAACACCCCGGGGATGCTGGTACGCGTCGAGCCGGTCTCGACCGCGATGTAATGATCCTCGTCGAGCGCGAGGTGCCCACGGAACAGCTCGGTTGCCGGGTGATGACCGATCGCGACGAACCCGCCGTCGACGTCGAGCCGGCTGTGCTCGCCGGTCCGCGTATCCTCCAGATCGAGCGCGACGAGCCCGGCGTTGCCGCCGCCGTCGACGAACTCGCGCACCTCCTTGTTCCACAGCACGGTGATGTTGGGGTGCGCGAACAGCCGTTCCTGCAGGATGCGCTCGGCACGCAGCCTATCGCGGCGGTGGATCAGCGTCACATCGTCCGAATGGTTGGTGAGATACAGCGCTTCCTCGACCGCGGTGTTGCCGCCGCCGATCACCGCCACCTTCTTGCCGCGATAGAAGAAGCCGTCGCACGTCGCGCAGGCGGAAACGCCCTTGCCCTTCATCGCCTCCTCGCTGGCGAGCCCGAGCCACTTGGCCTGTGCGCCCGTCGCGATCACCAGCACCTCGCCCTCGTACACGTCGCCGCTGTCGCCGGTCAGGCGGAACGGACGGCGCGTCAGGTCGACGTCGACGACGGTGTCCCACATCATCGTCGTCCCGACGTGCTCGGCCTGCTTCTGCATCTGCTCCATCAGCCACGGGCCCTGGATGACGTCGGCGAAGCCGGGGTAGTTCTCGACGTCGGTGGTGGTCATCAGCTGACCGCCGGGCTGAATGCCCTGAACGAGGATCGGCTTCATCCCCGCGCGCGCACCGTAGATGGCGGCGGAAAGCCCGGCGGGGCCGGAGCCGAGGATCAGCATGCGAGTCGAATGTGTCGTCATGGGCTGCGATGTAGGATGCGCGGTTGAACAAGGGAACCGTGCGTTGCGCGGGCGGCCAAGTCCTGCTTTGCTGGCGCGATGACGGACTTTTCCAGCCTGCTCGCCGCCGATCGCGGCCAGCCCGCCCGCACGATCCACGTCGTCCATCCCGATCGTTTCGCGGACTGGCTCGCGCGCCAACCCGAACGCACGCGCACCGCCGTTGCGGCGAACAAGGTCGTCGGCAAGCCGGGCAATCGCGCGATCCTGCCGGGCGACGCGGCGGACGACTGGGCGATGCTGCTCGTCTGCAACGAGGATGCGTCGTCGCCGTGGCGGATCGCGTCGCTCGGCGACGGGCTGCCGGCGGGCACGTACCGGCTGGCGGATGGCGAGCCGGGCGCGGCGATGCTCGGCTGGTGCCTCGCGCAACACCGCTTCACGCGCTACCGCAAGGGCGAGCCGCAGGGGCCGCGCGTGCTGCTGACGGGCGAGCCGGCGCGGATCGACGAGACCGTCCGGCTCGCGAACGCGACCGCGCAGGTGCGCGACCTCGTCGATACCGGCGCGTCGGACCTGGGGCCGGCCGAGCTTGAGGCGATCGTCGAGGCGCTGGGCAAAACGCACGACGCGCGCGTTACCGTGACGCGCGGCGACGCGCTCGCCGAAGGCTATCCGATGATCTACGCAGTCGGCCAAGCGGCGGCGAAGGATCGCGCGCCGCGGCTGATCGAACTCGAATGGGGCGATCCGGCGCATCCACGCGTGGCGTTGGTTGGCAAGGGCGTATGCTTCGATTCGGGCGGGCTCGACATCAAGCCGTCGGCGGGGATGCGGCTGATGAAAAAGGACATGGGCGGCGCGGCGCACATGATCGCCCTCGCCGGGCTGGTGATGGCGGCGGGGCTCAAGCTGCGGCTCCACCTGCTGATCCCCGCGGTCGAGAATGCGATCGCCGGCAACGCCTTCCGCCCCGGCGACGTGCTGAACACGCGCGCCGGGCTGACGGTGGAGAATACCAACACCGACGCGGAAGGTCGGCTGATTCTTGGTGACGCGCTGACCAAGGCGGCGGAAGGAAAGCCCGAACTGATCGTCGATTTCGCGACGCTGACGGGGGCGGCACGTGTCGCGCTCGGCCCCGATCTGCCGCCACTGTTCGCGAACGACGATGCGCTCGCCGCGGACTTTCTCGCCGCCGGGCTTGAGGCGCACGATCCGCTATGGCGTCTGCCGCTGTGGGACGGATACGACGACATGCTGAAATCGGACATCGCCGACATGGTCAACGCCCCCGACGGCGGCTTCGCGGGCGCGGTGACAGCGGCGCTGTTCTTGCGCCGCTTTGTGCCAAAGCATATCGCCTGGGCACACGTCGACACGTTCGCGTGGCGCCCGGCCGCCAAGCCCGGCCGGCCGAAGGGCGGCGAGGCGCTCGGTCTTCGCGCCGCCTGGGGGCTGCTGCGCCGACGCTACGGCTGAGGGGGGCGACGCGTCTGGTAATCGGCAGGGGCCAAGGCTCCCGCCGAAGAATGTCACTCTCGGTGATCGCCCGCACCAGCCACTGCAGGCGCGCCGGGCATAGCGGCTACTTGCGCGCCTTGCGCGCCGCGTAGCGCGCATCGCGCGCCGCCTTCATTTCCTCGGGCGTCGATGGCTTCAGCCGCTTCGCCTTGAGCGCCGCTGCCGCTTCGGCCTCGGCCTTTGCTGCCGCCTTGGCAGCCGCCTTCTCGGCACGCTCGGCCTTCTGCCCCGCGATCGCCTCCGCGCGCGCGGCACGCTGCTCGGCCTCGGCCTTCTCGCGCGCTTCCTGCTTCAGTCGCCGCTGCTCCAGCACCGCCTCGTCGACCGGCGGCTTCGTCTTCAGCTTCTCCAGGGCCTTTTGCCTGGCATTCGCAGCAGCGTCAGCACGGTCTTGAAAGGTCGGGTTTTTGAATGCAGCCACGAATGATCCTAGTTTGCGTCAATTGGTCGAGGGCGATCTATGCTGCGCGTGCGTCGGTTGCAACCTCGCCCGCGGCAGCGGTCCGTCGCAAGTGATTACTCCAGATCATTCTCACTGACGATGATCGGGTTCGCGTCCGAGTTGCGCGACAGCGCGGACAGCGCGGCTTCGGACACTGCGTCGATGAAGCGGTTGAACATATCGACCGCGTCGCCGTCGGGGCGATCGCCGCTCAATGCCTCCAGCAGATCGTACTGCACGACGAAATCATAGTCGTCGCCGTCGACGTCGGCGGTAAACTCGACCTGCTCGGCATCGATATTGTCGAGGATGGTGTTGTCGTCGATCTCGATCTGGCTGGCAGCCATGCGAAGCGTTCCTTTCGTTCGTTTGTCGCCGCTAGAAGCCGCACGACACGCTGCGGTTCCCACGATCCGGCGATCGCGCGCCTTTCAATCCGGAAGGCGCGCCGCGAGATCGCCGATCGCCTCACCCACGAAGCGGTCGAGCGCGATCTCGCCGTTCAGCGCAACGGGGCGTTCGAGCGCGAGCACCGCGTCGTGCTTCATCGTCGCATCGAGCTGCTGCCACGCTCGCACCGCTGCCTCGAGGTTCGTCACCTCGGGCACGTGCTCGCCGCCGCGCGTCACGTCCTCGAGCGATGCGCTCATCTTCCAGTCGATCGAGGGAACGTTCGCCTCGCCCCACACCGCTTCTGCCATGGTTAGTCATCCTTGCTATCGTCGCCGGTCAACCGCCCTCCCCCCGGTCTTGGTTCCCGCGCCTCGCGTACCGGCCTTGGCCGCCCGGCGGGCAATCGCTAAATCGGTGCGATGCCCGCACCGCCCGTATCTGGCCCGATCCGAGTCACCGCTTTGTACCAGTTCGCCACCTTCGACGATCCTGCCGCTTTCCGCGCGCCGTTGGAGCAGACCTGTCGCGCGGCGGGTGTCCGGGGCACGCTGCTGCTCGCGCGCGAGGGGGTGAACGGGACGATCGCGGGGCCGCCGGCGGGGATCGATGCGGTATTGGCGCAGCTGCGCGCCTTGCCGGGCTGCGCCGACATGCCGGTGAAGGACGCCTTTATCGATGCGATGCCGTTCCATCGCCTCAAGGTGCGGCTGAAGCAGGAGATCGTGTCGATGGGCGAACCCGACATCGATCCCGCGCGACACGCCGGCACCTATGTTCCGCCGGCTGAGTGGAACGCGCTGATCGCGCGGCCGGACACAATCGTGATCGACACGCGCAACAATTACGAGGTGGCGATCGGTACCTTTCCCGGCGCGGTCGATCCCGGCACGCGCAGCTTTCGCGACTTTCCGGCCTGGTTCCGCGCCAATCGCGACGCGCTGCTGGCGGACGGCGTTACCAAGGTGGCGATGTTCTGCACCGGCGGCATCCGCTGCGAGAAGTCCACCGCCTTCCTCAAGCGCGAGGGGGTCGACGACGTCTTCCACCTCGAAGGCGGCATTCTCAACTACTTGGAGACGGTGCCGGCCGCCGAAAGCCGCTGGGAGGGCGAATGCTTCGTCTTCGACGAGCGCGTGGCGGTCGGGCACGATTTGGCGCCCGGCACACACACGCTGTGCCGCGCCTGCCGCATGCCGGTCAGCCCTGCGGATCGCGCCTCGCCACTGTTCGAGGAGGGGATCAGCTGCCCACGCTGCCACGATGCGCGCGATCAAACGCAGCGGCAGGGCTACGCCGAGCGGCATCGCCAGGTGCGCCTCGCCGAGGCACGCGGGCAGCGCCACGTCGGCGAGCGGCAGGTAGTCGAGCCGCGTGACACCGAGACGCAGGATGGGTGAGCGCGGCCGCTACGCCGCCTTGCGCGCCCATTCCTTGTTGATCGCCAAAGCGCCCAGCGTGCACACCGCGCCCGACAGCAGATAGACGCCGACCGACCACAGGCCGAAGCGGCTGGCGACGAACAGTGCGACGAGCGGCGCGAAGCCGGCGCCGAGCAACCACGCCGAATTGGCGACGATCGCGGCGCCGGTGTAGCGCGTCTCCGCCGGGAAGGCGCTGTTCACCACCCCCGACGACTGGCCGAAGGCGAGGCCGAGCAGGACGAAGCCGCCGAGCATGTAGATCGCCTCGCCCAGCCCACCCGAATCGAGGAGCCGCGGCGCGAAGCCGCTGTAGACCGCGATCATCACCGCCGACACGCCGAGCACCGCGCGCCGCCCGACGCGATCAGCAATCAGCCCCGACGCAAGGATCGACAGGATGCCGATCACCGCGCCCGCCGCCTCGATCCCGAGGAAACGGACCGGATCTTCCTTCGCGAAAAGCGTCACCCAGGACAGCGGGAAGACGGTGACGAGGTGGAACAGCGCGAAGCTGGCGAGCGGGGCGAGCGCGCCGAGCAGGATCGTGCGCCATTCGCGAAACAGCGTCGCGAACGCGGGCGACGGCTGCAACTCGCGGCTCTCGAACAGCCGGGTGAACTCGGGCGTGGCGACGAGCCGCAGCCGCGCAAACAGCGCGACGACGTTGATCGCGAGGACGACGAAGAACGGGTAACGCCAGCCCCAGCTGAGGAAATCCTGCGGTGACAGGATCGTCAGGAAATAGGCGAACAACGCGACCGCCAGCAGCAGCCCGAGCGGCGCGCCGAGCTGCGGGATCATTGCGTACCAGCCGCGCTTCTCCTCCGGCGCATTGAGCGACAGGAGCGACGGCAGCCCGTCCCACGCGCCGCCGAGCGCCATGCCCTGGCCGAAGCGGAACAGCCCGAGGAGGATCGCCGACAGCGTGCCGACCTGCGCGTAACTGGGCAGCAGCGCGATCGCCATCGTCGATCCGCCGAGCAGGAACAGCGCCAGCACCAGCTTGGTCCCGCGCCCGTGAACGCGATCGATCCACATGAATAGCAAGGTGCCGAACGGGCGGCCGATAAAGGCCAGCGCGAAGACGGCGAAGGCGTAGAGCGTGCCCGTCAGCGCATCGACGTAGGGGAAGATGAGCTTGGGGAAGACCAGCACCGAGGCGAGCGCGTAGACGAAGAAATCGAAGAATTCCGACGTCCGCCCGATGATCACGCCGATCGCGATCTCGCCGGGAGCGATCTTCTTCTCGCGCGCGTTGACGAGCCGCGCGTCGCGTTCGGCCGCATGGGAGCCAGGTGCCAGTGTCGAAGCGGTCATGCTATCAAGCTCCTACGGCACCACCCGCCGCCACAATTTCGCGGCCCGATAACGGACCTTTCGTCATGCCCTTTTGCCGATCCTACACCGGCGACGGGATTGGACAAATTGTCCAATGGGGCGCCAACGGATCAGCGTCTAAGAGGCTCCCATGCGCGACCATCCGCCCCTGATGCGCCGAGAACAGCGCCCGCTTCTGCGCCGCATCCGCCTGCCCCTGCTGCTGCCGCTGCTGGCGCTCGCCACCGCGTGCTCGGGCGCGGTGCTCGATCCGGCGGGCGACGTCGCGCTGCAGCAACGCAACCTCATCTACATCTCGACCGCGCTGATGCTGCTTATCATCGTGCCGGTGCTGATCCTGACGGTCGTCTTCGCGTGGCGCTATCGCCAGGGAAACAAGGACGCGACCTACGATCCGCACTTCGACCATTCGACGACGCTCGAACTCGTCATCTGGTCGGCGCCGCTGCTGATCATCATCGCGCTCGGTGCGCTCACCTGGTCGAGCACCCACCTGCTCGATCCGTTCCGTCCGCTCAACCGCCTGTCCGCCACCAAGGCCGCCGTGCCCAACGACAAGCCGCTGCGCGTGCAAGTGGTGTCGCTCGATTGGAAATGGCTGTTCATCTACCCCGAACTCGGCATCGCGACGGTCAACGAACTTGCGCTGCCCATCGACCGGCAGGTCCGCTTCGACATGACGTCGAGCAACATGATGAACACCTTCTACGCGCCGACGATGGCAGGGATGGTCTATACCATGCCCGGCATGCGCAGCACGCTGCACGCGGTGCTCAACAAGCCCGGCACGTACGAGGGCATGTCCGCCAATTACAGCGGCGCGGGCTTCTCCTACATGCGCTTCGCGCTGCGCGGGCTCGACCAGGCGGGCTTCGACCGCTGGGTGGCCGACGTGCGCGGACGCGGCCGGGCGCTTAGCACCGCCAACTACCTGAAGCTCGAGCGGCCGAGCGAGCGCGTGCCCGCGATGCACTTCGCGCAGGTGCAGCCCGATCTGTTCCGCCGCATTTTCGAGCGCTGCGTCGCACCCGGCACGCCGTGCATGAGCGAGACGATGGCACGCGACCGCGCGGCGGGCGGCGGCAACCCGCATGCGATGCAGATGGGCGAAGGCATGCCCGCAGGTCGCGGCTCGATGCCGCGCAGCAAGCCAAAGGGCGCGCTGATGAAGGACGCCGACGAGATCGAGACCGTTCCCAACGTCAGCAAGCCGCGCCAGCCGGGCGCGCCCGGCGCCACCGATCCTGCCTCCAGTCGTAACCGCGACATGACCAACCTTCTCCTGCCGACCGCGCCGGGCACCCCCGCCGCGGCGCGCGGCTGAGCCGCCGGAGCCTCCATGTTCAACGAGACCATCCTGAAGACGATCTTCGGTCGGCTCAGCCTCGAATCCTTCCCGATTCACGAGCCGATTCTGCTCGTCACCTTCGCCGGCGTCGTGCTGATCGGGTCGGGCATCCTTTTCGCGGTGACCAAATATCGCCTGTGGGGCTGGCTGTGGACCGAATGGTTCACCAGCGTCGATCACAAGAAGATCGGCATCATGTACATGATCCTTGGCATCATCATGCTGCTGCGCGGCTTTGCCGACGCGATCATGATGCGCACGCAGCAGGCGATCAGCTTCGGCGCGAGCGAGGGCTATCTTAACGCGCATCATTATGATCAGGTGTTCACCGCGCACGGCACGATCATGATCTTTTTCGTCGCGATCCCCCTGATCGTCGGCATCATCAACTACGTCATGCCGCTGCAGATCGGCGCGCGCGACGTCGCCTTCCCGTTCCTCAACAACCTCAGCTTCTGGCTAACAGTGGCGGGCGCGCTGCTTGTCATGGTGTCGCTGTTCGTCGGCGAGTTCAGCCGCGCGGGCTGGCTAAACTACGTGCCGGTATCGAATCTGGCGAACAGCCCGGATACCGGTCCGGACTATTATCTTTGGGCGCTTCAGATCGCAGGGATCGGCACGACGCTGTCGGGCATCAACATGGTCGTCACGATCATCAAGATGCGCGCGCCGGGTATGACGATGATGAAGATGCCGGTATTCGTGTGGACTGCGCTGTGCAGCAACGTCCTCGTCATCGCGATCTTCCCGATCCTTACCGCCGCCTTCGCGATGCTGATGCTCGACCGTTACGTCGGCACCAATTTCTTCACCAACGATCTCGGCGGCAACCCGATGATGTACTGGAACCTGGTGTGGATCTGGGGCCATCCGGAGGTGTACGTCCTGATCCTGCCGGTGTTCGGCATGTACTCCGAGATCACCTCGACCTTCACCGGCAAGCGGCTGTTCGGCTATACCTCGATGGTCTACGCCACCGTCGTCATCACGATCCTGTCGTTCCTGGTGTGGCTGCATCACTTCTTCACCATGGGTTCTGGTGCCAGCGTCAACAGCTTCTTCGGCATCGCGACGATGGTGATTTCGATCCCGACGGGGGCGAAGATCTTCAACTGGCTGTTCACCATGTATCGTGGGCAGATCCGCTTCGAACTGCCGATGCGCTGGGTCGTCGCCTTCCTGCTCACCTTCACCGTGGGTGGCATGACGGGCGTGCTGCTGGCGGTGCCGCCGGCGGACTTCGTGCTGCACAACTCGCTGTTCCTCGTCGCGCATTTCCACAACGTGATCATCGGCGGCGTCGTGTTCGGCCTGTTCGCGGCGATCGATTACTGGTTCCCCAAGGCGTTCGGCTTCAAGCTCGATCCGTTCTGGGGTAAGGTCCACTTCTGGGGCTGGGTGATCGGTTACTGGGTCGCCTGGACGCCGATGTACGTCGCCGGGCTGATGGGCGTCACGCGCCGTGTGCGCCACCTCGACGACGCGACGCTTCAGCCGCTGTTCGTCATCGCCGCAATCGGCGCCGCGATCATCGCAGTCGGCATCGCCGGCTTCCTGATCCAGCTCTACGTCAGCATCCGCGATCGCGAGCGGCTGCGCGACACGACCGGCGATCCGTGGAACGGCCGCACGCTCGAATGGGCGACGAGCTCGCCGCCGCCTGCGTACAATTTCGCCTTCACCCCCGTCGTCCACGAACTCGACGCGTGGCACGACATGAAGGACCGCGGCAGCAAGGTCCCCGACAGCGGCTATCAGCCGATCCACATGCCACGCAACACGGGCGTCGGTGTGATCCTGTCGGCACTCGCGCTCGCACTCGGCTTCGGCATGGTTTGGTATATGTGGTGGCTCGCCGCGCTCAGTTTCGCCGGCATGGTGGTGGTGACGATCGCACACACCTTCGACTATGACCGCGACTATCATATCCCGGCAGCGGAGGTCGAAAAGACCGAGCGTGCCGCAGCCGCGCTGGCGGGAGCGTGATCGCATGACGACGCAGACGATGACCGCCGACGGCGAGCCGCCGATCTTCTACCAGACCGAGACGGAGGAGAACGATCACAGCTCCGGCGGGACGACGCTCGGCTTCTGGATCTACCTGATGAGCGACGCGCTGATCTTCGCGACGCTCTTCGCCACCTACGGCGTGCTCAGCACCAGCTACGCCGAGGGCCCCGCACCGCGGCAGATCTTCGAACTGCCGCTCGTCGCGCTCAACACCGCGATGCTGCTGATCTCCTCGATCACCTGCGGCATGGCGATGATCGCGATGGAGGAAGGCCGCGCGCGCGCGACGCAGGCGTGGCTCGCGGTGACGGCGCTGTTCGGCGCGATCTTCGTCGGGATCGAGCTCTATGAATTCGGCACGCTGATCGCCGAGGGCGCCGGCCCGACGCGCAGCGCCTTCCTGTCGGCGTTCTTCACGCTGGTCGGCACGCACGGTCTGCACGTGACATGCGGGCTGATCTGGATCGCGGTGATGATCGTCCAGGTCGGCCAGCGTGGGCTGATCGACGCCAACCGCCGCCGGCTGATGTGCCTCAGCATGTTCTGGCACCTGCTCGACGTCGTCTGGATCGGCGTCTTCACCTTCGTCTACCTGCTCGGAGTTGTACGATGAGCGCGCCGCACCACAGCGATCACGCCGAAGCGGCACATGGGCACCATGACGGTACCCCGCCCGTCGATGGCGGGCACGGCCACGGCTCGCGCCGCGGCTACGTCATCGGCTTCCTGCTGTCGGCGCTGCTCACCGCGATCCCGTTCGGGCTGGTGATGACGGGCGCGATCGCTAGCGCCCCGGCGACGGCGGCAATCGTCGTCGCGCTCGCCTTCGTCCAGATCGTCGTCCACACCTTCTTCTTCCTCCACGTTAATCCCAAGGCGGAGGGCGGCTGGACGCTGATGGCGCTGATCTTCACCATCGTGATCGTCACCATCGTGATCTCGGGTTCGCTGTGGATCATGTACCATCTCAACGGCAACATGATGCCGATGGGCGACGGCAGCGACATGGTGGGGATGTAGGTGCGGCGCGGCGCCTTCGCGGCGCTGTGCCTGGCGCTCACAGCGGGCTTCGTGGCGCTGGGCATCTGGCAGGTCGAGCGGCGCGTGTGGAAGCTCGACCTCATCGCCAAGGTGAACGCGCGAATTAATGCCGCCCCCGCCGAACTGCCCACCGATTGGACGGCCGATCACGAATATCGCCGCGTGCGTGTGCGCGGCACTTTTCTCGGCGCGCGTGAAACACTGGTTCAGGCGGTGACGACGCGCGGGCCCGGCTGGTGGGTGCTGACGCCGCTGGTAACGACGCAGCCGCCACGCGGGATCGTGCTGGTCAATCGCGGCTTCGTGCCCGCCACGCGGCGCGATCCTGCGACGCGCCAGTCGCTTGGGGGCACGGTCACCGTCACCGGGCTGATCCGAGCCTCCGAGCCCGGCGGCGCGTTCCTTCGGAGCAACGATCCCGCTGCCGGCCGCTGGTATTCGCGCGACGTCGCGGCGATCGCGCATGTACGAAAGCTGGGTAAGGTCGCGCCGGTATTCATCGATGCCGATGCGACGCCCAACCCGGGCGGCTATCCGATCGGCGGGCTGACGGTGATCGCCTTTCGTAACACCCACCTCCTCTATGCGCTCACCTGGTTCGCGCTCGCCGCTCTGTCGCTCGTCGGCATGGCGCTCGTGATCCGCGGCAAGGACGCGCGCTGATGGAAACGCCGCTTCTCGCGCTGACCCGCAGTCCGCCGGCAGGACCGCTCGCCGATACGGCGGCGGCGGAAAACATGCGGCAACTCATCCAGCTGCGCTGGATCGCGGTAGCAGGACAACTGTTCACGATCCTGGCGGTTGATCTCGTGCTAGGCGTGCCGCTCGCGCTCGTCCCGATGCTCGGCGTCGTCGCGCTGCTCGCGTTCGCCAACCTCGTCAGCGCGGCGCTGCTCGCGCGTCATCGCGTGACCAACATCGAATTGCTGCTGGCGCTGTTCTTCGACGTCGGCTCGCTCACCGCGCAGCTGTGGCTCAGCGGCGGCGCGAGCAACCCGTTCATCTCGCTGTACTTGCTCCAGGTGGTGCTCGGCGCAATCCTGCTCGAAAGCTGGTCGGTGTGGGTGCTCGTGGTGGTCACCGCGCTCTGCTACGCCGCACTCGGGCTGTGGGGCCGCGCGCTGCGCTATCCCGCCGATCTCGTGCCGCTGGTCGGCGATCTCAACGCGCTCGGCGCGTGGATCAGCTTCGGCCTGACGAGCGTGCTGCTGGCGATGTTCGTGACGCGCATCAGCCGCAACCTGCGCGCGCGCGATGCCTATGTCGCCGCGCTGCGGCAGCGCGCGGCGGAGGAGGACGGGATCGTGCGCATGGGATTGTTCGCGAGCGGCGCGGCGCACGAACTCGGCACCCCCCTCGCCTCGCTGGCGGTGATCCTCAGCGATTGGCGGCGCCTGCCGCGCATCGCCGCCGACCCCGAACTGGCGGGCGAGGTGGACGAGATGCAGGCCGAGGTGCAGCGCTGCAAGGCGATCGTCACCGACGTGCTCCATTCCGCCGGCGAGCCGCGCGGCGAGGCGATGGAAAGCGTCGTGGCGCGCGATTTCCTCATCGACGCCGCGGAGGAATGGCGCGCGACGCAGCCGTCGATCCCCTGCGCGGTGACGCTCGACACGTCCGACGATGCCGCGGTCGTCGCTGGACCGGCATTGCGCCAAGCGATCTGGAACCTGCTGGACAATGCGGCGGAGGCCTCCCCTCGCGGTATCGCGATCGGCGCGACGTGCGACGTGGAGGAACTGACGATCGCCGTCACCGATCGCGGCGCGGGCTTTGCGTCGGAGCAGCTCGCCGGTGTCGGCAAGCTCTATCAGTCGAGCAAGGGTGCCGGGCACGGCGTCGGCCTGTTCCTCGCCAGCAATGTCGCGCGCCGGCTCGGCGGGCGGCTGGAGGCGCACAATCGCGCGGGCGGCGGCGCGGAGGTGCGTCTCGTCCTGCCGCTCGCGATCCGACGAAGGGGTGATCGATGACCGACGACGCGCCACGCCTGCTGATCGTCGAGGACGACGCGACCTTTGCGCGTACGCTGCAACGCTCGTTCGAGCGGCGCGGGTATCGTGTGTGGGTGGCGCATTCGCCCGACGCGGTCGATGCGGTGATCGACGAGGCGGAGCCCGAGTTCGCGGTGGTCGATCTGAAGCTCGGCAACGGATCGGGGCTCGGCTGCGTCGCGCGGCTGCACGCCTTCGATCCCGCGATGCTGATCGTCGTGCTGACTGGCTTCGCAAGCATCGCCACCGCGGTGGAGGCGATCAAGCTCGGCGCATGCCACTATCTCGCCAAGCCGTCGAACACCGACGATATCGAGGCCGCGTTCAGCAAGGCCGCCGGCAATGCGAGCGTCCCCGTCGCCGGGCGGACGACGTCGATCAAGACGCTCGAATGGGAACGGATCAACGAGACGCTGGCGGAAACCGGCTTCAATATCTCCGAAACGGCGCGCCGGCTGGGCATGCATCGCCGCACCCTCGCACGCAAATTGGAGAAGAAGCCGCTGACCTAAGACTGGTCGACCCATCGCATCGTTAACCCGCAGCTAAGGCGCGCGTGAAAGAATGCGGTCATGTCGACCGTTACCGAAAACGAGCGTCTAGCCGCGTTGCGCGCGATCGAAGTGCTCGATACGCCGCCTGAATCCGAGTTCGACACGATCGTCAACGGCGCACGCTATCTGTTCGGATGCCGTATGGCGACGGTGACGATGATCGACGCCAACCGGCAGTGGTTCAAGGCGCGTTACGGTGTTTCGGCATGCGAGACGGCGCGCGATATCTCGTTCTGCAACTATGCCGTCGCGAACGATGATACGCTGATCATCGCCGATACCGCGGCCGACGTCCGGTTCGCCGATAACCCGTTGGTCGTCGGTCCGCCGTTCATCCGCTTCTACGCCGGCGTGCCGTTGCGCGTCCGCCGTCCGGACGGCGCGGGCAGCGCGACGATCGGTACGCTGTGCGTGATGGATGATCGTCCGCACACGGCGACCCCCGCGCAGATCGAGATGCTGACGGGCATGGCGCATGTGATCGAGGCGCTGCTGGAGGCGCGCCGCGCGACGAAGGAGAGCATGCGCCTCGCCCTCGCGCGGCAGGAGGCCCTGATCGAGGTGCAGCGCGCACAGCGCTTGCTGCAGCATGCCGAGCGGATGGCGCGGATCGGTTCCTGGCGGCTCGATCTCGCGACTCAGCAGACCTATTGGTCGGCGCAGACGTTCGCCATCCACGGTATCGAATCACGGGGTGATACCGCGTTGGAGGACGCGCTGGAATATTATCCGCAGCCCGATCGGGACAGGCTGCGCTCCGTTCTCGACCAATGTATCGCGGACGGCCGGGCATGGGATCTCGAGCTCGATTTCATCGACGCGGGTGGCCAACAGCGCCGCGTGCGCGCGCTTGGAGAACCCGAACTGCGTGACGGCCAGCCCGTCGCGCTGCTCGGCGTGATCCAGGACATCACGGAGCGCTATCACTTCGAACGCCGCCTGCGCGAAGTGGCGCTGACCGACGAGCTGACCGGCCTCGCCAGTCGCCGCGCCTTCAACGAACGGCTCGACGCCGCGCTGGCGAACCGCGGTGACGAACCGTTGGCGGTGGCAATCCTCGATCTCGATCGGTTCAAGGAAGTCAACGATCGGCTCGGCCACGCGGCAGGCGACGACGTGCTGCGGGTGATGGCATCGCGGCTGCGGGAGGCGACCTATCTCGGCGATCACCTCGCGGCGCGGTTGGGCGGCGACGAATTCGTCGTCCTGCTGCACGGCGAACATGCGGCCGCGCGGCTCGTTGCCTCGATCGAGCGGTTGCTTGCCGACCTGCGCCATACGGTGCCTGCCAACGGCGGCAATATCCCCGTGTCATCGACGATCGGCGCATGCGTCGCCGATACCGCGCATGCCGATCGCTCGACGCTGCTGCGCGCCGCCGACGATGCGCTCTACGTCGCCAAGCGATCGCGCCGCGGCACCGGCGCGATCGCCGGTCTCGCCCGCACGCTCATGCCGCAATACGCCGCCGATTAGGTAAGCCGTCGCGCCTGACCATAGCGCGGTCGTAACGAACAGAGCACCAACCGGCGCGCCGTTCGTTGGAACGGTTATGCCAGAGCTGACCGCCCCCGATCCCTACATTCTGCTGCTAACCGGTACCGGATTCCTGATTGCCTTGGTGGCGTGGCTACCGCTTGCGCTGCGGAAACTGCCGCTGTCGCTGCCGATCATCTGCATCGGCATCGGCGCCGCGCTGTTCCTGCTGCCCGTCATCACCTGGACGCCCTCGCCGATGCGCTATGCGGCATTCACCGAGCGCTTCACCGAATTCGTCGTCATCATTGCGCTGATGGGGGCGGGGCTGAAGCTCGATCGGGCGTTCAGCTGGCGCCGGTGGCGCGTCACATGGCGGCTGCTCGCGATCACCATGCCGCTCGGTATCGCCGCGATCACGCTGATCGGCGGCGGTCTGCTTGGGCTGAGCTGGGCGGCTGCGTTGCTACTGGGCGCGGCGCTCGCACCGACCGATCCCGTGCTCGCCGCCGACGTGCAGGTGGGGCCGCCCAAGTCGGGTGACGAGGACGAAGTGCGCTTTGCGGTGACGTCGGAAGCGGGGCTCAACGACGGGCTTGCCTTTCCGTTCGTCCATCTCGCGATCGCGCTCGCGCTGACCGCGTCTTCCGGCGAGCCGTGGTTCGCGCAGTGGCTCGGCTACAATGTGCTGTGGGAGATCGGCGCCGGTTTGGTCGGCGGCTGGCTGATCGGCAAGGCGTTCGGCTGGCTGACGTTCCATGTCCCCGCCGAGACGAAACTCGCGCAGACCGGCGACGGGCTGATCGCGATCGCGGCGACCTTCGTGTCATACGGACTGACCGAGATCGTTCACTGTTACGGGTTTCTTGCGGTGTTCGTCACCGCACTGACGCTGCGCCGCTCGCATCGCGATCATGATTTCAATCGCGAGATGCACGACATCACCGAACAGGTCGAACGGATCGCGATGATGGTGCTGCTTATCCTGTTCGGCGGGGCACTGATCGGCGGCCTGCTCGCGCCGCTACGCTGGACCGACGTCGCCGCGGCGGCGGCGCTGATCCTGGTCGTGCGGCCGGTGACGGGGCTGGTCGCGCTTGCGGGGATCGAGGCCGACCGACTCGAGAAGCTGACGATCGCCTTCTTCGGCATCCGCGGCGTCGGCTCCTTCTACTACCTCGCCTATGCGCTCAACCACGTCGACCTGCCCCAGGCCGATCGCCTGTGGGCGATCGTCGGGCTGACGGCGCTGTTCTCGATCCTGCTCCACGGCCTGACCGTCACCCCCGTCATGCGTCTGCTCGACCGGTCGCAGGGGCGCGATCCCGACGCTGCCGAGGCCGCGCCGCCCGGTCTGAAGGGACCGGCCGCCACCTGACGGGATGGCCGGCGCCGGTCAGCCCCGCGCCGGCAGCGCGATCAGGCGGGTGGCCAGCGCGCCGCCGCCGAGCACGATCGCATCCTCGATCGCGCCCGTCGCCGTCTGCCCGAAGCGCCGCATCGCGCGGACGCGCAGCGACCAGCCGACGTACGACGAAGCGACCGCCGCCGCGACCGCCAGCGCGGCGCCGGCGGCGCGGCGGCCACTCGGCGCCAGCGAGGCGCCGGCGAAAGCGGCGGTCGCACTGCGCGCGGCCAGCCCGACAAGCACGATCCGGTCGGGCGCGGACGGCATCTTGTCGCCCGCCATCTCCGCGCCCGCCAGCGCCACCGCCCCGCTTGCCAGCAGCGGATTTTTGAGCAGCTGCGCCGGCGAGCCGGGATCGAGCTTGCCGTCACGGGCAGCACCGGCGAGCACCGATAGCGGCGTCATCGCGCGCTGCCCCGCGACGAGGCCGATCAGAAGCGAACGAAGCATGTGGGTCTCCAGCAAGGAAGGGAATGACGAGGCCGACAACCAGTCGCGCGCTTGCTTGTTCATTCGCATGCCGAAGGAACAAGCGCAGAACGCTGCCGTTCTGCTGGGATCGAACCGGCATCCGCCGAAAGCATCAGCGAGAACCTTATGAAATTCCTGGTCGCCGAGAGCGAGCCGCCGGAGGCGCGCGACAAGCGCCGGGAGAGCGTCGGCCGTAGCTCGGGCGAAACGTTTGTCGACCTGCTCGAGGCGTTGGCGCCGGGCAGCCGGATCGAGCGGGTAAAGCCCGCCGATGCCGACACGCCGTCAATAGGCAGCGATACGGTCGCGGGCTATGACGCGGTGTTTCTCACCGGCTCCCCGCTCCACGCTTATGAGGACACACCCGAGGTCCGCCGGCAAATTGCCTTCATGCGCGCGGTTTTCGCCTCGGGCACACCATCTTTCGGCTCGTGCGCCGGGCTTCAGATGGCAACGGTGGCCGCGGGCGGCTCAGTACGATCGATGGGCGCGCGGCGTGAGGCGGGATTCGCGCGCCGTATCGTACCGACGGCGGCAGGCCGCGATCATCCGCTGCTCGCCGGGCGGCCCGCCGCGTTCGACGCGCCGGCGATCCACACCGACGAAGTCGAGACGCTGCCCGATGGCGCGACGCTTCTAGCCACCAATCGCGTCACGCACGTCCAGGCGGCGGAGATACGCTGCGGCGACGGCGTTTTCTGGGGTGTGCAATATCATCCTGAACTCACGCTCGGCGAGGTCGCCGCCGCGCTGCGGCGCCAGGCCGACGATCTGATCGAACAAGGGTTGGCGCGCGACGAGGCAGCGATCGAGGCGATCGCGCGGCCGATCGATGCGCTGGACGCGGATACGACGCGCGACGATCTGGCGTGGCAGCTGGGGCTTGACGAACAGGTGATCGACGCACGGCTGCGGCATACCGAGCTGCGCAATTTCATCGACCATCTCGTCCGACCGACACGCCGCGCACGCGGCCGCGACGAGCATCAGCGCGTGGGCTGAGTCGCGAACCAGATGACGTGCGTCGGCCCCTTGCCGTTCTCGCGCGCGCGCACTTTCACCTCGTCGACCGCAAAGCCCGCCTCGCGCAGCCGACGCGCGAACGCCGGATCGGGGCCGGCGGACCACACCGCCAGCACCCCGCCGGGGCGGAGCGCGGCGCGCGCCCGCGCCAGGCCGCGCGCGGTGTAAAGGCTGTCGTTCGCCTGCCGCGTCAGCCCGTCGGGCCCGTTGTCGACGTCGAGCAGGATCGCATCATACGTTCCCTCGGCCATCACCGTGCCGACATCGGCGATGCGCAGCGTGACGCGCGGATCGTCGAGACATCCGTCGGTCAGCGTCGCCAGCAGCCCGCGCGCCCAGTCGATGATTCCGGGCACCAGTTCGGCAACGGTGATCCGCGCACCGGCATCGACCAGCCCGAGCACGGCGCGCAGCGTGAACCCCATGCCATAGCCGCCGATCAGCACCGCGGGCGCCGCACGCCCCGCCAGTCGCGCCAGCGTCATCGTGCCGAGCGCCACTTCCGAACCGCTCATCCGGCTGCTCATCAGCTCGTTGCGGTCGAGCATGATGATGAAGTCGCCGCCGTGGCGCACCAATCGCAACGGTGGCCCGCCCGGCACCTCGGCGACGCCGATCACCTCGCGCAAGATCATATGCGGCCGCCGCGGCGCATTGGGTCTAACAGGGGCATTACGCGTCTCCGTCGCGCCGGTCGGGCGCGGCGCGCTCGCTATGGCGCGGCGCCGGGAAAGGCAAATTCGTAGTGTCAGTCCTCTGCGACGCCACAGCGCCTGTCACGGATCGGCATCGGAAACGCCGATTGCACGGATGATGAAAGTAACTAAAGAAACCACCTATACCTTAAGTGGTGTGTGGACGTCCTAGTATAGCCGCAGGTTATGGCAGGGGCGCGATTATGTATAGCCGGCTGTATCCGACGCAGGGTTGACCTGCGATCGTCGATTGATAGCCTCGACGTAGCAAAAGACAGTCCTGAACAAGCGCACAAAGCGTAACAGGCCGTCTAACAACATCGCCGACAAAGGCGAGGCACACTGTCCGGGCAGGGACGGCATTTACAGCCTATCAGGGGGATAATCGTGCACGCTTTTCCGCGAGTTGTTCGCGCGCCTGTAGTCGCGCGCCTCGTTTCCGCCATTTGCTCGTGCGGTGACGACACGGCCGATTGCCGGATCTTGCTTCGTGGCGGCAGACCAATGGCTCGGACCGGCGTCGCAGCGCGCCGCACGATCCTCGCGGCGCTGCTGCTGACGGGGGCGACCAACGCCTATGCGCAGGACGCGCAGCCGACGCCTGCCGCGCCCTCCCCGTCGCCGACGCTCGATCCGGCCACCGTGGCCGCAGCACAAGCCGCTCCGATCGACAAGACTGCACCCGATTCGGACGTCATCACCGTCACCGGCTCGCGGATCGTGCGCAACGGCTATGACGCGCCGACCCCGGTGACGGTCATCGGCCTCGCCGATATCCAGGCGTCGGCCCCCGCCAACGTCGCCGATTTCGTCAACCAGATCCCGTCGGTCGCCGGCAGCGTCACACCGTCGAACACGCAGCGCAACCTCAGTGGCGGCGCGGGCGGCATCAACACGATCAACCTGCGCTCGCTCGGCACCACGCGCACGCTGGTGCTGCTCGACGGCCACCGTTCGGTGGGCTCGCTCGCCACCGGCACGGTCGACGTCAACACCATTCCGCAGGGGCTGGTGAAGAGCGTCGAGGTCGTCACCGGCGGCGCCTCGTCCGTCTACGGGTCGGACGCGGTGGCCGGCGTCGTTAACTTCATCCTCGACCGCACCTATACCGGGCTGAAGGGCGAATTCGGCTACGGCGAGACGACCTACGGCGACGACAAATCGTATCGAGCGACGCTGACCGGCGGTGTCGAGTTCGCCGACGGCCGCGGCCGCGCGCTGCTCAGCGGCAACTACGCCCATCGCAAGGGCGTCTATGGCGCGGGCTCGCGCGGCTGGCAAAACCGCGGCGTCCATCTGATCCAGAACCCGCGCTACGTCGCCGGCAACGGCGAGCCCGAATATATGGAATCCTACCAGTCGGGGCTCAACACCACGACCGGCGGCGGCATCATCACGTCCGGCCCGTTGCGCGGCACGTATTTCGGCCAGGGCGGTACGGTGAACCGCTACGATTACGGCGCCGGCCGGCTCAATAACCTGCCATGGACGGTCGGCGGCGACTGGAAGCTGAGCCAGCAATATTACGGCACCTCGATCCAGCCTGAGGAGAAGCTCACGAGCATCTTCGGCCGCTTCAGCTTCGACGTGCTCGAGAACCTGCAATTGTTCACCGAACTGTCGTACAACAAGAGCGCGCAGGACAGTTGGGGCGGGTATCACACCGACAAGGCGAACGTGACGATCCTGGGCGACAACGCCTTCATCCCGGCGGCGGTGAGGAGCCAGCTCAACGGCGCCGGCTTCACGCTTGGCACGTGGAACCAGGATATCCCGACGCGCGAGAGCCGCTATCGCCGCGAGGTCGAACGCTATCTGTTCGGGGTGGAGGGATCGTTCGACGTCGCCTCGCTCGCGTTCAAATGGGACGGCTATTACCAGCGCGGCGTGATGAACGCGAAGGAGGGGCTGGTCTCCGCCAATCGCACCAAATTGGGCTTCGCGCAGGATGCCGTGCGGCTCGCCAACGGCGACATCGTGTGCCGCGTGACGCGCGACGGCAGCACCAATCCGCTCGCCGCCGGCTGCGTGCCCTTCAATCGCATGGGCATCGGCGTCAACTCGCAGGCGGCGGTCGATTACATCATGGGCGAGCCGTACGGCGACCGGCGGCTGCAGCAGGACGTCGCCTCGATCAACCTCAGCACCAACATCGACAATCCGTGGGTGAAGCCGATCGGCCTCGCTTTCGGTGTTGAGAGCCGACGCGAGAAGATCTCGGGCTTCGTGCCGCCCGAATACGCCTCGGGCTGGTATTCGGGGAATTTCGTGCCGACCTTCGGTCAATATACCGTGACCGAAGCGTATCTCGAGGCGCTGCTGTCGTTGCCGCTCGGGTTCGAATTCAACGGCGCCGCGCGCTACACCAGCTACAGCCAGTCGGGCGACGTCGTCACGTGGAAGGCGGGGCTCGCCTGGCAGGTGTACGACGATCTGCGGCTGCGCGTCACGCGGTCGCGCGATATCCGCGCGCCCAACCTGTCCGAACTGTTCCAGGGCGGCGCGCGCAATACCAATTCGATCGGCGATCCGTGGCAGAACAATACCGCGATCCGCTACACGCAGACGGTGACGGGTAACCTCGGGCTCGATCCCGAAAAGGCCGATACCTGGGGCCTCGGCCTCGTCTATCGCCCGTCGTTCATCCCCGGGCTCGGCCTGTCGGTCGACTATTACGACATCAAGATCAACGGCGCGATCGGCACACTCGGCCCGCAGGAGATCGTCGACCGCTGCTTCACCGGCAACCTCGAACTGTGCAACCGCCTTCAGGCGATCCTGCGCAACGGCACGACGATCGCGTTCGGCAGCAACGGCTTCACCAACACCACCGGGCCTGGGCCGAACGTCACCGAATATCTGATCGCCAACAGCCCGTACAACTTCCTGTCGAACCGCGCACGCGGCATCGATTTCGAGCTGAGCTACCAGTTCGATCTCGCCGATCTCTCGGCCTCGCTACCCGGCAAGATGAGCTTCCGCGGCATCGCCACCCACTATCTTGAGGCGTCCGAATCGAACGGCGTGAACGAGCCGACCGATACCGTCGGCCAGATCGGCGGCGCCGGCCCGCCCGACTGGACCTATCGCCTGACGCTCGGCTACGCGCTCGACAACTTCTCGATGCAGGTGATCGGCCGCGGGATCAGCGCCGGCGTCTACAACAACGAATGGGTCGAGTGCCGGACCTCGTGCCCGGCGTCGAACACGATCAATCGGACGATCGCGGACAACCGGCTCGCCGGCGCTTTCTATCTCGACACCTATTTCGCCTACGACCTGCCGGTCGGCAAGGTGAAGAGCCAGCTCTACCTGCGCGTCGCAAATGTCTTCAATCGCGATCCCGCGCCGGTCGGCAAGGGGCCGTCGGATACGTCGAACGTCGATCTGGGAATCAACCAGACGTTCTACGACTATCTGGGCCGCACCTTCCGCCTGGGCATCCGCTTCGATCTCTGATTGCAAAGGGGTGGCAGTACGCCTGCCGCCCCCGACTTTCGCGCGGAGCCCGAGCCAGACGAAGCAATCACGACGCCACCGTGCCATTGGCTCAACTCCGCGATCGAGCATGGATACCAGTAGGAAGATCCGCCGCCTGTCGAGGGAACCGCTGCGTCGCGCGACGGGTTCGCGAGGTCAATTCCCACGAAAGGCTGATGTGATGCTCAGTTCCATTATCGGTGCGGCGATCGGCAGCGCGATCGACGGCGCAGACGGCGACGATTCGACGCTCGACGGCGCGATCGGTGGCGCGGTCGCCGGCTTCGCGATCCGCGCGCTGGCGCCCGTCGTCCTGACCTACGCGACCGGATGGCTGGTCTTGCACGGCATCGGCAAGGCGAAGGACGCATTGTTCGCCACGAAGGGCGGCGCCTAACCTCACCCAGCTACGGGCGCGCTTGCACTCAAAATGGGGAAATCTCTGGTCGGGGCGACAGGATTCGAACCTGCGACCCCCACACCCCCAGTGTGATGCGCTACCAGGCTGCGCTACGCCCCGACCGAGACGCGCGGCCCTACGCGGGCCGCGCGGCTTATGCAAGTCGCGTCAGATCAGCTTGCGCCAGTGCTGTCCGTCCCACGCGTCGATCGACATGGCGGACGGCGAATGCGCGCGCAGGTTGCGCCCGAACGCCTTCTGATGCTCGGCCTGGCCGTGCGCGCCTAGTGCCTCGGGGCTCGCCCAGCGCTCGGCAACGCGGACGAGATCGGGATCGGCGGCGTCGAACGCAAAGCTGTATTCCTCGCACCCCTCTTCGGTCTTCACCACCTTGGCGTGCTCGGCGAGCAGCGACGCGGCCTTCGCGCCCTCGCCCTCGCCCAGCTTGATCGTGCCCATCACCAGGATCGTCATCGCTCTATCTCCTCTCGCGCGCCCCTCGCGGGCGGCGTCGCGCGGCGAGACGTACCCGCGCGCGCCCGTTGCGCCAAGGGCGCAGCGATGGTAGCGGCACGCGCTTCACGCAGGGTGCGGTTTCGTGCCCCGCGCCCCCTGTGCACGCAAGGACGGCATGTTCATTTCCCCAGCTCACGCCCAGACGGCGAACGGCGCCGCGGCGCAGGGCGGGCTCGGCGGCTTCCTCAGCCTCGCCCCGCTCGTTCTCGTCTTCATCGTCTTCTACTTCCTGATGATCCGCCCGCAGCAGCGCCGTATGAAGGCGCTGCAGAATGCGGTCGCGGCGGTGAAGAAGGGCGACACCGTGGTCACCGCCGGCGGGCTCGTCGGCAAGGTGACCAAGGTCGAGGAGCAGTTCGTCGAGGTCGAGATCGCGCCCAACACGCGTGTGCGCGTCGTCAAGGCGACGCTCGCCGAAGTGACGCCGCTCGGCGCCAAGCCCGCTAACGACTGAGCCCGACATGCTCGATTTCCCGCGCTGGAAGGTCGTCTCGATCTGGTTGACGATCGCGGTGCTGTGCGCGCTCGCGATCCCCAGCCTGCTCCCGCAGCGCATTACCGACAGTTGGGGCAGCTTCCCGCATCCGCGCATCAACCTCGGGCTCGATCTCGCCGGCGGCAGCTATCTGCTGCTCGAGGCCGACGTGAACGACGTCGCCACCTCGCGGCTCGAGACGATGCGCGAGCAGGTGCAGACGGAGATGCGCCGTCAGGATCCGCGGATCGAGATCGGCGATATCTCGACGCGCGGCGGCCGGCTTTCCTTCCTGCTGCGCAACCCGGCGCAGGTCGATGCGGCGCGCGAGCGGCTGCTGGCCATCACCGGCGGCGGCGTCGGCATGACGGGGCAGCGCGAATGGGACATCCAGGTGGTCGATTCGAGCCGCCTCGTCCTTACCCCGACCCAGGCTGGGCTGACGCAGGCGGTCGATACCGCGATGGGCGATGCGACCGAAGTCGTCCGGCGCCGTATCGACGAGCTCGGCACGCGCGAGCCGACGATCATTCGCCAAGGCACCAACCGCATCGTCGTCCAGGTTCCCGGCCTGCAGAACCCGCAGGCGCTGAAGGATCTGCTCGGCAAGACCGCGAAGCTCGAGTTCAAGCTCGTCGACGAGACCGCCTCGCCGCAGCAGCTTGTTGCCAAGCAGGCGCCCGCCGGCAGCCAGGTGCTCGCCTATCCGACCAACCCCGCCGGCATTCCGCTGATCGCGGTGAAGCGCTCGGCGATCCTGACCGGCGACCAGCTGACCGACGCGCGGCAGGAATTCAGCCAGCAGACCAACGAGCCGCAGGTCGCCATCACCTTCGACAGCCAGGGCGGACGCAAGTTCGCGCAGGTGACGCGCGAGAACGTCAACAAGCCGTTCGCGATCATCCTCGACAATCAGGTGATTTCGGCGCCCAACATCAACGAGCCGATCCTGGGCGGCCGCGCGCAAATATCGGGCAGCTTCACCACTGAGAGTGCAAACGCGCTGGCGATCGCGCTGCGCTCGGGCAAGCTGCCGGTGGCGCTGAAGGTCGTGGAGGAATCGACCGTCGGTCCCGATCTCGGCGCCGAATCGATCCGCGCCGGCATCCTCGCTTCCGCCGTCGCGGTGGCGCTCGTCGTCGCCTTCATGCTCGTCACCTACGGCCGCTTCGGCGTCTATGCGAACCTCGCGGTCGTCATCAACGTGTTCGTCATCGTCGGCGTGCTCGCGCTGATTGGCGGCACGCTGACGCTGCCGGGCATTGCCGGCTTCGTGCTGACGATCGGCACCGCGGTCGACGCGAACGTGCTGATCAACGAGCGTATCCGCGAGGAGCGGCGCCGCGGGCGTACCGTGTCGCAGGCGATTGAGCTCGGCTATTCGGAAGCCAGCCGGACGATCTTCGAGGCGAACATGACGCACGCCATCTCGGGCATCATCATGTTCATCCTCGGCTCCGGCCCGGTGAAGGGCTTCGCGGTCGTGCTGCTGATCGGCATCGCCACCAGCGTGTTCACTGCCGTGCTGTTCACCCGCATGCTGACGGTGCAGTGGCTGCGCCGTACCAAGCCGAAGACGATCAACATATGATCGCTCACATGCTGTTTAATCGTCGCGACCGCACAGCGGGATCGACGGAGGTCGTCGCATGAAACTGCTCAAGCTCGTTCCCGATCACACGAACATCGATTTCGTCCGACTGCGCGGCTGGGCGTTCGGGCTCACGCTGCTGCTGTCGGTGCTCGCCGTCGGCGTCACCTTCTACAAGGGGCTGAATTTCGGCGTCGATTTCGAAGGCGGCTTGATGATCGAAGAGCGGTTCGCGACGCCGCCCGATCTCGATCGGCTGCGCGACGTCGTCGACGCACAGGGGCTTGGCGAGGCTTCATTGCAGCAGTTCGGTGATCCGCGCACACTTACCATCCGCCTGCCCGTGCAGGAGGGCGCCGACGAGGGCGCCACCAACGCCGCGGTAAAGAAGGTCGAGACCGCGATTGGCCAGGCCTTCCCCGGCGCGACGTTCAGCCGCTACTCGACGATCTCGGGCAAGGTGTCGGGCGAACTGATCCGCAACGGCGTCCTCGCCGTCGTCCTCGCAGTGCTTGGCATCGGCCTGTTCGCGATCGTGCGGTTCGAATGGCAGTTCGGCGTGTCGACGATTGCGGCGATCGTCCACGATCTCGTCATGACCTTGGGCTTCTTCGCGCTGACGCAGTTCGAGTTCGACCTCAACATCGTCGCCGCCGTGCTCACCATCATCGGCTATTCGATCAACGACAAGATCGTGATCGACGACCGCATCCGCGAGAACATGCGTCGCTATCGCAAGATGGACATGCGCGAGATCGTCAACCTGTCGGTCAACGAGACGCTGCCACGCACGGTGATGACGTCGGTGACGATCCTGCTCGCACTCGCCGCCTTGCTGTTCCTCGGCGGCCACGTGCTGCGCGGCTTCACCGCGGCGATGATCCTCGGCATCGTCGTCGGCACCTATTCGTCGATCTACGTCTCGTCCTCGCTGCTCATCACGCTCGGCCTGCGCGCGGATCCCACCCCGGAAAAGGTGAAGACGAGCGCGATCGACAATGCCGAGCGCGTCGCGCCGCGCACGCCGCGCGCCTGATGCGGCGCCTGCCGCAGGCTGACCCGGCATGAGGATGGATCGCGCGCGCGACGGCGGCGGTCCGATCGTTCGCGCGCTAGGCCCTGGTGGCTTCCGGCTCGACGATACGACGGTGCTTGCCGCCGCGCTGCTGACGGTGAACGAGGCGCGGGCCTGGAGCCCCCCGCCGCTCGCGGAGCTCAACGAAGCGGCGCTCGCCACGATCCTCGATCCCGCGCCCGAGTTCGTGCTGATCGGCACCGGCGACACGCTCGTCCGGCCGCCACGCGCGCTAGTAGAGGCGCTTGAGGCGCGCGGCATTGGCCTAGAGCCGATGGACAGCCGCGCCGCTGCGCGCGCCTGGGGTGTCCTGCGCAGCGAAGGGCGCCAGATCGCTGCCGCCCTCTATCCACTCGGCGCCTGACGACGCGAAGCGCTTCGGCCGAAGTTAGCGCGCGGCGTTGGTCAGGACGGTCGCGAGCAGCCCTGGGAAGCGCCGGTCGAATTCCTCGCGCCGCAGCGTGTTGATCATCTCACGCCCTGCCTGCATCGTCTCGATCAGCCCCGCTGCACGCAGCACCTTCAAATGGTTCGACAAGGTGCTCTTGGGAATCGAATCGCACGGCGCGGCGCCGGCACAGCTTAGCCGCTCGGTCGCCGCAAGCCGCACCACCATGCTTAGCCGATTGGGATCGGCGAGCGCATGCAAAGCCAGCGCGAGCGGAACGTCGTCGAGCCGGGGGTGGGTGAAGCGCGGCATGCAACCAACATAGGATCGCTTCGTCGATTTGATAGTTCGGGAATGTTGAACTATTGAACCGGCGCCCCATCTGCCGTGCTGGCCGACGGCGCACGATGGCGTGATCGCGGGCCGCGATTTGGAGCTTCCTCCCATGTCTCTTCAAACGACTCTTCACGGCAAGAAGGCGCTCGTCACCGGCGGGTCGCGCGGCATCGGCGCGGCAATCGCCAAGCGCCTCGCCGCCGACGGCGCGACCATCGCGATTACCTATGCCGGCAACAAGGCAGCGGCGGACGCCACCGTTGCCTCGATCGAACAGGCCGGCGGCACCGCCTTCGCGTTTCAGGCCGACGCCGCCGATCCTGCCGCGCAGCGCGCCGGGATCGAGCAGGCTGTCGCTGCGCTCGGCCAAATCGACATCCTTGTGCACAATGCCGGCGTCGCGGCGTTCGCTTCGCTTGATGAGGATAGCGACGCGCTGTTCGACCATCAGTTCGGCGTCAACGTGAAGGGGCTTCATGTCGGCACACGTGCGGCGCTGCCGCACATCGCAGAAGGCGGCCGCATCATCCTGATCGGCAGCGTCTCGGGCGAACTCGCCTTCCCATCCACTGCGACATACAGCGCGACCAAGGCGGCGGTGGCGGCGCTGGCGCGCGGCTGGGCAAAGGATCTCGCTGCGCGCAACATCCTCGTCAACACCGTCCAGCCGGGCCCGGTCGATACCGACATGAATCCCGCGAACGGCGATTTCGCGCAGCAGATGATCGCCGCCATCCCGCTGCGTCGCTACGGTACCGCCGACGAGATCGCCGGCGCGGTCGCCTTCCTCGCGGGGCCCGACGCCAGCTACATCACCGGCACGACGCTCAACGTCGACGGCGGCGTCGCCGCATGACGCACGGGCGCGCGGCGAACGGTCCGCCGCGCGCTCACCCTGCCCGGCGCGCGAACAAGCCGTATCCGGCGATCACCAGGTAGCAGATCACCGGCAGCACCAGTGCGAGCGACAGGCTGCCCGACACGTCGGCTAGTGTGCCGTACAGCGGCGGGACCACCGCGCCGCCGACGATCGCGGTGGCGATCACGCCCGACCCTTCCGCCGCGCGCTTGCCGAGCCCTGCCGACGCGATGCTGAAGATCGTCGGGAACATGATCGAGTTGGTCAGCCCGACGGCGATCAGCAGCCACCCTGCCACGACGCCGCTTGCATTGGCGGAAAGAGCGATCAGCGCGATCGCCGCGGTACCGGCGACCGCCAGCACCTTGCCCGGCGAGACGATGCGCAGGATTGCCGAGCCGGCGAAGCGCCCGATCAGTGCGCCGCCCCAGTAGAAGGGCACGTAGTTGCCCGCCACCTGATGCGACACGTTCCACACGCCTGGCTGCGACAGATAGGCGACGAGGTTCGATCCGATCGTCACCTCCGCCCCGACATAGAGGAAGATGCACAGCACGCCGAGCGCGAAGCGCGGCTGCGAAAGCAGCGTCAGCGCGTGGAAGATCGATCCGGCGCGCTCCTGCTCCTCCTGCAGCCGGTTGCGCCGCGTCCACACGACGCCGGCGATCACCAGCAGCGCGATGGCGAGCGCGATGTACGTATGGACGATCGCGCGCGACGCTTCCACGCGATAGGCGTCGAGCGCCGGGCCGCTCAGCGCCGACGCGCTGACGCCGGCCAGCCCGCCGAGAATCAGCGTCGAGCCAACGCGCGGAAAGATCGTCGTGCCCAGCGAGTTGAATGCCTGCGCGAAGGTCAACCGGCTGCTCGCCGTCGCCGGCGGCCCGAGCAGCGAGATCAGCGGATTGGCGACAACCTGGACGATCGTGATCCCCGCCCCGAGCACGAACAGCGCACCGAGGAACATCCCGAACGTCGCCGAATTGGCCGCGGGAATGAACAGCAGGCACCCCGCGGTCATCGTCACCAGGCCGATCGACGCGGTGCGCATATATCCCATCCGCCGCACGATCCCCGCGGCGGGAAGCGAGAAGAGCAGATAGGCGAGGAAGAACGCCGAATTGACCAGGTTCGCCTGCGCGTGGCTGAGCGTGAATAGCTCCTGCAGTTTCGGCATGACGATATCGTTGAGGCTGGTGATCCCACCGAAGATGAAGAACAGCGCGAAGACGAACCACCGCAGGTCGGGCGCATCGACATAGGCCGCATCGTCATGCTCCGATCCCGGACCGGATCCGTTCACCCCCGCCGGCCTTTGCGCAAACGCCATTCACCCGTCCCCCTCGTGCCCGTCGTTCGCCGCGTCGACAGCGCCGGACCATCGCCTAGTCGTAGCGCGGAAACCACCACATTATCGTGACCGGCAGCGGCGTCCACGCGCCGACGCGTATGCCTGCGAAGCGCAGCGCGTTGCCGACCCAGGCGTTGCAGGTGTTCACGGCATCGTAGCCCCCGCGCGCGGCGTAGAAGGCATCATAGACAAAGTAGCCATGACGCCGCTCGCCGCCCTCGACCAGCGATGCGCGAACGTACCCGGCAAGCCGGCGATATTGCGCTGGCGTGACGACCAGCCGCCGCACCGACCCGTCGCGCGCGGGCCGCGGCAGGTGATCGACGTGGATCAGGGTGCGATCGCTGCCGAGCGCCGCCGCGATCACCGTCGACGGCCTCAGATCGGCCCAGGTCGGCGTTTCAAGGTAGAAGGCGCGCTCCCCCCATCCGATCGACACGTAATCGTACGCGCCGTAGCGCGGGTCGGCGATGTCCCGCGCTGGAAAGACTTGCCGCCAGTCCACGCCGGCCGCGACCTTGGGCATGATGATCCCGGTGTGGACGCCGTTCGTTTCCAGGAAGAGCGTGATCCCCCGCTCGGGTGCGCGCCATTTGGCGTTGCTCGGCATCGATCCGCCGATCAGCGCGGCAAGCGGATAGGCGAGCAGCAGCGCTGCCACGGCGACGATTGACAAGACGATGCGACGGGGCATGCGACCCGATACGCGTCCCGCGCCGCTGCGACCACCGGGTGCAGTTCGATGCCGCTGCCCGTGCTTCGCGAGCCGGCGCTACATGGTGCGTGGTCAGCGCCTATCGAGGGCTATTTTGTCTTCACGCAATTGCCGAACGAAAAAGACCGCCCTCTTGCGAGAGCGGCCCCAACAGTCACCAGCGATGGCGGCTTCAATTGAACCGGCCGAGCCCCGCAATGGTGCGATCGACCAACGCCTTGTCGGCGTCCGCGCCGTGCCGCTGCGCGATCAGCGATGCCGCCGCGGTCGACGCCGCCTTGGCGGTAGTCGCGCGAACCTCGGCGATCGCCGACCGCTCGGCGGCTGCGATCTTATCTTCTGCCATACGCGCACGCCGCTCGACCAGCTCGGCAGCATCGCTGCGCGCCTGCGCGACGATCGCCTCGGCCTCATGGTTCGCCTGCTGCGCCATATCCGCCGCGCTCTTCTCGGCGTCGGCGATCTTGCGCGCATATTCGTCGCGCAGTGCCTCGGCCTCCGCGCGCAGCGCCTTCGCCTCGTCGAGCTGGCGGCGGATATCCGCGATCTGACGATCGAGCCCACCGACGATCAGCGCCGGCACCTTCTTCACCACCAGCACGATCAGCAGCACGAGCATCGCCAGCGAGACGATCACCGTCCCGTTGGCGAAACCGAACAGCGACGGATCGACATGGTGATCGGGCCCGCCCTCGGCGATCGAGGTCGACAGCGCCTCGGTGCCGCGCGCCGACATGCCCTCGGCCTCGGCAGCGTCCGCCAGATTCTCCGCCACCTGTGCGGAGCCGGGCGCCATCGCCGTCATGATGATGAACTCAGCCATGCGCCATCGCCGCCTGAACGGCGCCCCTTGCCTCGTCGGCACTCACCTGCACGCCCGACACGCGCGTGACGATGTCCTGCGCGGCCTCGGCCGCAACCGACTCGATCTCCGCGAGTGCCCGCACCGTGGCGGCGCGGATGTCCGCCTCGCGCGATGCGACGTGCTTCGCCTGCTCGGCCTGCGCCGCGCTCAGCGTCTCGGCACTCGCCACCTGCGCGCGCTGACGCGCGTCGGCGACCAGTGCCTGCGCCTTTTCCCGGTTGGCCTGGTCGCGCACGCGCCACGCCTCTTCGGCCCGATCGGCCTCGTCCCGCGCCTTCGACGCGGCGGCGAGATCGGCCGCGATCGAGCGATCACGCGAATCGATCGTCTTCTGCACCTTGGGCAGCATGCCGCGGCCCACGACGAGGAAGACGATGCCGAAGGTCACCACCAGCCAGAACAGCTGGGATGCCCATGTCGCGGCAAGTTGGGAAATCTGAGGCATCGGTGATCCTGCCCGATCGGGGCGACCGTCAAGGCCGCCCCATCAGTGGATGTTAGGCGACGAAGACCAGGATCATCGCCACGACGAACGACAGCAGGCCAAGCAGCTCGGCGCCGGCGAAGCCGATGAACAGACGACCCTGCTGCGCGTCGGCCGCACCCGGATTGCGCAGCGCGCCTTCGAGGAACTTGCCGAACACGTTGCCCACGCCGAGCGAGGCGAGACCGGCACCCACAGCGGCCAGACCGGCGCCGAGCAGCTTTGCGGCTTCTGCGTCCATTTCTATAACTCCCTTATCAAATCAAACGGTTGGATTGAACAATCGAAAACTTAGTGCAGGTTGACCGCATCGTTGAGATACAGCGAGGTCAACAGCGCGAAAACATACGCCTGGATGCCGGCGACGAGCAGCTCAAGCGCCGAAATGCCGACCATCAGGCCGAAGCTGGGGATACCAACCAGCAGACCAACGCCCAGCCCGGCATTGCCGGCATTGACGACGAACCCGGCAAGTACCTTGAGGAGGATGTGCCCCGCGGTCATCGCGACGAACAATCGCAGGCCGAGGCTGAACGGGCGCACCATGAACGAGACGAACTCGATCAGCGGGATCACCGGCAGCAGCCACCACGGCGTGCCATGCGGCACGAACAGGCTAAAGAAGTGCAGACCGTGGCGCCAGAAGCCGACCACTAGGACGATCGAGAACGACAGGATCGCGAGGATCCCGGTGATCGTGAAATGGCTGGTGAAGGTGAACGGGTGAACGCCGACAACACCCAGCGGCAGCAGGCCGAGCACGTTGGCGAACAGTATGAACATGAACAGCGAGAAGACGTACGGGACGTAGCGCTTCCCCTCCGGCCCGATGTTCGACGCGAGCATGTTGTCGATGAAGCGAACCGTGCTTTCGACCATCAGCTGGCCGCGCGTCGGGATCGTCTTGCCCGCGGTGCCGAGCGACATGAAGCCGATCAGCACGATCGTCGCGACCGCCATCCACATCGCCGAATTGGTGAAGGCGATATTGTAGCCCGCGATCTGCCAGTTCTGGGTGCCGAACAGCGGCTCCACCAGGAACTGGTGCATCGGATCGATCTTGCCGCCGCCTTCCGCCACGTTCACTGCTTCCCTAACGAAAGCGCCCGATCATCACGGGCGCTTGGTCGAAATCCGAATGATGTTCCTGAACGCGGCGCCCGTCCCGAGGGCGAGCATCACGAGCAGGCCCCAGGGCTGCGTGCCGGCAAATCGGTCGATCACCCAACCGATCAGCGCGCCGCCCACCATGCCACCGATCAGTTCGGCCAGCACGCGATTGCCGAGACGCGAACCGTCGTCGGCAGCCGCCTTGCCCGCCCCTGTCCGGTGCGCCTCTTCCGCTTGCGCCGCCGTCAACCGCGCGTCGAGCGAGGTGATGCGAGCATCCTGGCCGAGGGTGTCTGGTCCGGACTCGTTCTCGGCCATCCGCGCGCTCTCCCCTTGTTCCGGGCAGGCGCGAAGAGTGCCAAGTGGCGAGCCCGCCAAGGCGCGGTCCGGTTAGCCGGGGGGTCGGGGGGTGTCAACCGTTGCGGCCGCTCCGCGGCGCGGCACCTGCCGTTCGATCGGCCGCTAAGTCGCGGACGAAGCGCTCAGACGCAGCGCGGATCGCGCGTCGGCGCGCCGCCGCCGCGCGTCGCCCAGGCGCCGTCCGGCGTGCGATACTTCTCGCCTGCCGTTGTCTGCTGGATAAGGTTGCACCCGCTGGTGAACGCCAGCTGCTCCACCGTCGCGCCGGACGCCTGCGCCTTCTGCGTATAGGCCGCCTTGCGCTGGATGTTGATCGCGTTGACGAGCGCGCGCAGATCGGCGGATCCGCCGCCGACCACGCCGAGATAGCCGTCGGGCTGCTCGCCCACCTGGCCTGCGGCACGCGCCGCGGCATAGGCGGGGTCGCGCTGGGCCCAGGCGGCAGCGGAAATGCCCGTGGCGGCCACCGCCGCCGCGATCAGCACTGCCTTCTTGGTTGCCAACTCGAACATGTCAGAAAATCCCCGGATTCTGCTTGATGAGCGACTTCGCCTCGTTGTCGAGCCGGTACACCACTTCCTGCGTCACGCTGATGTTGAGGTTGATCACGATCGGCTTGTCGGGCGCGGCAACGTTCACGCATCCGCCGAGCCCCGCCGCCACACCGATCGCCAGCCGCTTCACCATCATCGAGATCGTATCGTCATCGCGCTTCGTCAATCCTGCTGCTGTCATCGCATAGTCTCGCTTGCCGGGGGCTGAATGGTGGGCGGGGCGGCGCGCTTCTCCTGCTCGTCGAGCAGCGCCGGGAGATTGCGCTCAATCAGCCGCTTGGGATCGTAGAAGCTCGCCGCCGAATCGATCAGCCCACGGAAGGGCGCGGCGATGCGGACGTTGAAGACGAACGGCAGCTTCTGCAGGCGCCGGATGAGGAAGTTCGACTTTGCCCCCTCGCCCTGGCTGACGCCGGCGAAGCGCACCTCGGTCACCATCTCGCCGGCCAGCGCGCCGTTCATCACGATCTGCAGGTTGCGATAACGCAGCGATCGCAGCGCCTGGAACGCGATGTTGCCCCAGGTGCCGAGGTTCTTCTCGCTAAGCTCCCCGAGATAGGCGAGCGCTCCCCCGCCCTCGCGCACCACCAGCGTGCCGTTGACGATGCGTCCGCCGTTCTGATCAAACACCATCGGCAGCTCGCCGTCGAAGACGCCCGTCGCGTCGAGATTCTTGAAGTCGAACTGTTGCAGGAACTGGCGCGCGTCCATGCCGGCGACGCGGAACGTCATGCGCCGCGCCTGCGGCGAGGCGAAGTCGAGCAGCGTCGGCTCGAGCGTCAGCGTGCCGCCCGCGAACGGCCAGCGCCCCCCCGCCACCGCGACGCGCAGCCCGCGCAGCAATTGATATTCGATTCGCCCGTCCGTCACCGCGACGCCCGGATTGATCGACGCCACGGTCGCCACCTGTCGCGGTGCGCTCTCCAGGCCGAGCAGATCGGTAAAGCGTATCTCTCCCCTGATCCCGGTGACCGGGCCGAAGGCGGCGGCAAGATCGGTCCCGTCGGTGCGGAACGTGCCGGTAGAGGTGACGCCCGCCGGGCTCCACGCGATATCGCCCACCCCCGATACCGTCCCCTTCACATCGGCGATGACGCCGAAGGTGAGTCGTGTCAGCTCCTCGGGCTGGAAGCCGTCGCCGAAGGTCAGCCCCGGCACCGTCAACCGCGCCGCTCCGGTGCCGCTCGACAGGCGATGGCGGATCGCGACGTCGGCGACGCGCACGCCCTTTGTCGGTTGGATCAGGCGCCCGGTTGCCGTGATCTTTCCATCGACGAGCCGCAGCGACACGTCGCTTGCGGCCAGTGGGCGGAAGCGCGGGTTGCCGTCGGCATCCGCGACACTCATCGCGCCGTCGAGCGACAGCACGCCGCCCGTCAAGCGCCAGCCGCCGGCCGCATCCGACAATAGCAGCGGAACAGCGCCAATCCGCCCAGCACCGCCCGCGAAACGCCCCGTCACCCCGCCCCCGGCGACCGTGCCCGACAGAGTCGCGAGATCGAGCACGGTCGGCTGATCCGCAGCGCCGAGCCGCGCCGCGACCGATGAGGCGATAAAGCCTTGCTCGGCATGGCGCCACGTGACGCCGCCCGCGGTGAGCGTCAGCGGGCTGCTGCCGAGCCGCCCGGCCAGCCGCAGTGCCGCGCTGCGCACGCCGCCGCCGATACGCCCGTCGTTCACCTGCGCCATCGCACCATCGACCGGGCATAGCGGCACCGCGGTCGCCCCGAGCGTCAGTCCGGCGAGCGTCAGTCGCTGGAAGCGCAGCGGCACGCAGCGATCGTTGATCACGATCGCGCCGCCCGCGCGTCGCCGCAGCGCCACCGGCACCTCCAGCCTTTCCACGCGGCCGTCGCCCAGCGGGCCGGACAACGTCACCTGCGTCCGCAGTTCCACCGTACCCGCGGGCGCCACGGCGAAGCGGATCGGCGTCACGCGCACGTCCGCCGATCCCGCCGTCATCGCCGCGATCGTCGCGACGCCGCGCACGGTGCCGCCGGCGAGGGGCTGCGATACCAGCACCTGCGCGTTGGGAAAGCCGCCCCCTGCAATCGTCAGCCGTCCATCGGCGCGCAGACCGGCGGGGTCACCGATGACGATCCCCGCACCATTGCCGAAGCCGGCGACCGCGCCGGATGCCGACCGTGCGGCGATCTGCCCGATCGTGACGAGGTAGCGCCCAGAGGCATTGCCGAGGGCGAGTTCGCCGCCGATATCGAAGCGGGCCGCCGCGCGCGTCGCTGCGCGGCCAAGGTTTGCGGCGATCGGCGCTAGCGGCGTGCCGGCCGCCGACGCGCCCGCGCGCGCCGCTGCCGCGCCGACACTGCGGTCGAGACTTGCGCCGCCGGCATCGAACCTGCCCGCGACGATTGCGCGCTCGGGGGCGATTCGCCATCGGCCAGCGAACGCCAGCGTTTCGCTTCGTGCAACCCGCGCGCCGACGTCGATGAGGCGCAGCTGCGCGCTGCCTTCGGTCCGCGCCGCGGTGCCGGCGAAGTCGATCTGCCCGCTCACCCCGGCCGCCGCGACACTAGATGCGGTAATCCGCGCCGTCCTAACCGCCGCGCCGCCGCGCCACCGGTCGAGCGCCGGCGACAGCGCCACGTCGATCCGGCCCTCCGGTGCACGAACGGTCGCACCGGGACAGGCAGCGCGACCGGCGCGGATCGGGCCGGCGAGGCGAGGCGCCGCCTCATCGATGCGCAGCGCCAGCACGCCCTCGACGCCGGTGATGGTGCAGTCGCGCACCGCGAGGGGCGTCGCCACGACCGCCATTGTCCCGCGGAAACCATCCGCCAGCCCGCCGCTGCCCGCCAGCCGCAGCCCGAACACGCCGATCGGCGTCTCCAGTCGCATACGCCCGTCGGCGAGCGCGAGGTCGATCGCGGGCAGAGCGAATGGCGCCCCCGACGGTGCGGGAAGCAGACGGTCGATCGCGCCAAGCCGCAGCTTGCCGTCGACCACCCGGCCGCGCAGCCGTACATGCCCTGCGCGAATGCCGGTAACCCGCGCGCCGGCGGGGCCGATATCGGTCCGCGTCTCGATCCAGTCGGCGACGAGGTCGGGATCGGCCGGATCTCCGATCACCACGTCCGTCAGCCGTTGGCGCCCGAAGCCAAGGTCAGCCACGCGGTATCGTGCCGGCACGCCCTTCGCCGCGAGGGTACGGTCGATCACGCCCGTCGCGATCGGCACGCGCGCAAGCCAGGCCCCCAGCAGCGCCAGCACGACAAGCCCGACGACGGCGATGAGGAGGCGGGTGCGGATCATGCGGCGGCGCGTCCGATCCTGTTGTGCCGCCGCCACGCAACCTCTTCTTCAAACGATACGATATCACCGCCCTCTACGCGGGGATGGCATCGCCTTGCAATTGCGCTGCCCCGGACTGCCGCCTAGCGTCTGCGCCATGGCCGATAGCGACCCACCGCCCGACCACCTGGGTCACCGCGCGCGCATCCGCGAACGCTTGCTCGGGCTTGGCGGCGACACGCTGCTCGATCACGAACTGATCGAATACCTGCTCACGCTTGCGACGCCGCGCATCGATACCAAGCCGATCGCCAAGGCGCTGCTCCGCGAATTCGGCAGCATCGGCGGGGTCTTCACCGCCGACCGGGCGGCGCTGTCGCGGATCAAGGGCATGGGCGACGTGGGCATTTCCGCGATCAAGATCGCGCAGGCTACCGCGCTTCGGCTGCTGCAATCCGAGGTCGCGGCGCGCCCCGTGCTCGGCAACTGGCAGGCGCTGCTCGATTACCTGCGCGCCGACATGGCGCATCACACGATCGAGCGGGTGCGCGTGCTGCACCTTAATACGCGCAACATGCTGATCCGCGACGAGGTGATGAGCGAGGGATCGATTGACCAAGCCCAGGTCCACGTGCGCGAAGTGATACGACGCGCGATCGATCTCGGGTCGGCGGCGATCATTCTGGTGCACAATCACCCCTCGGGCGATCCGTCGCCCAGCCGCGCCGACATCGACATTACCCGCGCAATCGTTGCGGCCGGCAAGGGGCTCGGCATCGGCGTCCACGATCATCTCATCATCGGCACCAGCGGCCATACCAGCCTGCGCGCGAAGGGGCTGATGTGATACGACAACGGCCGCCGGATTGCTCCAGCGGCCGCTTTTGATCGATTGTCGGCGCGATCAGCCAGCCTTGGCCGGGCTGCCGAGGAAACCGGTCAGTTCCTGCTTCGACACGCTGGTCGACTTGTCCTTGTCGGCCTGCGCGAACGCCGCCTCGTTCCACTTCGCGTCGCCCGGCTTGTCGGCGCCGCCCGGGGCCTTGGACTTGAGTGCGTCCATCCACGCGGCGAACTCGGCCTTGTTCAGATCACCGTTGCCGTCCTTGTCGTAGGACGCGAACTCTGCATCGACGATCGAGGTGACCTGATCGCCGGTTGCGGGCTGTGCAGTGCTCGCAGCCGTCTCCGTCGGTGCGGGGGTTGCCGCTGTTGCGGGCGCGGCTGCGGTCGAGTCCATCGGTGCTGCCTGATCTGCGGGTGCAGCCGGCGCTGCCTGCGCGGTCGGCGCCGTCGTCGGCTCAGTGGTGGTCGCCTGCTGCCCAAGCGCCGGCGAAGCAACGGTCATGGCCGTAGCGAGAAGAGCGAATTTCAACATCTTTTCTCTCCATTCGTTATTCTATTCGTCCGGTCGACAGGCGGCGCGCTCAACATCGGGCACCGCGCCAGGAACTGGTCCGTCATCAACCGTCGATTGATAATATCGGTTCCTGTCACTCGATTTGAAGCCTTGACATGAGCCTGCTAACGCCCGCGCCAGCCCCTCCCCTCGGCGGCTCGCGACGAGCCGTTTCCTGCGCACGACCAAGGAAATGCACATGGTTCCGCGTTACTCCCGCCCCGACATGACCGCGATCTGGACGCCCGAAGCGCGTTTCCGCATCTGGTTCGAGATCGAGGCGCACGCCACCGAAGCGCTCGCCGATCTCGGCGTCGTTCCCCGCGCCGCCGCCGATGCGCTCTGGGCGTGGTGGCGCACCGAGCCAAGGATCGATGTCGACGCGATCGACGCGATCGAGGCGGTGACCAAGCACGACGTGATCGCCTTTCTCACCTGGGTGTCCGAGCAGGTCGCTGCGCACTCGGGCGAGGACTGGGCGCGCTTCATGCATCAGGGGATGACGAGCTCGGACGTGCTCGACACTTGCCTTGCCATCCAGCTCACGCGCGCGACCGACCTTTTGATCGCTGATATCGACGCATTGCTGGCGGTGATCCGGCGGCGTGCCGAGGAACACAAGCTGACGCCGACGATCGGGCGTAGCCACGGCATCCACGCCGAGCCCGTCACCTTCGGGCTCAAACTGGCGCAGGCCTATGCCGAGTTCGATCGCGCACGCGCACGGCTCGTCGCGGCGCGTGCCGACGTCGCCACCTGCGCGATCTCGGGCGCGGTCGGCACCTTTGCCAACGTCGATCCGCGCGTCGAAGCGCACGTCGCCGCCAAGCTCGGCCTCGCGATCGAACCAGTCTCGACGCAGGTGATCCCGCGCGACCGGCACGCGATGTATTTCGCGACGCTTGGCGTCATCGCCAGCTCGATCGAGCGCCTTGCGACCGAGATCCGCCACCTCCAGCGTACCGAGGTGTTGGAGGCGGAGGAATATTTCTCGCCCGGGCAGAAGGGCTCGTCGGCGATGCCGCACAAGCGCAACCCGGTACTGACCGAGAATCTCACTGGCCTTGCACGTATGGTCCGCGGCTATGTCACCCCGGCGCTCGAGAACGTTGCCTTGTGGCACGAGCGCGACATCAGCCACTCCTCGGTCGAGCGCTACATTGCCCCAGACACGACGATCACGCTCGATTTCGCGCTCGGGCGGATCACCGGCGTGATCGACAAGCTCGTCGTCTATCCGGCGCGGATGCAGAAGAACCTCGATCGAATGGGCGGGCTCGTCCACTCGCAGCGCGTGCTGCTGGCGCTGACGCAGGCCGGCGTAAGCCGCGAGGACGCGTATCGCCTCGTGCAGCGCAACGCGATGAAGGTATGGGAATCGGACGGCGCGCTGTCGCTGAGCGATCTGCTCAAGGCCGACGCGGATGTGACCGCCGCCTTGTCACCCGCCGCGATCGATGCCGAATTTGATCTGGGCTATCATTACAAGCATGTCGACACGATCTTCGCGCGCGTCTTCGGCTAAGCGGATCGGCCCTCGCCCGCGTATGCCGCGGTGCGAGGGCCGCAAGGGTTCAGGCGGGGATTTGCTGCGAGATGCAATGGAAACTGCCGCCCCCCGTCAGGATCGCGTCGGCGCGCAGGCCGATCGCGCGGCGCTCGGGGAATAGCGCCTGGATCTCGCGCACCGCGACGTTGTCGTCGGGCGCGCCATAGATCGGCACGACGATGCTCGCATTTCCAATGTAAAAGTTCATGTAGCTCGCCGGCACGATTTCCTCGTCGCGAAGCACCCGTCCGGGCGACGGTACCGGCACCACCGTGACGCCGCCTGCGCGCGCGCGTTGCGCCGCCTGCTGATAGACCTGCCAGTTGGGATCGTTGTCGCCGCCGACCGGGATCGCGAGCCGCCCCTCGCCGACGAATCGGGCGAGATTGTCGACGTGCCCATCGGTGTGGTCGTTGTGTAGTCCGTTGCCCAGCCACAGCACGCGGTCGTAGCCGAGATCGGCGGCGAGCCGCGCCTCGATCTCGGCGCGCGACAGGCCGGGGTTGCGGTTGGGGTTGAGCAGGCACTGCTCGGTCGTCACGACGAGGCCTGTACCGTCGCCGTCGATCGCCCCGCCCTCCAGCACCCAGTCGTGCCGCTCGACGCGCTTGCCGCGCTGCGCCGCCAGCCGCTGGCCGATATCGTCGTCGCCCGGCAGGTCGTATTTGCCGCCCCAGCCGTTGAAGCGGAAGCTGCGCGCGACACGGTCGCCGGCGATGATTGGCCCGGTGTCGCGCAGCCAGATATCGCCGAACGGCTCCACGACGATCTGCGCGAAACCGGCGAGCCGCTTGGCCGCCTCCGCCGCCTCGTCGTCGGCGACGACGAGCAGCACCTGCTCGCCCTTGCCCCCGGCATGTACCGCGGCGGCAAAGGCCGCGACCTCGTCGCGCGCCTCGTCCAGATCCTCCTGCCATAGTTCGGGATGGCTCGGAAAACCGATCCACACCGCCTTGTGCGGCGCCCATTCGGGCTTGGGCGTGCGGCTCACTTCGCCGCCTCGCGCGACTTGTCGCGGATCGCCTTGAACTCGGCGGTGGGATACCAGTTCGGCCAGGCGGTGCCGTCGGCGAGCTGCCGGCCGAGCTGATAGTAGATCGTCAGATCCTGGATCGCGCCGCCCCAGTTCCAGTTGGGGTCATATTCGTCCTTGGGCCCATGATAGCGATTGGCGTTATAGTCCTCCGCGGCCTTCTTGCCCGCCGCGACGCCGCCGGTGACGAGATCCTCGCCGCTGCCGCCCGACAGCATCGGCACGCCCAGCTTGGCGAAGCTGAAATGGTCCGAGCGATAGTAGTGCCCCTTCTCGGGCGTCGCTTCGGCCGACACGCGGCGGCCCTGCGCGGCGAGCAGCGGCTTCACCATGTCCTCGAGCTCGGACTTGCCAGCGCCGGTAATCTCGAAATCGCGCACCGGGCCGAGCACGTTCAACACGTCCATGTTGACCCCGCCGACCGTCTTGCCCAGCGGAAACACCGGATGCTCGGCATAATAGCGCGAGCCGAGCAGCCCGCTCTCCTCCGCCGTCACTGCGACGAAGCCGACCGAACGGCGCGTTGGCCCCGCCTTCTTATACGCCTCCGCCATGGCGATGAGCCCGGCGATCCCCGTCGCATTGTCGGCCGCGCCGTTGCAGATATCGTCGCCCGCCACCGCGTCGCACCGGCCGAGATGGTCCCAGTGACCGGAATAAAGCACGACCTCGTCGGGCGCGGCGGTGCCGGGGATCACGCCGACGACGTTCTTCGACATGCTGCGCTTGATCTGGTTCGAGAATTGGCCCGACAGCTTGAGACCGAGCAGCACCGCGCGAAAGCCCTTGCTCTTCGCCGCCGCAGCGAGCTGATCGAAATCCTTTCCCGCGGCAGCGAAAAGCTCCTTCGCCTTGGCGAGCTGGATCCAGCCGATCACCTCGCTCTGATCCATGTGGTTGCCGGGCTCGTCGAGCTCGTACTGCGGCCCGGTCCACGACGATTGCACTACCGACCAGCCATAGGCTGCGGGCTCGGTGTCGTGAACGATGATCGCGCCCGCCGCGCCCTGCCGCGCGGCCTCCTCGAACTTGTACGTCCAGCGACCGTAATAGGTCATCGCCCGGCCCTCGAACGGCCCTGTGTCGAGCCCCGCGGTGGGCGTCTGCCAGTCGGGATCGTTGACGAGGATGACGACCGTCTTCCCCTTCACGTCGAGCCCGGCGTAATCGTTCCAGCCCTTCTCTGGCGCGTTGATGCCGTAGCCGACGAAGACGACATCGCTATTCTTCAGCGCCACCTTGGGCGTCACGCGATAGGTCCCCGAAACCATATCGGTGCGATAATTAAAGGTAACGGGCGCCGTGCCGCCGGTGGCGGTGAAAGGCGAGACGTCGGTTGCGGTGATCTCCACCATCGGCACTTCCTGCGTCCACTGCCCCTTGTTGCCCGGCTTCACCCCCGCAGCCGCGAGGCGCTTGACGATATAGTCGATCGTCTTGGTTTCCCCCGCGGTGGTCGGCGCGCGGCCCTCATAGGCGTCCGACGACAGTTCCTGCGTCACCGATTTCAGCGTCTCGACCGAGAAGCTCGGCTGGGTCTGCGCGTCCGCGGGAAGCGCGGTGGCGAGCAGCAGGATAGTGGCAAGGCGACGCATCGGATATCCTCGTGAACGGCAATGCGGCGGACCTTACAGGTTCGCCCGCCCCTCGCAACGATCGCTTGCTGCGCGTCGCGGCCTTCGAGACATAGCCGTGGGCTCGGGGGGGAAAAGAGAGGCTTAGTCTACCTAAGCGCGGGGACGGGCTGGCGTGCGTCGCAGTGCCGACGGTCAATCGACGCACCTGGCGCCGTCCTGCCCGATCACCATCCTGATGACGGGCCATACGAAAAAAGCGGCCCCTTTCGGGACCGCCCTTTTCCTGTCTCCAGCGGCCGGCGTGGCGAAGCCACGCCGTCGAACCTTGCGTGGGCAAGGCCGGCCGAGCCGCTGACGGTGAACCGCGCTCCGGCGTCGCCGGAGCTTGGCGTCAGCGGCTGTAGAACTCGACCACGAGGTTCGGTTCCATCTTCACCGGATAGGGCACTTCGTCCAGCGTCGGCACGCGGATGAAGGTCACCTTGGTGGTGCCGTCCTGCGCGACATATTCCGGCACGTCGCGCTCGGCGAGGCTCTGCGCCTCGAGCACCAGCGCCATTTCCTGCGCCTTCTTACCGATCGTGATCTCGTCGTTCACCGCGCAGCGGCGCGACGCGATGTTGCACTTCACGCCGTTGACGTAGACGTGGCCGTGGCTGACGAGCTGACGCGCGGCGAAGATCGTCGGCGCGAACTTCGCGCGGTACACGATCATGTCGAGGCGGCGCTCGAGCAGGCCGATCAGGTTCTGTGAGGTATCGCCCTTCATGCGCGCGGCCTCGTCGTAGCAGTGGCGGAACTGCTTCTCGGTCACGTCGCCGTAATAGCCCTTGAGCTTCTGCTTGGCGCGCAGCTGCAGGCCGAAGTCCGACACCTTGCCCTTGCGGCGCTGGCCGTGCTGGCCGGGGCCGTATTCACGCTTGTTCACCGGGCTCTTCGGGCGGCCCCAGATGTTCTCGCCGAGACGACGGTCGATCTTGTGCTTGGCGCTATGGCGCTTCGACATGCTGTATCCTTCGATATGCTGACAACGGTGATCCCGGTATCGCACCGGCCATCTCGAAAACGGCCGGGCCGCCTGCTTCACCGGGGTGCAGGGGCAATCGCGAAGCGGCGCGCCTAGGCCTCGGCGGCGCCGAAGTCAAGGCGAGCGCGCCGGGCCGGCACGGCGTGTGGCGGCGATCGACGACGCGGGGTGGACAGCGCCGCTGCGCCTCGCCAAGGCCCGATGCCATGATCCTATCCGGGCCCGAATGCGCGACCATGGCCGAGGTGCGCGCCGGCGTCGACCAAGTCGATCGCGAGCTGATCGCGCTGCTGCGACGCCGCTTCGACTATATGGACGCCGCCGCCCGCATCAAGCCGGCGCGCGGCCACGTGCGCGACGAGGATCGCAAGGCGCAGGTGATCGCCAACGCCGCCGATCACGCCGCCGCTACGGGACTGCCGGCGGAGGCGATCGCGCAGCTGTGGGACGCGCTGGTCGAGGCGTCGATCGCCTATGAACTCAAGGCCTTCGATCGGCGGGTAACCGGATCTTAGCCTGAATCAAGCCATGGGGCGGGGCGAGAGGATCGTCTTGCCCATGAAGCGTCTGCCGCTGATCGCCCCGCACCCGCCCCGCCTGTCGACGATGGTCGAGGCGCTCGCCCGTGTCGAAGCCTCCGGTATCCTGAGCAACAATGGCCCCGAGCTGCGAGCGTTCGAGGCGGACGCGACGCAGCGCCTGTTCGACGGGCGCGGCGCATGCCTCGCGGTCGCCAATGCGACGCTCGGGCTGATGATCGCGCTGCGCGATGCGGTGAACGACGGGCCGGCGGGGCGCTTCGCGCTGATGCCGGCGCTTACGTTCGCGGCGACGGCGCAGGCGGCGTGGTGGGCCGGACTCACCCCGCTCGTCTGCGACATCGATCCTGATGATTGGAGCGCCGCGGCGGACGAGGAGGAACGCCTGCTCACGCGCTACGGCGCGCGCATCGCCGCCGTCGTGCCCTACGCGACCTTCGGCTACGGCATCGATCTCGAACGCTATCACTGGCTGTCGCGTCGATACGGCGTGGCGGTGGTGGTCGACGCCGCCGCGTCGCTCGGCACGATTGATGCGGCCGGCGTCGGCTTCGGTGCCGGCGCACCCTTCCCCGTCGTCTATTCGATGCACGCGACCAAGCCGTTCGCGACGGCGGAGGGCGGGCTGATCCACTGCGCCGATCCCGACCGGATCGAGCGGCTGCGCGCGATGGCGAATTTCGGCTTCACCGCGCCGCGCACCGCGACGCTGCCGGGGCTCAACGCCAAGCTGCCCGAGGCGATGGCGGTCGTCGCGCAGGCGCGGCTCGACACGTTCGACGCCGTGGCCGCGCACCGCGGCGCACTCGCCGATGCCTATCATCGCGCCATCGCCGGGCGCTACACGGCGCAGCCGCAGGCACCGGGGCGCCAGGCGCTCGGCTTCTTTCCGCTACTGCTCCCCTCGCAGCATACGCACGAGCGCGACGCGATCATCGCGCGGCTCGACCGGCAGGGTATCGGCGCGGGCAAGTATTTCAGCCCGCATCTCGGCGAGCAGCCGTGGGTGCGCGGCGTCGCGCAGATCGAGCCGACGCCGGTCGCCGACATGATCGGGAGCCGGCTGCTGTCGCTGCCGCTGTCCGACACGATGACGGTCGCCGACGTCGATCGCGCGATCGACGCGCTCGACAAGGCGATCGCTGCCACGCCGCGCACGCCGGCACGGGCTGCATCGCCCGTCGCCGAGACGATGATCGTCGGCGGCGGCCCCGCCGGTACCGCGATGCTGACCGCGGCGAGCCGGCACGGCCTGCTGCCGCAGTTGGCCCATGGGCTGATCGTCGTTGAGCGCGATGCGGCGATCGGCGGCGGACAGCTCGGCCGCTACGCGATCACCTCCGATTCGACCGCGCAGACCTTTCTGTCGGTGATCGAGGGCAATGCCGATCCTGCGATCGCCACGCTCGCCGATCATCCCGCGGCGCTCGCCGTCGCGCGGCATCGCGGCTCGCTCGGCGTGCCGCTCGCCGAAGTCGGCCCGCTGCTACGCGCGATGGGCGATCGCCTTCACGCCACGATCACCGCCAACGGCGGCACGGTGCTGACGGGGCATGAGGCACTTTCCGCGCGGCGTGTCGACGGGCTGTGGCACGTACGCGTACGGGATCTCGCCACGCACCGCGACAGCGAGCGCATCGTGCGCAATCTCGTCATCGCCACCGGCGGGCACCAGCCGCTCGACCGGCTGGTCGCACAGCACGTCGCGGGCGAGCCGATCGTCGCGCTCGCCGGCGATCGGCTGATCCAGTCGGACGCGGTGCTGTCGCTCGGTGGATACGACATGGTCGCTGATCTGCTGTCGACCAAACGCGCGCCGCGCATCGCGGTGATCGGCGGCTCGACCAGCGCGCTGACGACGGTTGCGCTGCTGCTCAAAGGCCGCCCCGCGCTGCCGCTAGGCGCGGGGGCGATCACCCTCCTCCACCGCCGCCCGCTGCGGCCGTTCTACCCGTCGGTCGAGGCAGCGCATGCCGAAGGCTTTACCGATTTCGGCCCCGACGACATCTGCCCCGTCTCGGGCTTCGTCTATCGCCTCGCCGGCTTCCGGCTCGAGGCGCGCGACCTCGTGCTGCGTATGCTCGGCATCGACGGTCGCCAGCCCGACCCGCGCGTCGCCCTCCACCGCGTCACCGGCGACGACGATGCGGCCGCACGTGCCTGCCTGCGCGAGGCTGATCTCGTCATCGCCGCGATGGGCTATCGCCCGCGTGCGCTGTCGCTGGAGGATGCCGCCGGCCGCCGGCTCGCCCTCGCCGCGCATCACGGCGCGCCGATGGTCGACGGCGAATGCCGCGTCCGCGACGCGGGCGGCGCGCCGATCCCCGGCCTGTTTGGGATCGGCCTGGCCGCCGGCTTCGTGCCGCACGGCAAACTCGGCGGCGAGGCAAGCTTCGTCGGGCAGGCGAACGGGCTGTGGCTGTGGCAGAACGACGTCGGCATGATGATCGTCGACCAGTTGCTCGCCCCGCGCGAACGGGCCGCGGCATGAGCGCGCCGCCCGTCGTCAGCGTGATCATGGCGGCGTACAACGGCGCCGAACTGCTGCCCGCAACGCTCGCTTCGCTGCAACGCCAGACGTTCAGCGATTTCGAGGTGATCGTGGTCGACGATTGCTCGACCGATGCGACGCGTGCCGTGCTGCGCGACTGGCCCGATCCACGCGTGCGGATGATCGCCCTGCCGGCCAATGGCGGTCCGGTACGCGCGCGCAACCGCGCCTTCGCCGAGGCGCGCGGCCGCTACGTCGCCGGGCTCGATCAGGACGATCTGTGCTTGCCCGATCGTCTCGCGCGGCAGGTCGCGTACCTCGACGCCAATCCGGACACCGTGCTCGTCGCCACCGCGACCGAGGTGCTGGACGGCGCGCGGCTGCTGCCCTCGCCGCACGTCGCGCACACCACGCCCGCGCTGCTGCGCTGGTTAATCCGGATCGAGAACCCGTTCGTCTGGTCATCGGTGATGATGCGGCAAGCCGCGGCGGCGCGGCTCGATCCGTTCACCCGCCCCGACATTCTCTACGCCGAGGACTTCGACCTCTATCATCGCCTGTCGGCGCACGGGGCGATCGCGCGGATCGACGCGCCGCTGCTCGCCTATCGCCGCCACGCCGGCGGCGCGTCGCAGCGGTATGAGACGGTGATGCTGGCCAATGCGCGCCGGGTGCTAGCAGCGGCGTATGCCTCCCCGTTCGAGGAACAGGCGGACGATGCCGCCGCGCTTGTCGTCGAACATCTCATGCACCGCCAGCCAGTGCCCGACCGCGCCACGCTGATGCGGCTAGGCGACCACCTGTCGCGGCTGCAGCAGCATTTCCTCGCCGACAACGCGCTGAGCGATGCCGACATCCGCATGATCCGCTGGGCGACTGCACGGCGCTGGGCCGATGTGGCGCGCGCGTCGCTGCGCGCCGGGACGATCGCGCTGCGCGACGCGCTGCAGATCCGCCCGCCGCATCTCGGGCTCGGCCACGCTGGGATCGAGCAATTGCTGTGGGCGCGGCTCATCGGCCGCGCGCGCACGCTGCGCCGGCGTCAGACCTTGGCGGCGTAGATCATCCGGCCCTGGCCGAGGCGCTCGAAGACCTCCGCCAGCTCGCGCTCGCCGACTGCGAAACAGCCCTGGCTGCGACCCAGCCGGCCGTGCGTGCGCAACATGTCAGGGTTAGAATACCACGCGCCGTGGACGACGATCGCGCGCGACAGCGCGTTGTTGTTGGTCGGATCGAGCCCGATCAGCCGTTGCGAGCGCCCGTGCTTGCCGACGTAATAATCCGACGCGAGGAAGGCACCCTCGCACGACGCGTTCGAGCCGTCCTGGTTCGAGAAGCGCTGCAGATAGCCGGTGTGCGCCGGATCCGATCCGCTGCCGTGCGCGACAAGCTTCGACACGCTGGTGCCGCTGACGAGATCGATTAGGTGAAAGCGCGGCTGCGCGGACGATGCGGCGAAATCGGCGATAACCATGCGATCGCGCTGGACGCCGCGGCTGCCGTGCCGCTCGAGTGCGGCGAGCGCCCGCCGCATCAATTCGGGGCGCACAACACGCGGTGAGCTCGGCACCACGCGCGGTGCGGGGCGAACCGGCGCCAGCGCCGATGCCGGCAGCGGGGCTGGCCGCGGATCCAGCGGACGCATCGCAGCGGCAACAGCATCGGGCACGATCATCGCGCCGGCGAGCGCGCCTGCCGTCTTCAGCAAGCCGCGACGCGTTGGCGCCTTGCCCGCGTCGATCGCACCATCGTTCCCCGCCCCACATTCCATCATTGTCATCAGATCGTCGTTCCCATTCCCGCTTGGCCCCTCATACCAGCGAAATGGTGAACGTTCCTCAACCATTGCGGGCATCTGGCCCGTCGCTTGCTTGGTACGTCGCAGATCCGGCGCGATTCGTCGCAATGGCACCAAACCCGCGATCATCCGTTGTGCCTGTCAAGATCCGAAAAGCCGGATCGAGTATTTATAGTAAGGGGTCTGGATCATGCGCCTGATTCGTGCATTGACGCCGGCTGTCCTCGCGATGACAGCCCTCACCGCCACGCCAGCATTCGCCAAGAGCGCGGTCGGCACCAGCGTTGCTCTCGTCGATGCTGCAGCTACCCTCACGCCGGGGAAGTACCTCTGGGAAGAGGACGCCGCGGCGGGCCCGGTCAGCATTCTGATCAGTATTCCCGATCAGAAGGCCTATGTCTATCGCGCCGATCAGCTCGTCGCGGTGTCGACCGTTTCGACCGGCAAGGAAGGCAACGAGACCCCTGTTGGCCTCTTCACCATCCTGCAGAAGAAGCAGATGCACCATTCGAACCTGTACGACAACGCGCCGATGCCGTTCATGCAGCGGCTGACATGGGACGGCGTGGCGATCCATGCTGGCCGCAATCCCGGCTTCCCCGCCTCGCACGGCTGCATTCGCGTGCCGACCGAATTTGCCAAGAAACTGTTCGCGGCGACCGAAATGGGCGCAACCGTCGAAGTGACCGATCTGTCCTACGTGCCCGACACGCCGGCGCCGCGCAGCGATGCGCAGCTGACGGCGGCAGCGAATGCCGCAACGCCGAAGGATCTCGGCTCCTTCCTCGCCAGTCGCTGAACACTACCGCGCTGCCCGCCGCATTGATCGTGGCGGGCAGCGTGCCGGGCAGCGTGACGGGTCACTTCTTGATCAGGCCGATTTCCACCAGTCGTTCGTGCAGGTAATCGTGTGCGGTGATCGGGGTCGGATAGCGGTTGGGATTATCCGGTGTGATCGTCTGCGGCAGCGTCTCGATCAGGAAATCGGGCGCCGGATGCAGGAAGAACGGCATCGAGTAACGCGAGTGCCCGCGCCGCTCGGGCGGCGGATTGACGACGCGGTGCGTGGTCGACGGTAGTACGTGGTTGGTCAGCCGTTGCAGCATGTCGCCGACGTTGACGACCATCGCGCCCGCCGGCGGCTTTACCGCGAGCCACTTGCCCGAATCGCGGTCGAGCAGTTCGAGACCCGCCTCCTCCGCGCCGAGCAGTAGCGTGATGAGGTTGATGTCCTCATGCGCCCCGGCGCGCACCCCCTCCGCATCGACCGGGATCGGCGGATAATGCAGCAGCCGCAGCACCGAATTGCCGTCGCGCACCGCCGGATCGAACCAGTCGGTGGCCAGGCCGAGATGCGTCGCGATCGCAGACAACAGCCGGTCGCCCGCGGTGTCGAACGCCTTGAACAGCTCGAGAAATGTGTCCTTGAAACCTTCCGGGCGTTCCGGCCAGATATTCGGCGCCATCGATCCCGCGAAGCGATGGCCAGCCGGCAACTCGCGCCCGACGTGCCAGAATTCCTTCAGATCGACGTGCTTTGCGTCCTTGGCGATCTCGGTCTTGAACGGCGTGTAGCCGCGCGCCCCGCCGGCGCCCTCGACGAAATACCCGCGCTTCTCCTCTTTCGGCAGCGCGAACAGCGCTTCCGTCTCGGCCCAGGCGCGCGAAATCAGATCGTGCGGCACGCCGTGATCGGCGACCACTGCGAAGCCGAAGCGACGAAACGATCCGCCCAGGTCAGCGGCGAACCGCTCGGGATCGCGTGCCTGATCGGCGAGGCTTAGGGTCGGCACGGCGGCCATCTGGGTATCGAGCATCACATACGCCTTCGATCGAACAGTGGGTTGCTGCGCTACATAAGCGCAGCGCACTGCCCCCGCCAGCGTCGCGCGTCCCCCTTGATGCCGTGCCCGGCCCCCTGTTGCCTAGCCGTTGATCGTCACGACGCCGCTCGCGCGCTCGCCGGCAGGCTGCAGATCGATGCGGAACCGCTCGTCCTCGGCTTGCCCCGACAGGCTGTTGCCGTTGACCGTAACGCTGGTCCCCGCCTTCTCGAACTCGCCCCGGAACCAGTCGCGTACCTTCTCGGCGCTGGCCGGGCTGTCGAACCGCACGCGCACTACACCACCCGATCCTTCGCCGCCGTCCTTGCCGGCATCGACATTGACCGAGCCGATCTTCGATCCCGGATAAAGATGAACGCCGTTCAGATCGAAATTGTCGGCCGTCATGGTAATCTTCGGCAGCTTGATCGCGCCCTTGAACAGGGGCGTGTCGACCGTCACCTCGCCGCTGTCGCCATCGACCAGCGCCGTGCCGTTGCCGCCGTTGATCGACACCGTCGTGCCCTCCCCGTCGTTCTTGCTGCACGCGACGAGCGACAGCGCGATCGCGGCGACGGCGGCAAACTTCACGATCATGGCGGCAACTCCGTGCTCAAGGTGTACGTATCGTATAACACACTAATGGGCGTCGGCAGCCGGTACAAGCCTAACCGGGAAGGCTTTCGACGCAGACCTTCCCCGTCGCTTCACCCTTTCCTCAACCGACCCGCGTCACCGCACAGCCCCGGAACCGGCAAGCGGCGATGGCCGTTCCGCATCGGCAATCAGGAGAAACGATCATGGGCGGCCATCAGGTAACGAGCCACGGTTCGGGCGACGACGGCTTCGACGAGGACGGCTATGATGAGAGCCAGCGCGCTGAGATCCTCGAAGCGACGCGCGACGGCCCGAGCGACGGCACGATCATCACCGATCTTGATCCCGATCTCGACGTCGACGATGCCGACGACGAGCAGGAGGACGAACTGCTAATGGCCGACAGCGAGGTCGCCGAGCAGGACGACGACGCCGAGCAGGACGAGGACGACATCGGCGAGGATGATGCGCAGGAAGCGTTCGAGGATGGCTCGATCGATGACGACGAGGATCTGAGCGACACCGACGAGGTGGCGATCAATCCGTGACCGCCAACTCGTGAAAGCCGACAGGCGCCGCGGTATTGTCGCGCTGGCGGCGGTGGCCGTGACGGCTTGTTCTCCCCCGGCGCCGGGCGGCAACGATGCGGTGACGGAGCGCCCCGCCGCGAGACCGTCGGCGAAATCGGCACCATCTACGTCTGCCGCCCTGCCCGATACCGATGATCGCGTCACGTCGACCGAGCGGTCGTCGAATAGTGCCGACGCCGCGGGGCGCGTAGCGGGTGCGACCATTGCAGATAAGAATGCGCAGGAAAGCGGCGGGCAGGATGTCGCGGCGGCAGTCGCAGTAACACAGGCCTATTTCAGCGCGATTAACCGCGGGGATTATCGAACGGCGTGGCACCTGTGGGAACGTGACGGCGCAGCCTCTGGCATGTCGGCCGCCGACTTCGCCGCGAGTTTCGCCAAATTCGTAGACTATCGCGCGGATATCGGAACGCCCGGCCGCGTCGATAGCGGTGCCGGCCAGCGCTACGTCACGGTTCCCGTAAGTGTGGCTGCCACCTTGCGTGACGGTCGCCCGGCCACACTCAAGGGCGACGTGGTGCTTCATCGCACCGCCGCCATCGACGGCGCGACCGCAGCGCAGCAGCGCTGGCACATCTACCAGTCGAACCTGCGCCCGCGGCCCGACTGACCGCCGCTAGCGGCCGTCGGATCGGATTGGACGCTTACTTCGGCGCGTTGGCGCGCGCGTCCTGCCCATCGCCTTCCGGCGCGGCGATGATGTCGCGCGTCGTCTGCCCCTTGTCGACGACGTTGGTGCTGGGGTCGCCCGCCGACGAGCGGATGCCCGGATCTGCGGTCGCGCCTCCGGCCGACTGGACGACCGCGGCCTCGCTCGCGCTGCGCGGTGCGGAGCCGAACAGCGCCTCGAGCGTCTGCGCCTGCGCGCCCGTCACCGACTGAACGCGCGCAGCGCCCGGCGTCGGCGGCACCAGCGCGAAATCGGGCGGGATGATCAGCGAGGGCTGACGCGCCACCGCGAACTCGTCGGGCCGATCGCGGTCGAGCCCGCTGCTCGCGCACCCCGCCAACGTTGCCGACATGAGCATCGCCGCCGCGGCTGCTCCAAGCGCCACCACCTTACGCATTCACATTCTCCGAAACCGTCTGTGCCGGCTGTTGCGCGGGCTTATCGCGAATCAGCAGCGCGCGCACCAGCAGAATGAGCACGCCGATCGTGATCGCCGCATCCGCCACATTGAAGACGAGGAACGGCCGCCACTCGCCGAAATGCAGGTCGGCGAAATCGACCACATAGCCCAGACGCACGCGATCGAGGATATTACCGAGCGCGCCGCCCAGCACCAGGCCGAGCGCCAGCTTGTCGGCCGCCTTCTCCTCGCGCCACATCCACCATGTGACGGCGACGGCGATCGCGGCCGTCATCGCGACGAGCGCCCAGCGCGCGACATCGCTTTCCGCGCGTAGCAGCCCCAGGCTGACGCCCATGTTCTGCACGAAACGCAGGTCGAAGAACGACACGATCTCACGCGAGGCGCCAAGGAAGTCGATCCCCAGCGGCCCGGTGACGAGCCATTTGCTAAGCTGGTCGAGCACGAACACCGCCGCCGCCGCGGCGAGCCCCGCAACGGGTGCACCACGCGTCACGCCGCCGCCTCGCCGACGACGGCAGCGCAGCGGCCGCACAGCGCGGTATCCTCAACCACCTCGGGCAGCAGCCGCCAGCAGCGCCCGCACTTGTGATAATCGGTCCGGCTCACCGTCACCTCATCGCCCGGCGATACCTTCGCCACGATGAACGCCTCGGCCAACTGGTCGACCGGCAACGGCGTGTCGGTGACGGTCACGTCGGCTTCCAGGCTGGAGCGCACCACCTTTTCGCGGCGTAGCGGCTCGATCGCCTCGGTCACGCGCTCGCGCAGGCGGCGCACTTCGAGCCAGCGGGCGCTGACGTTCTCGCCCGCTTCCGCCGGCAGTTCGGGCCAGTCGAGGAAATGCACCGAGCTGTCTTCATCGGGGAAGCGCGATTGCCACACTTCCTCGGCAGTGAAGACCAGCACCGGCGCCGCCCAGCGCACCATCGCGTGGAACAGCACGTCGAGCATCGTGCGATAGGCCCGGCGCTTCACGTCGTCCGGGGCGTCGCAATAAAGCGAATCCTTCCGGATATCGAAGAAGAACGCCGACAGATCCTCGTTGGCGAAATCGCTCAGCAGGCGGACGTAGCCGTTGAAGTCGTAATCGGCAATCGCGCGGCGAAGCTGCTGGTCGAACGCATGGACGAGGTGGAGCATATACCGCTCCAGCTCGGGCCACTCGGCGACCGGCAGCTTCTCGCTTTCGTCGAACCCGTCGAGCGCGCCGAGCAGATAGCGGAACGTGTTGCGCAGCTTGCGATACTGGTCCGCGACGCCGGCAAGGATCTCCTTGCCGATGCGGTGATCCTCGGTGAAATCCACCGACAGCGCCCACAGCCGAAGGATGTCCGCGCCATAATCGCGCATCAGATCAAGCGGGTTGATCGTGTTGCCGAGACTCTTGGACATCTTCATGCCCTTGGCGTCCATCGTGAAGCCGTGCGTCAGCACCGCGTCGTACGGTGCGCGTCCGCGCGTGCCGCAGCTTTCCAGCAGCGAGGACTGGAACCAGCCGCGATGCTGGTCGGACCCTTCGAGGTACAGGTCCGCCGGCCACCTAAGCTCCGGCCAGCGCCCGCTTTCCAGCACGAAGGCATGGGTGCAGCCCGAATCGAACCACACGTCGAGAATGTCGGTAACCCGCTCGTAATCCGCCGGATCGCGTCCCCCGCCTAGGAAGCCAGCCATTGCCTCGTCGGTCCAGGCATCGACACCCTTCTTGCGAAAGGCCTCGACAATGCGTGCATTAACCGCCGGGTCGACCAGCAATTCGCCCGTCGCACGATGGACGAACAAAGCGATCGGCACGCCCCAGGCGCGCTGCCGGCTGATCACCCAGTCCGGCCGCCCCTCGACCATGGCGCCGATGCGGTTGCGGCCCTTCTCGGGCACGAAGCGCGTCGCGGCGATCGCGGCCACCGCCTTCTGCCGCAGCGTGTCGCCACCCTCGATCGGCTTGTCGACGGCAATGAACCACTGCGGCGTGCAACGGAAGATCACCTTCGCCTTCGAGCGCCAGGAATGCGGATAGCTGTGCTTGAAGTCGTCGCTCGCCCCGACCAGTGCGCCGGCTTCGCGCAGGTCGGTGCAGATCGGGCCATCGGCGGCGACGAACTTCTTGTTGATGACGCTGCCCTGCCCGCCGAGCCACGCCCAGTCAGGCCGGTACATGCCTGCCGCATCGACCGCGAACACCGGATCGATGCCGTGCGCCTTGCACAGCTCGAAATCGTCCTCGCCGTGATCTGGCGCCATGTGGACGAGCCCGGTGCCGGCATCGGTGGTGACGAAATCGCCGGCGAGGAACGGGCGCGGCCTGGCGAAGAAGCCGCCCAGCGCGTGCATCGGATGACGCGCGACCGCACCCTTGAGCTTGTCGCCGGTGATCATCGCCAGTGCGGTGACGGTGCCGGCTTCGTCGCCGACCTTCATCACCACCGGATGGCCGATGCGTGCGCCGAAGCTCTCGATCAGATCGCGCGCAACGAGCAATGTGCGCGGTTCGATCACCATGTCGTCGAACCGCGCGAGGACGTATTCCACCTCCGGGCCGTAGGCGAGCGCCTGGTTCACCGGGATCGTCCAGGGCGTCGTGGTCCAGATCACCGCATGCGCGCCAACCAGATCCGGCGCGTTCGGCGCCTCGACGATCTCGAACGCGACGTCGATCTGCGTCGACACCACGTCCTCATATTCGACCTCGGCCTCGGCCAGCGCGGTCTTCTCGACCGGACTCCACATCACCGGCTTGGCGCCGCGATACAGCTGGCCCGTCTCGGCGAATTTCATCAGCTCGGCGACGATCGTTGCCTCCGCCAAGAAGTCCATCGTCAGGTACGGCTTGTCCCAATCGCCGTTAATCCCGAGCCGCTTCAACTGCTCGCGCTGGGTGTCGACCCACTTCTGCGCATAGGCGCGGCATTCGGCGCGGAATTCCGCCGCCGGCACCTCGTCCTTGTTCAGCTTCTTCTTGCGATATTCCTCTTCGACCTTCCACTCGATCGGCAAGCCGTGGCAGTCCCAGCCGGGCACGTACGGCGCGTTCTTGCCGAGCAGCGTCTGCGTGCGCACGACCATGTCCTTCAGGATATGGTTCAGCGCGTGGCCGATATGCATGTCGCCATTGGCATAGGGCGGGCCGTCGTGGAGGACGAACGTCTCACGATCGGCGCGCTGCTCGCGCAGCCGCTGGTACAGACCCAGCCGCTGCCAGCGCTCCAGGATCGCGGGCTCCTTCTGCGGCAGGCCCGCCTTCATCGGGAAGTCGGTCTTCGGCAGGAAGACGGTGTCGCGCCAATCCTTCTGAACGGGCGCGGATGCGGAGGGGGTTTCGTCGGCCATAGAGGCTCGCGCCCTTAGCCGAGCGTCACTCCGCCAGCAACGCCCGCGCCCGATCGCAATCCGCGGCCATCTGCGCCTTCAGCGCATCGAGGCTGTCGAACTTTGCTTCAGGCCGCAGAAAGTCGATCAGCGCCACCTCAATCGTCTGGCCGTAGAGGTTCTCGGAAAAGTCGAACAGATACGGCTCGAGCAGCTCCTTGGGCGGATCGAAACTCGGCCGGATCCCGAGATTGGCCGCCCCGTCGATCACGCGTCCATCGGCGAGCGCCACACGAACCGCGTAGATGCCGTAGGCGGGGCGAAGATAGTTGCCGAGATCGACGTTGGCGGTGGGATAGCCGATCTCGCGCCCGAGCTTGTCGCCGTGGCGCACCTCGCCGGCGATCGTGAACGGACGCGAGAGCAGCCGCGCGGCATCGCGCGGTCGCCCCTCGCGCAGCGCGGCGCGGATGCGCGTCGACGACACCGTCTCGCCATCCAGCCTCACCGCACCCACCGTGTCGGTCGAGAAGCCGTGATGGCGGCCGAGCGCCGCGAGGCTCGCTACGTCACCGGAACGCGCCTTGCCGTAGGTGAAATCCGCCCCCGTCACGACGCCGGCGACGCCGAGCTGCCCGATCAGCCGCTCCGTGACGAAGGCGTCCGCGTCGAGCCCGGCGAGACGATCGTCGAACTCGAACACGATCATCGCGTCGATCTCGGCTGCCTGCATCAATGCGGCGCGCTGTTCGAGCGTCGTCAGCCGGAACCACGGCGTGTCGGGCTTGAAATAACGCATCGGATGCGGATCGAAGGTCGCGACCAGCGCCGGCCGTCCTTCCGCCCGCGCGCGCGTCATCGCCTGGCCGACGACCGCCTGATGGCCGAGGTGGAAGCCGTCGAAATTGCCGAGCGCGACGATCCCGCCGCGCAAGTCCAGCGGCAGCACATCGCCCGCGTTCAGCCTGATCATTGCCTGCCGCTCCATCGCAGCGGCGCATAGCGGCGCGCGGTTCAGCGCACCAGTGTCACGAAACTGTACGCCGGGCGTTCCGCCTCGGCTGGATGATCTTCGCGGAAAATTTCGCGCCAGCCGGTGAAGGGCGGCACAATCGTGTCGCCATCTGGCGCAGCGTGAATTTCGGTCAGCTCGATTCGATCGGCCTTAGCCAGAAACAGCGCGAAGATGTCGGCGCCGCCGATCACCGCGGCATCGTCACCCGCGAGCGCCATCGCTTCGGCCGGAGCATGCGCCACCTCGGCGCCTGTGCGCTGCCATGCTGCGTCGCGCGTCAGCACGATATGCCGCCGGCCGGGCAACGGCGCGGGAAAGCTGTCGAACGTCTTGCGCCCCATGATCATCGCACGGCCGAGCGTCTGCGCCTTGAAGCGCCGCAGGTCGGCGGGGAGGTGCCAAGGCAGTGTGCCGTCACGCCCGATGACGCCATTGTCGGCGCGCGCGAGATGGAAACTGATCGTCACCCCGCCGCGATGACGGTGCGCGCCGCAGGGTGCAAGCCCGTCGATGGCGGCGCGCCCTGCTGCAGCAGCCAGGCGGCCAGCGTTGCGGTCGCGATCGTGATGACATACTCCCGCATGGCGACGTCCTTCGTAACGACTACACTTGTAGTCGTCAATGCTGAACGCCGCATGAACTTAACCCTCGGCTGCGCGCTCGACCCGCGCCAGTAGCGTTCCTTCAGCCACCTGCGCCCCCTCGCTCGCTTTCAAGTCGGCGACGATACCGTCGAAGGGCGCAACCAGCGCTTGCTCCATCTTCATCGCCTCGAGCACCAGCAGCCGCTCGCCCTTGGTCACCGTCTGCCCGTCCGCAACGAGCACCGCGATGACGCGGCCTGGCATCGGCGACAGGATCGCGCCGTCGCCTTCCCCGCCCCCGCCGACGTGATCCGCGCGGCGCGGCCCGACCGGCCATGCCTCGCCTTCGAGGAACAGGACGCCGTCGGCGACCGTCGCTGCGGAATGATCGCTCTCAACGTCGACGAGATAGGGCTTGCCCCCCACCTCGACCTCGACGCGCGTTACCGACGGCGCATTGGCACGAAAGCCGCGCAAGTCGGTCCAGGGATCGCCGCTCGCCGCCGGCAGGATCGCGGCGGCGGCGGCGGCCAGCACCGGTGGCGAGGGCTGGGTGGCTGGGATCAGCCGATCGGCGTGTCGCTCGATGAAGCCAGTATCGATCCGCTCCGCGACGAAGTCCGCATCCGACGCGGCGCGCGCCAGAAAAGCGGCGTTCGTGCGCACCGGCCACACCTGCGTACCGCGCGCCGCCGCCGCCAGCCGCGACGCTGCCTCACGCCGAGTCGCGCTGTGAACGATCAGCTTGGCGATCATCGGATCGTAGTAGGGCGTCACCTCGCCCCCTTCCTCGACGCCGCTGTCGACGCGCACATCCTTGGGGAAGCGCAGCCGATCGAGCGGCCCGGTCGAGGGGAGGAAGCCGGTCGCGGGGTTCTCGGCGTAGAGCCGTGCCTCCATCGCCCAGCCGTCGATCGCCAGTTCCTCCTGCCGCTTCGGCAGCGGCTCGCCGCTCGCGACGCGCAGCTGCCATTCGACGAGATCCTGCCCGGTGATCGCCTCGGTCACCGGATGCTCGACCTGGAGGCGGGTGTTCATTTCCATGAACCAGATGCGATCGGCGCGCAGCCCGTCCGATCCGTCGGCGATGAACTCGATCGTGCCCGCCCCGACATAATCGACTGCGCGCGCCGCCTTGACCGCCGCGTCGCAGACCGCCGCGCGCGTCGCCGCATCCATCGCCGGCGCGGGCGCTTCCTCGATCACCTTCTGATGCCGCCGCTGCAGCGAACAGTCGCGTTCGAACAGGTGAACGGCGTTGCCGTGCGTGTCGCCGAACACCTGCACTTCGATATGGCGCGGCGACAGGATGTACTTCTCGATCAGCACCTGCGTGTTGCCGAACGACGCCGCGGCCTCGCGCTGGCAGCTCTCGAGCATCGCGGCGAAATGGGCTGGCGCATCGACCTTGCGCATACCCTTCCCGCCGCCGCCGGCTACCGCCTTGATCAGCACGGGATAACCGATCGCATCCGCCTCCGCCTGTAGCCGCGCGGGCGATTGGTCGGCGCCGAGGTAGCCCGGCGTGACGGGCACGCCGGCGGCGATCATCCGCTCCTTTGCCGCGTCCTTCAGCCCCATCGCGCGGATCGCGGCGGGTGGCGCACCGACCCATATCAGCCCGGCGGCGATCACTGCCTCGGCGAATTCGGCATTCTCCGACAGGAAACCGTAGCCGGGGTGAATGGCCTGCGCGCCCGTCTCGCGCGCCGCGGCGATTAGCCGGTCCTGCCGCAGGTAGCTGTCGGTCGCGGGCGCGGTGCCGATGCAGACCGCATCGTCCGCCTCGCGCACGAACGGCATGCCGGCGTCGACGTCCGAATGGACCGCGATCGTGCGAATGCCGAGGCGCCGCGCAGTACGGATGATGCGACGGGCAATCTCGCCGCGATTGGCGATCAGCAAGCTCTCGATCATGGCCATCACATCCGGAACAGGCCGAACTTCGGCGTTTGCGGGATCGGCGCGTTGAGCACCGCGGAATAGGCGAGGCCGAGTACGTCGCGCGTCTGCACCGGATCGATGATACCATCGTCCCAGAGGCGCGCGGTGGCATAGTACGGGTTGCCCTCGTCCTCGTATTTCTGGCGGATCGGCGCCTTGAACGCCTCCGCCTCGTCGGCGGACCAGCGCTCCGCATCGCGGTGCACCGTCGCAAGCACGCTCGCCGCCTGCTCCCCGCCCATCACCGAGATGCGCGCATTGGGCCAGGTGAACAGGAAGCGCGGGCTGTAGGCGCGCCCGCACATGCCGTAATTGCCCGCCCCGAAGCTGCCGCCGATCAGCACCGTGATCTTGGGCACCGACGCGGTTGCCACCGCCGTAACGAGCTTCGCGCCGTTCTTCGCAATCCCTTCCGCCTCGTACTTGCCACCGACCATGAAGCCCGAGATGTTCTGCAGAAACAGCAGCGGCACGCGGCGCTGGCAGGCGAGTTCGATAAAATGCGCGCCCTTGAGCGCACTTTCCGAGAACAGCACGCCGTTGTTGGCGAGGATCGCGACCGGCATCCCCCAGATGCGCGCGAAGCCGCACACCAGCGTCGTGCCGTACAGCGGCTTGAACTCGTGCATCTCCGACCCGTCGACGATCCGTGCGATCACCTCGTGCACGTCGTATGGCGCGCGCACGTCCTGCGGCACGATGCCGTAGAGATCCTGCGGGTTCAGCTTGGGCGGGCGCGGCGCGGCGACCTCGATGTCGATCGCTTTCGGCCGATTGAGCGTCGCGACGATATCGCGCACGATCAGCAGCGCGTGCGCGTCATTCTCGGCGACGTGATCGACGACACCCGACCGGCGCCCATGCGTCTCCGCCCCGCCCAACTCTTCGGCGGAAATCACCTCGCCCGTCGCCGCCTTCACCAGCGGGGGCCCGGCGAGGAAGATCGTGCCCTGATCGCGGACGATCACCGTCTCGTCAGACATTGCGGGCACATAGGCGCCGCCCGCGGTGCAGCTGCCCATCACGCAGGCGATCTGTGCGATCCCCTCCGCCGACATATGCGCCTGGTTGAAAAAGATTCGGCCGAAATGCTCGCGATCGGGAAACACCTCCGCCTGGTGCGGCAGGTTGGCGCCGCCCGAATCGACGAGGTAGATGCACGGCAGGCGGTTCTCGCGCGCGATCTCCTGCGCGCGCAGGTGCTTCTTCACGGTCAGCGGGAAGTATGCCCCGCCCTTCACCGTCGGATCGTTGGCGACGATCATGCACTCGCGGCCCGACACGCGGCCAATCCCTGCGATCATACCCGCGCCCGGCGCGCCATCGGCGTTCGCCGCGTCGCCGTACATCCCGTTCGCCGCGAGTGCGCCGATCTCGAGGAACGGCGAGCCGGGATCGAGCAGCCGCTCGACACGGTCACGCGGCAACAGCTTGCCGCGCGCGACGTGACGCGCACGATGCTGCTCGGATCCGCCGAGCGCCGTGCGCGCCACCGTTTCGCGCAGGCTATCGGCGAGCGCTCGGTTGTGCGCCGCGTTGGCGGCAAAGGTGTCGGAACCGGTATCGACGAGCGTCTGGATCGTGGTCATGCCGGTGGCCTCATTCCCCGCTTGCGGCGTTGCGCCCGATCAGCTCGCGACCGATCAGCATGCGCCGCACCTCGTTGGTGCCCGCGCCGATGTCGAGCAGCTTGGCGTCGCGCCAGTAGCGCTCGACCGGCCAATCCTTGGTATAGCCGGCGCCGCCGAGCGCCTGGATCGCCTCCCCCGCCACCTTCACCGCATTTTCCGACGCGAGCAGAATGCAGCCGGCAGCGTCGAACCGCGTCGTCAGCCCTGCGTCGCACGCCTTGGCGACGGCATAGACATAGGCGCGTGACGAACTGAGCGCGACATACATGTCGGCGACCTTGGCCTGCATCAGCTGAAACTCGCCGATCGGGCGGCCGAACTGCTTGCGCTCGCGCACGTACGGCAGGACGACGTCGAGGCAGGCCTGCATGATGCCCAGCTGGATGCCCGACAGCACCACCCGCTCGTAATCGAGGCCAGACATCAGCACCTGGACACCGCCGTTGAGCGGCCCCATCACCTGCTCGTCGCCGACGAAGCAATCGTCGAACACCAGCTCGGCAGTCGGCGATCCGCGCATGCCGACCTTGTCGATCCTCTGCCCGATCGAAAAGCCGGCGAAGCCCTTCTCGATCAGGAACGCGGTGATCCCGCGCGATCCCGCATCGGGCGTGGTCTTGGCATAGACGACCAGCGTGTCCGCTTCGGGCGCGTTGGTGATCCAGAATTTGGTGCCGTTGAGCCGCCAGCCGCCGTCGACCCTGTCGGCGCGCAGCTTCATCGACACGACGTCCGAACCGGCGCCCGCCTCCGACATCGCGAGGCTGCCGACATGTTCGCCCGAGATCAGCTTGGGCAGATATTTCGCCTTCTGCTCGGGCGAGGCCCAGCGGCGGATCTGATTGACGCACAGGTTGGAATGCGCGCCGTAGCTAAGGCCGATCGACGCGGACGACCGGCTGATCTCCTCACACGCAATGAGGTGTTCGAGATAGCCGAGCCCGAGCCCGCCGTCCGCCTCTTCGACGGTGATGCCATGCAGCCCCAGCGCGCCCATTTCGGGCCACAGCTCGCGCGCGAAGGCGTCCTCCGCGTCGATCCGCGCGGCGATCGGCTCGATCCGGTCGAGCGCGAAGCGCCGCGTCGTCTCGCGGATCGCATCCGCCATCTCGCCGAGCCCGTGGTTGAGGTCGGTCACATCGCTCTCCTGTCAGCCGTTGCGACCATGATAGGCGCGCGCCCAGCCCGTGCAAAATTGAAAGCGGCGCAACGATTGCATAGAGCACGTCTATGATCGATCGCTACCACCTGCGCTATTTCCTCGCGGTGGTCGATACCGGCAATTTTTCGCGCGCGGCGGCGGCGTGCAACGTGTCGCAGCCTACCCTGTCAGTCGGCATCGCGAAGCTCGAGAAAGCGCTTGGCCATCCCCTGTTTAATCGCACCAATCGGCGGGTCGCGCTAACGCAGGCGGGCGCGCGGCTGCTCGACCACGCACGCATGATCGAGGGTGGCTTCGCGGCCGCCGAACGCGCCGTCGCTGGCGCCGCGGCGACGCGGACGGTGCGCATCGGTGTCCTATCGACGATCTCGCGCAGAACGATTGAGGCTTTCCTCGTCGATCGCCTATCGCGCGGCGACGGCGATCGCGTCGAAATCGTCGAGGGGCAGGATCGCGACCTGCGCGGGCGGCTGGCGCGCGGGCGGATCGACGTCGCGCTGCTGGCGCTGCGCGATGCCGACATTTCGGCAGGCGCGTCGGCGATCGTTAGCGAAGGCTATTCGCTCGCCCTCTCCATCACGCACCCGCTTGCCGGCCGCACGATCGTGGCGGCCGAGGAACTGGCGAACGACGCGATGATCGTGCGCCGCCATTGCGAACTCCTATCGCAGACGAGCCGCTTCTTCATCGCGCGCGGCGTCCGCCCGTTCTTCGCCGCGCGCACGACCAGCGACGACAAGGCGCTGGCGCACGTGCGCGCCGGGCTCGGCATCACCGTCATGCCCAACGGATTTCGCGAGCCCGGCATCGCCCGTGTACCGCTCGACACGTTCGACTTCGTGCGCGCGCTCGGATTGGTCTTCGCGCCGCACCACGACGCGGCGGTGATGGCGCGCAGCTCAACGATTACCGCGCTGATCGCGGCCGTTGCTGCGATCGAGACGTGAGCCAGCCCGCCTAAACCGCGACGTCGGCCTTGATCGCAGGGTGCGGATCATAGCCGTCGACCACGAAATCCTCGATCCGATAGTCATCGATCGACGCCGCGTGTCGGACCAGCCGCATCGTCGGCGCGGCACGCGGCGCGCGGCCGAGCAGCGTCTCCGCCTGCTCGAGATGATTGAGGTACAGGTGAACGTCGCCGCCGTGCCAGATCAGCTCGCCGACGGCGAGATCGGCCTGCTGCGCGATCATCATCAGCAGCGCGCTCGCACCGACCCAGTTGAACGGCGTGCCGAGGAACTGGTCCGCGCTGCGCTGGAACAGCAGGCAGCTCACGCGCCCGTCGCGCACGTGGAACTGATACACCATGTGGCACGGCGGCAGCGCCATGCCCTCGAGGTCCGCGACGTTCCAGCCGTGAAACAGGATCCGCCGGCTCGACGGATTGGTGCGCAGCAGGTGGATTACCTCAGCGATCTGGTCGATCGTCTCGCCGCGGCCATCGTCCCACCGGCGCCACTGCTTGCCGTAGACCGGCCCCAGATCGCCCCAGCGCGCCGCGAAATCGGCGTTGTCGACGATGCGTTGCTCGAACGCCGCCTGGCTGATCGCCTCGCCCGTCTCGCGACGGTAGCGGGCGAGCGGCCAATCAGTCCAGATGCCGACCTTTGCCGCCACCAGCGGCCGGATGTTCGTCTCTCCGGTAAGGAACCAGAGCATCTCTTTCACCGCCGTCTTCCACGACACGCGCTTGGATGTCAGCAGCGGCACCGTCCCGTCCGACAGATCGAATCGCGCCGACGCGCCGAAGATCGATCGGGTGCCGACGCCCGTGCGGTCGATCCGCTCCTCTCCCGTGTCGATGATCGACCGCAGAATCGCGGCATATTGGTCGTCGGCGCTGGACAAGGGCGACTCCGGAAGCGTGAACGAGGCGTGGGGCTCGCTCGTAGCCGTCGCACTGCTTCGCATCATCCGCGATCGCGCCGCCAAGTAAAGCAACTTTTCAACTGGCTCATGAATTCAAATTTGGTTCGAAACGGAGGAGATACGACGTGAGCATCACCGGTCTTGGGCAAAGGCGCGCGATGCACGGATTGGCGCAACCGATATCGGCATTTCTCGACGAGCTTGCCCGACACCACGTGGAGACCGCCGTCTTCGTGTTCCTCGATCATGGCGGCGACGCGCTCGGCTGGCATCGCCAATCGTCGGATCATCCCGAGGTCGTCGCCGTCCGCATCCGCTCGGTCGTCAACCGCGCGCTCGCGCTCGAGGCGGCGCAAGTCGTGATGGCGCACAACCACCCATCGGGCGATCCTGAGCCGTCCGCCGCCGACTTGCGCTTCACTCGGCAACTCGCCACCGTGCTCGACGCGCTAGAAATTCGGCTGGTCGATCACCTCGTGCTGGCGCCGGGCGGCTGCGTCAGTTTTCGCGCGCGCGGGCTGCTGTGATGTGTCGAGCCGGCACGATCGGATCTGCTCGGGCTCAGGCCGCCGCCCCTCAGTCCTGAAGGTCGCGAAATAGCCCCCAGCCGACGGCATCGGCGTCAGCGTCATCATCTTGTAGCCGACCGCCGCGAACTCGCAGCGCAGCAGCGCGGGCGGCGTGCCATGATCGGCCGTGCGTCGATTCGCATCGACTACCACGACCAGCCCGTCGGGGCGCAGCGAGGGGCGCATCCGCCACAGGAACTCGTACGGCTGCTCGATCTCATGGTACATGTGCACCATGAAGACACGGTCGAAACTCGCCTCGGGCAGCTTCGGATCGGCCGGTGCACCGAGCTTCACGCTGACATTGTCGAGCCTTCCTCGCGCCACGCGATCGGCGAGCATGTCGCGCGTCGCCGGCACGATATCCTGCGCCAGCACGCGGCCGTCATCACCCACCTTCTGCGCCAAGCGGATCGTGTAATAACCCTCGCCAGCGCCGATGTCGGCAACCGTCATGCCCGGCCGGATCGCGGCGCGTGCCATCACCGTCTCCGCCTCGTTCAACCGATCGCGCGCCTCCTCGTTCGACCAGCGCGCGGAAACGATATGCGCGACGGGGCGGTCGGCGACGGGAAACGGGCCCGGCTCTTTGGGTTCGCGCTTGATCAGCGGCGCGCCGCCATCGCACGCCGTCAATAGGACGAGGAGTGCCGATGCCCCGGCCGAACACGTGCCGACGCGGCGGGGCGTTGCACGCGGGGAAGCGGCGTGGGGCACGCGCTTACTCCACGTCCTCGACGTCGACCGCTTCGCCCGTCACGCGCTGCGCCAGCGCGGCGGCCATGAACTCGTCGAGATCGCCGTCGAGCACGTCACCCGGCGAAGTGGAAGTGGCGCCGGTGCGCAGGTCCTTCACCAACTGATACGGCTGGAGCACGTAGGAGCGGATCTGGTGCCCCCATCCGATATCGGTCTTGGTGGCGTTGACGGCGTTCGCCTCTTCCTCGCGCTTGCGCAGCTCATGCTCATAGAGCCGCGCGCGCAGTTGGTTGTACGCTTCCGCCTTGTTCTTGTGCTGCGAGCGCTGGTTCTGGCAGGCGACGACGATGCCGGTCGGCAAGTGCGTGATGCGCACCGCCGAATCGGTCGTGTTGATGTGCTGCCCACCGGCGCCCGACGCGCGATAGGTGTCGATGCGCAGCTCGCTGTCGTTGACCTCGATATCGATCGAATCGTCGATCACCGGATAGACCCACACGCTCGAGAAGCTCGTGTGGCGGCGCGCGGAGCTGTCGTAGGGGCTGATCCGGACGAGGCGGTGCACCCCGCTCTCGACCTTGGCATAGCCATAGGCATTCTCGCCCTTCACCAGCAGCGTCGCGGACTTGATCCCGGCCTGCTCGCCGGCGTGATAATCGATCAGTTCGACCTTGTAGCCCTGCCGCTCGGCCCAGCGCGTGTACATCCGCTGCAGCATCTCGGCCCAGTCCTGGCTCTCGGTGCCGCCGGCGCCGGCGTTGATCTCGACATAGGTGTCGTTGTGATCCGCCTCCCCCGACAGCAGCGCCTTGACCTTGTCCTTCTGCGCGCGCTCGGCGAGCTGCGCGAGCGCGGCGGTCCCCTCGGACGCCATCTCCTCGTCGCCCTCGGCCTCGGCCATCTCGATCAGCTCGGCGGTGTCCGCCATTTCGGTTTGGATGCTACGCGCAGCGGTGATCGCCTCGTCCAGCCGGCGGCGCTCGCGCATCACGTCCTGCGCGGCCTTGGGATCGTTCCACAGCGTCGGATCCTCGACGCGCGCATTGAGTTCGTCGAGCCGCCGAAGCGCACGATCCCAATCGAGGCTGCGCCGCAGCAGCGCGAGGGCCTCGTTGATCGTCTCGACATGGGCGTGCGCTTCGGCGCGCATGATAGTTCTCCAACCGTCGCAGCGAGCTGCCGGCGCCAGAGGTGCGCGGCGCAGGTGCGGCGTATGATCGTACGGGTCGCGGACTTAGGGCGAGAAACACGGCAGGACAATGCCGTGCCGCGCCACCTCCGCCGGGCGTCAGGCGGCGATCAGTAGATGCCGCCTTCGCGCTGCAGGAAGTCGCTATCCGTGGCCTTTGCCTTGGTGGCCGCCGCGGTCGGCGCCGCGGTGGGGGCCGCGGTCGGGCGGCGCGGGGCGCGGCGCGCCTCCGCCTGCGGCTTGAACGCTTCCCAGATCACCCCGGCCTTGGGATCGCTGTCAGTCGGGAAGGTGCCGTAGACGGGCCGTCCGCTCGCGCGATCGATCCGTACCATGCGGATGCCGGCGGGCGCGCGGAACGGCAGCACCTCCATCCCCTCATACGCCTTGGTCGCCCATTGCTTGAAGATCGGCGCCGCCAGCGTCCCGCCCTGCGCATAGCCGCCGAGGTTCACCGGCGAATCGTAGCCAATGTAGACGCCCGCCACCATCTGCGGCGTGCCGCCGATGAACCACACGTCCTTCGGCCCCGAATTGGTGCCGGTCTTGCCGAAGATCGGCCGGTTGAGATCGCGCAGCACCGTCGCGGTGCCGCGCTGGATCACACCCTCGGCGATGTGCACCATCTGATACGCCGACATCGCGTCGAGCACCTGCTTGCCGCGCACCGACGGGCGCGGCATCGCCTTGCCGTCCCAATTGGGCATGTTGCAGCGATCGCATGCGCGCCAATTCTCCGGCCAGATCACCTGCCCGCGCCGGTTCTGCACAAAATCGATCAGCGTCGGCGCGTGCCAGCGACCCTGGTTGGCGAGCACGCCGTACGCATTGACCATCTTGGTGACGGTCGTCTCGCCGGCACCCAGCGCGTAGGACAGATACGGCTGGTAGTCGCCGACATCCATCGCCTTCATCAGCCGCACGACGTTGGTCATGCCCGTCTGCGCCGCCGCGCGCACCGTCATCAGGTTGCGCGACTGTTCGACGCCCCAGCGCATCGTGTGCGGGCCCGCGCCGCGCGAATTGCCGAAGTTGCGGAAGCATTTCTGCCCCAGCCGCGCGCCCTGATAGACGCAGAACGGCCCGTCAACGATGATTGACGCGGGCGTCATGCCGCGCTCGAGCGCCGCGGCGTAGACGATCGGCTTGATCGTCGATCCCGGCTGCCGCATCGCCTGCGTCGCGCGATTGAACGACTGAAGCGACGCATCGAATCCGCCCTGCATCGCCAGGATGCGACCGGTTTGCGGTTCCTGCACGACGAAGCCGCCGGAGATCTTGGGGACCGATCGCAGCGCGAAGGCACCGCCCGACGGCGCGACGGCGATGATATCGCCCACCTTGAGCGTCCCGAACGCCGGCGTGCCCTTGCCGCGCAGCGGAATCTGCGCGCCCCAGCGCGGCAGGCTACCCTCGCTGCCGTCGGCGAAACCGATCCGTGCCTCAGACGCGTCGCGCGAGATGACGATCGCAGCGCGCCAGTCCTCGTAGTCGAGCATGATGTTGCTGTCGATCAGCGCAGTCTGCCAGCGATCGTCGGCGATCTCGACGTGGCGCAGCGGTCCGGAGAAGCCGCGCCCGCGATCGTAACGCAGCAGCCCCGCGCGCAGCGCCTCGGCGGCGGCGTCCTGCACCTTGCGATCGAGCGAGGTGCGCACCCACAGCCCGCCCGAATAGACGCTGTACGGCCCGTCGCGTGCGCTCTCCCCGAACTTGTCGATCAGCCGGCGGCGGACTTCCTCGACGAAATAGCCGCCGATCCGCTCGAACTTGGGCACCCGCCGCACGATCGCGCCGATCGGCTGCGCCTGCGCCTCGGACCGCTGCGCCGCGGTGATGAAGCCGTTGCGCTCCATCTCGCCGATCGCCCAGTTGCGTCGCTCGAGCGCGCGTTCGGTGTTGCGGAACGGATCGTAATTGGCCGGGCCCTTCGGCAGGATCGCGATATACGCCATCTGGGCGAGCGAGAGCTCGTCGAGCTCCTTGTCGAAATAGGCGTGCGCCGCCGCCTCGACGCCATAGGCGTTCCGACCGAGGAAGATCTGGTTGAGATAGAGCTCCAGGATCTGCGGCTTGGTGAGCGTATCCTCGATCCGCCACGCGAGGATCGCCTCGCGCATCTTGCGCGTCGGGGAGTATTCGTTGCCGATCAGCAGGTTCTTGGCCACCTGCTGCGTGATCGTCGAGCCGCCGCGCGCGCGCCGGCCCGAGCCCAGCTTCGACACGTAATCGAACACCGCGCCGGCGAGCCCCGGATAATCGACGCCGTGATGCTCGAAGAAGGTCTTGTCCTCCGCCGCCAGGAAGGCGCGGATGAGCAGCGGAGGATATTCGTTGAACGACAATTCCACGCGCCGCTCGCGCGCGTAGGAATAGATCGGCCCGCCATCGATCGCGCGCACGTTGGTGGGCAACGGCGGCTCGTAGGTGCGCAATTGCTCTACCGACGGCAGATCGCGCGTCACGACGAACCAGAAACCGCCCAGCGCAACGAGGCCGAGCGCGGCAAGTCCGGCAAGCACCTTTACCCAGGTCCGCGCCCACAGGCGGGCCGCGGTGTTACCGATGCCGCCGCCGATACGACGCAGCCGGAGCTTCAGGGGTTCGGGGGATGTGGACGCCATACGCGGCGCCGGTGTTTAAGCAGCGCCCCCGCTACTGGCAACAACGCTGCGGCCGGCACGCCGCGCAAAACGCTTACCCGGCACGGTTTCAACGCGAGGCCGTCTGCGTCAGCCGGCGCGCGAAATACACTTCCACCGCACGGCGCACGCTCTCCGCGATCCGCTGCCGCCCCTCGCGGCTGTCGAGGAACGCCGCGTCCTGCGGGTTCGAGATATAGCCTGTCTCGAACAGGATCGACGGCATGTCGGGCGCTTTCAGAACCAGCAGCGACGCCATGCGGTGGAAATTGGGCTTCACCGGCATCAGCGGCTTCGCCTCGCGGCCGAGCAGCCGCGCGAACCCGGCAGACGCGTTCATCGTCTCGCGCTGCGTCAGGTCGATCAGAATCGACGACACGTCCGAACTCTCGTCGAGATCGACGCCTGCGATGATGTCCGACTTGTTCTCGCGCGAGGCGAGCCGTGCGGCTTCCTTGTCGGACGCGACGTCGGACAGGGTGTAGGCGGTCGCACCCGATGCGTCGCCGGTCCCTACGCTGTCGCAGTGGATCGAGATGAACAGATCCGCGCGCAGCCGCCGCGCTACGCCGAACCGCTCGCGGTGCAGGATGTAGCGGTCGTCGTCGCGGGTCAGCGCCACGCGCGCACGGCCAGATGAAATCAGCTCGTCGCGGATCGCCTTGGCGATCGCCAGCGTCACGTCCTTCTCGCGCAGGCCCGTCTCGGGATTGATCGCGCCGGGATCGTTGCCGCCGTGGCCCGCATCAATCACCACCAGCGGCCGGCTCTCGTCGCCGCGCACGCGCGGCAGCGCGCTTTTGCGCGCCGGCGGCACCGGAATCGACAGTTTGTATTTGGGCCTCGCCTCGCCCCAGCGGAACGGCAGGAAGCTGAGCGGCGAGGCGCTGCTCGCCGCGTTGAAGCGGCGCTCGCTGACGTCGCGCAGCGACAGGTTGAGCGTACGCCCGTCGTCCTCGAACGCGCCGCTCTCGACGATCATCGGCTGCGCGAGATCGAGCACGACGCGCGCGCCGTCCTGCCCGCGCCAGCCCTGCCGCACAGCTGTGATGACGCCGTCGCCGTCGCTGCGACGCCCCGGGCCCGCGCCCTCGACGTCCACCGCGATCCGCTGCGGCGTATCGAGAATGAAGCTCGACGCGCCGCGCACCGCGGCATCGAAATGGATGCGCACCTGGCGCTCGCCGATCTCGACGCGTTCGATCGTCGCTGCCCAGCCGGGGGCACCGAACAACAGACCCGTCAGAATAGCGGCGACGACCGACACGCGGCGCACATGCCGCGCGGGTGCCCCCCCGGTCCAGCGAAAAGCCATGAATGCAAACCCTTTGCCTTGTATGGCAAGCGGTAACGGGCGGCTCTCAAGCCGCGGTTGCCGGGCGCGGTTAACGGCGCGTTCGGCAATATTTTGCCGGCCGGCCGGCAACCTTGTTCCAGTTGCCGAATGACGATGGAGTTGCTAACCATCACCTTGATCGGAGTGCGCGCCCAATCGGCGCCTGCCCGACCCACCGCCCGCCCGGCCGTTCGTGCCGGCGTGGGCCATCAGGTTGACGTTCGCATGCCGCATTCTCCCGCACCGCAGTTCCGACCGGCCCCCGCCGGCGGCGCGGACACGGGATCGCTCCAGGGCAGGCTGCCCGGAGCTGCGCCGCGCACGAAGGCACTATTCACCACCATTCGCCCAGCCGGTCTCAGGGGGCCGGCGGCGCCTTATCATCGCGCGGACCCGCCGTCCGGCGGCGCGAGCCGCGCGCGGAGACACTTACATGACCATGCGTATGCTGATCGACGCACGCCACCGGGAGGAAACCCGCGTGGCCGTCGTCAAGGGAAACCGGATCGAGGAATTTGATTTCGAGAGTGCCGAGCGCAAGCAGCTCAAGGGGAACATCTATCTCGCCAAGGTAACGCGCGTCGAGCCGTCGCTGCAGGCCGCGTTCATCGATTACGGCGGCAACCGCCACGGCTTCCTCGCCTTCTCCGAAATCCACCCGGACTATTACCAGATCCCGAAGGAGGATCGCGAGGCGTTGCTGCGTGAGGAAGCGGAGCATGCCGCCGAAGAGGCGAAGCTGCGCGCCGAGCAGGAAGCGCACGAGGACGACGGCGATGTCGAGGACGCCGAGCATGACGTCGAGGACGATGCCGATCACGGCGATGACGCCGCCGACGAGGGCGACGGCGACGCGGAGGGCGATGCGCCGCGCGCACCGTCGTCGACCGGCATCAACGACGATCAGGTCGAGGCGCTGCGCCAGCGCCGCATGAACCTGCGCCGCCGCTACAAGATCCAGGACGTGATCCGCCGCCGTCAGGTGTTGCTGGTCCAGGTCGTCAAGGAAGAGCGCGGCAACAAGGGCGCGGCGCTGACGACCTATCTGTCGCTTGCAGGCCGCTACTGCGTGCTGATGCCTAACACGTCGCACGGCGGCGGGATCAGCCGCAAGATTTCGAACGCGTCGGATCGCAAGCGACTGAAATCGATCATGGCGGAGCTCGCGCTGCCGCCGTCGATGGGTTGCATCGTGCGCACCGCCGGGCTCAGCCGCACGCGCACCGAGATTAAGCGCGACTTCGATTACCTCGCCCGGCTGTGGGACGGGATTCGCGAGAACACGCTGTCGAGCGCGGCGCCCGCGCTGATCTACGGCGACAGCGATCTCATCAAGCGCGCGATCCGCGACATCTACAACAAGGACATTGACGAGGTGATCGTCGAGGGCGACGAAGGCTATCGCCAGGCGCGCGAGTTCATGAAGTTGCTGATGCCGAGCCACGCCAAGCGGGTAAGGCATTACAGCGATCCGATCCCGCTGTTCCAGCGCAGCCACGTCGAGGATCAGCTCGCCGCGATGTACCACCCGGTGGTGCAGCTGAAATCGGGCGGCTACCTCGTCATCAACCCGACCGAGGCGCTCGTCTCGATCGACATCAACTCTGGCCGCTCGACGCGCGAGCACAATATCGAGCAGACTGCGACGGCGACGAACCTCGAAGCGGCGCAGGAGATCGCACGCCAGCTGCGACTGCGCGACATGGCCGGCCTCGTCGTCATCGACTTCATCGACATGGACAACAATTCCAATGTCCGGAAGGTCGAGAAGGCGATGAAGGAGGCGCTGAAGAACGATCGCGCGCGCATCCAGGTGGGCCGTATCTCGAGCTTCGGGCTGATGGAGATGAGCCGCCAGCGGCTGCGCACCGGCGTGCTCGAGGCCTCTACCCGCCCCTGCCCGCATTGCGAGGGCACCGGGCTGGTGCGCACCGCCTCGTCGGCCGGCCTCAGCGCGCTGCGCCTGATCGAGGACGAGGCCGCGCGCGGGCGCGGATCGTATCTGACGCTGCGCGCCAGCGTCGAGGCGGCGGTCTATGTGCTCAACCGCAAGCGCGCCGACATCGCGGAGATCGAGGAGCGCTACGGCGTGAAGGTCGAGATCCTGCCCGACGGTGAGCAGGAAGGCGCGCGCATGGCGGTCGAGGCGGCGGGCCCGCCGCCGGCCTATGCGCCGCGCTTCGATCCGCCGGTCGAGGAAATCGACGACGACATCCCCGACGAGATCGAGGAGGAAGAGGACGAGGAGTTCGTCGACACCGAGGAAACCGCGCGCACCGACGAACCGCGTGGCGGCGACGAATCGCGCGAGGGCGGCCGCAAGCGTCGCCGGCGGCGTGGCCGTCGCGGTCGCAATGGCGCCGAGGGCGAGGCGACGCCGTCGTCCAACGCCGATCTCGATGAGGGTGCGGACGAAAGCCTCGCGGACGAAAGTGACGCCGATGATGACGGCGACGCGATCGCCGCCGCCGCGCCGGGTGAGGAAGGTGCATCGACCGGAGAGGGCGAAGGTGGCCGTCGCCGCCGCAACCGTCGCGGCCGTCGCAACCGCCGCCGTGATGGCGAGGCGGGTACGCAGGACGTCTCCGAGGCGCAGGACGCGGCAGTGCCTGACGAGGCACAGCCGGTAGAAACCGTCGCCGCCGCGATGCAGGCACCGGTCGAAGCGTCAATCGAGCCGAAGGATGCCGCCGCGCCCGACGCTGCCGAGCCGGAAGCGCCGACGCCGCGCACGCGTCGTCGTCCGCGCGCCAAGGCTGCGGCCGAGCCGGCGGTCACCGCCGACGCGCCGGCCGAATCGGCACCTGCCGTCGACGCGCCAATGATCGAGACGCCGGGCATCGAGGCGATCGCGCCGGCGGCGGAGGAAGCGCCCGCCAAGCCGAAGCGGACGCGCCGCAAGAAGGTCGACGCGATCGAGACGGCGGAGACGCCGGCTGGCGACGCGCCCGCGCCGGCCGAAACCGCAGAAGCGCCCGCCAAACCCAAGCGGACGCGGCGCAAGAAGGCGGACGTACCGGCGGTCGACGTGCCCTCGGCCGATCTCCCCGTCCCACAAGCGACCGAGACGGCGACGCTCGCGCCGACGCAGACCGATGGCGCTGCGCCGCCCGACGATGCCGCGGAAGGATCGACAGACGCCGGTTCGACGACGGGTGAACAGGCTGACACCGCGCCGCGCCGCGGCTGGTGGCAGCGTACCTTCGGGGCGTGATCGCATGGTCGTGCGCCGGGCTTCAGCGGCAGTTCAGCCGGCTGCGTGCTGAACCCGGCGCATGACCGTCCCCTTCCCCACCCCTCCCCGTCCGAACGCATGACGATGCCGCGCCTCACGCGTCGAATCGTCGGCATCGCGCTCGCGGGCCTGGTGTGGGCGCAGCCGGCGCAGGCGCAATCGATCCTGCGCGACGCCGAGACCGAGGCGCTGCTCGCCGACATGACCGCGCCGCTCATCACCGCGGCGGGGCTCAGCCCGCGCGATGTGAAAGTCGTGCTGGTCAACGACGGGTCGATCAACGCCTTCGTCGCGGGCGGGCAGATCGTCTATGTCCACTCGGGCACGCTGCAGGCGGCGAAGACCGCGAACGAGGTGCAGGGCGTCATCGCGCACGAGCTCGGCCACATCACCGGCGGCCATGTGTCGCTCTCGGGCCGCGGCTTTCAGGAAGCCACCGGCATCACCCTTCTCTCGGTCGTGCTCGGCATCGCCGCGATGGCGGCTGGCGCGGGCGAAGCCGGTGCCGGGCTTCTCGCGGCGGGACAGCAGGCGGCGATGGGCAAGTATCTCGCCTTCTCGCGCCAGCAGGAAGCGTCGACCGACGCCGCCGGCGCGAAATATCTCAACGCCGCCGGCATCACCGGCAAGGGTTACCTCAATTTCTTCAAGACGATGCAGCAGATGGAATATCGCTACGGCATCACGCGCAAGGTCGAGTTCATGCTCGATCACCCGGTGTCGTCGGAGCGTGTCGCTGCGATCTCGGAAACGCTGCAATCCTCGCCTGCCTGGAACAAGCCGCTCAATGCCGAGTGGGAGGAGCGCTTCCGCCGCGTGCAGGCGAAGCTCGACGGCTACCTGCTGCCGCCTGCGCAGGCGCTTCAGAAATATCCTGAGAGCAACCAGTCGATCTATGCGCATTACGCGCGCGCCTACGCCTATCACCGCAGCGGCTATCCGCAGAAGGCTGACGTCGAGGCCGCGGCGCTCGTCAAGGCCAAGCCCGACGACCCTTATTTCCTCGAGATCGAGGGGCAGATCCTGCTCGAGGCGGGCAAGCCGCGCGAGGCGCTCGAACCGCTGCGTGACGCCACCGCCGGATCGCGCAACAATCCGCTGATCGCGACAACCTTCGGCCACGCGCTGATCGCGACCGAGGACAAGGCGAATCTGGCGGAGGCACGGCAGGTGCTGCGCACCGCGGTTGCGCGCGACGATCAGAACCCCTTCGCCTGGCAGCAGCTCGGCACGGTTTACGAGATGACCGGCGACAGCGCGCGGGCCGCGCTCGCCACGGCGGAGCGCGCGAGCATGATGGGCGATGCGAGCACTGCGGCGATGAGCGCGCGCAACGCGATGGCGGGCATTCCGCAGAACACACCCGACTGGATCAGGGCACAGGACATCGCGATGACGTCGCAGAACGAACTCGGCAGCAAGCGGAAGCGGCGATGAGCAGGATCGCACTTCTCGGCCTTGTCCTACTCGGTGCGCTGTTCGGCGCCGCAGGCGTGTGGATCGCCGAACGTGCCGCGCCTGGTGATCTCGGCCCGGCGGACCGGACACGCGTCGAGCGGATCGTGCGCGACTATGTTCTCGCCAATCCCGAACTCATCCCGCAGGCGATGCAGAAGCTTCAGGAACGCGAAAGCGCCCGCGCCATCGGCGGCGATCGTGCGAAGATCGAGACGCCCTATCGCGGCGCGGTAATGGGCAACCCCAAAGGCGATGTGACGCTGGTCGAATTCTTCGACTATAACTGCGGCTACTGCCGCGCGAGCCTGCCGGTCATCCGCCAGCTGATCGCGGCCGATCCGCAATTGCGCGTCGTATTCCGCGAACTGCCGATCCTTGCCGAGGAGAGCCGGGATGCCGCGCGCGCCTCGCTCGCCGCCGCGGCACAAAACAAGTTCCCCGCTTTTCACGAGGCGCTCTACGCTGCCGGTCCGGTAAGCGCCGCGACGATCGCCGCAACCGCGCAGCGTACCGGCGTCGACGCGTCGCGCCTGCCGGACGACGCCGATACCGAGATTGCCGCCAACCTAGCGCTCGCCGCGAAGCTTGGGATAACCGGCACGCCGACCTGGGTGGTAGGCGACCGCGTCCTTTCCGGCGCACAGCCGCTGGACAAGCTCAAGGAAGCGATCGCCGCGGCCCGCATGCGTTAGGCAGCTAGCGTAGCTGTCTGACCGAAGGGCGCATGGCCGTTTGCAGACGCGTTTACTGCGCCCTCCCTACCGAGCTTCATTTCCGCGCCGCCAGGAAAGCACCATGAAAAAAGGCCGCCCGGTTACCCGGACGGCCCTTTTCTATTCGCCAATCGCAGGAGCGGATTAGCTGCCCGAGGCGAGGTTCACCGCTGCATACTTGCCGCGCCGATCGACCTCGATCTCAAACGTCAGGCGATCGCCCTCGTTGAGGCTCGACATGCCCGCACGCTCGACCGCGGAAATGTGGACGAACGCGTCGGGCTGGCCGTCGTCGCGCTGAATGAAGCCGAAGCCCTTCATCGCGTTGAAGAACTTGACCGTGCCGGTCGCCTTCTCACCGGTCAGCTGACGCTGCGGCGCACCGGCGCCGCCAGCACCGCCAGCGCGCGGGCCGCGATCGCCGCCGCCGAAGCCGCCGTCGCGCGGCGGGCCGCGGTCGGTGACGGGGAGCGGCTCGCCCTCGATCTTGAGGTCGGTCGCCGAGATGCGGCCGCCGCGATCGACCAGCGTGAAGCCGAGCGGCTGACCTTCGGCAAGCGCGGTCAGGCCGGCCTGCTCGACCGCCGAGATGTGCACGAACACGTCCTCGCCGCCGTCATCGCGCACGACGAAGCCGAAACCCTTCTGCGCGTTGAAGAACTTGACGACACCGGTACCCTCACCGACGACCTGCGGCGGCATGCGGTTGCCACCGCCGAAACCGCCACCACCGCCGCCGCCGCGGAAACCACCGCCGCCACCGCCGCCGCCGCCGAAGCCGCCACCGCCGCCACGGAACCCGCCGCCGCCACCGAAGCCGCCACGGTCACCGCCGCCAAAGCCGCCGCCGCCGAAACCGCCGCCGCCGAAGCCACCACCACCGAAGTCGCCGCCGCCGCCGAAGTCGCCGCCACCGAAATCATCGCGTTTGTCGCGTCCGCGTCCGCCACGATTGCCGCGGCCACCTTTGTCGTAACTCATAAACCCTGTTCGTCTTCCCGCTCCGCCCGCCGATCGTTCAAGGCCTGCGCGCTGGACGGCCTGCGCAAGTCTTCGCAGCGCCAAAGCCAATGCGCCACACGACTCGTCATAGCGCATCGCGTCGCGGGTCGCGAACAGAATCGTCGCGATTTGCAAGTGAAACGGCCGGTTGATTGCGTAACTGTCGCGCTGAAAGCACAATCCGTCGCATACGAAGGCTAGCAAACCACCGCTGCGCGGCGCTCGGAGCCGGTTGAGCCCGCCGCGCGCGCACGCTAGGGCACGTCATGGCCGTTCACTTTCACGAAGAAGATCTGCCCGGTGACGTCTTCGCACCCGGCGCCCCGCTCGCGGTCGATACCGAGACGATGGGGCTCATCACCCCGCGCGATCGGCTGTGCCTTGTGCAAATCTCGGACGGGCTCGGCGACGAGCATCTCGTCCGTTTCAATCCGGGGTCGGACTATGCGGCGCCGAATCTGCGCGCCGCGCTCGCCGATCCGACACGGCTCAAGCTTTATCATTTCGGCCGCTTCGATATCGCCGCAATCCGCCATTATATGGGGATCGTCGCCGCGCCGGTCTATTGCACCAAGATCGCCTCAAGGCTGGTGCGCACCTACACCGATCGCCACGGACTGAAGGAACTGGTGCGCGAGCTGCTCGGGCAGGATATTTCGAAACAGCAGCAGTCGTCCGACTGGGGCGGCCCCGTCCTGAGCGAGGCGCAGCGCGATTACGCCGCGTCCGACGTGCGCTTCCTTCACCGCCTGCGTGACGAGCTCGACCGTCGCCTCGCGCGCGAGGGGCGTACGGCGCTGGCGCAGGCCTGTTTCGATTTCCTGCCGCACCGCGCCGAGCTCGATCTCGCCGGCTGGCCGGAGGCCGACATCTTCGCGCATGTCTGAGATCGCGCTCCGCGAGCGGACCAACCGCCAGCGCTGGGCCGCGCCGGGCAGCCGGCACGATCGGCTGATCGCTATCACGCACTGGTTGCTGCCCGTGCTGATCGGCGTGCTCGCGGCGTTCCTCGTCATGGCGCCGCTGACGACGGGTGGCGATGTCTCGTTCGTGCTCGACAAGAACAAGGTCGAAGTGGCCAAGGAGCGGCTCAAGATCCAGCGCGCGCAATATCGCGGGGCCGATGCCAAAGGGCAGCCGTTCGTCCTCAACGCCGGCTCGGCGCTGCAGAAAAGCTCGGCCGAACCGATCGTACAGCTGAACGCGCTCGCGGCGCAGATCCGGCTGCAGGACGGTCCGGCGACGCTTACCGCGCCCAAGGGCCGATACGACATGCGCAGCGAGCGCGTCGCGGTCGACGGGCCGATCGCGTTTCGCGGACCCGACGGCTATTCGCTCGACACCAACGATGCGACGGTCGATCTCAAGACCCGCCGGATGCAGTCGGGCGGCGCGGTGACGGGTACGGTGTCGCAAGGGACGTTCAGCGCCGACCGGCTCGACGCCGATCTCGAATCGCGAACCGTCACGTTGCGCGGCAATGCCCGCTTGCGTGTGAACCCGCGAGCGACGAGATAGCGCGCCATGAAACGCGCGTCGCTCCTCCTGCTTCTGCTCGCCACCGGCGCTGGCGCGCAGACGCGTCACAATTCCGCCGCCCCGATCGATTTCGGCGCGGACACGATCGAGCTGCAGGATCGCGCGAACCGCGCCGTGCTGTCGGGCAACGTGGCGGTGCGGCAGGCCGAAATGTCGCTGAACGCCGCGCGCATGACGGTGAATTATACCGGCCAGGTCGTCGGCGGCAGCCCGCAGGTCTCGCGGCTCGACGCGGCGGGGGGCGTGATCGTACGCCGTCCCGATCAGACGGCACGCAGCCAATATGCGGTGTACGATCTCAACCGGCGCGTCATCACGATGGTCGGCGGCGTCACGCTGACGCAGGCGGGCAACACGGTGAACGGCGGCCGGCTGACGATCAACCTCGATACCGGCAAGGCGGTGATCGACGGTTCGTCGGTCCGCGGCGGCGGTGCGGCGACGACGGGCGGCACCGTGACGACCGCGCCATCGGGCCGCGTCACCGGCACCTTCTCGGTGCCCAAGCGCAATTGATCGCAAAGGGGGCTTCCCCCGCGCGCGCTGCTCATGCATGAATCCTGCCAATCGGTAGCGGGCTGACCGCCCGATCGCACGTACGGGATTGATACAGGCGATGGACGAAGTGATGCCGCTCGATCGGGCGAACCCGGTTCGCGAGGCGCCGGTGACGGGCGGATTGCAGGTCGTGTCGATCGCCAAGTCGTACGACAAGCGCATCGTGCTCAGCGACGTCTCGGTCTCGGTCGGGCGCGGCGAGGTGGTCGGTTTGCTCGGGCCCAACGGCGCGGGCAAGACGACCTGCTTCTACTCTGTGATGGGGCTGGTGAAGCCCGATGCGGGCCGCATCATGCTCGACGGCGAGGATATCACCGGCCTGCCGATGTACCGCCGCGCGATTCTCGGGCTCGGCTATCTGCCGCAGGAAACGTCGATCTTTCGCGGCTTGACGATCGAGAAAAACATCCTGACGGTGCTTGAACTGTCCGAACCCGACAAGGCGGCGCGGCAGACCAAGCTTGACCGGCTCCTCGACGAATTTGGCCTTACGCGGCTGCGCGATGCGCCCGCGATGGCGCTGTCGGGCGGCGAGCGCCGGCGCGCGGAGATCGCGCGTGCGCTCGCCGCCGATCCCTCGATCATCCTCCTCGACGAGCCGTTCGCAGGCATCGACCCCTTGTCGATCGCCGACATCCGCGATCTGGTGAAGGATCTGAAGCGCCGCGGCATCGGCGTGCTAATCACCGATCACAACGTGCGCGAGACGCTCGAAATCGTCGATCGCGGCTACATCATCTATGACGGCCGCGTGCTGTTCAGCGGCGCGCCGAACGATCTCGTCGCCGATCCCAATGTGCGCCGGCTCTATCTCGGCGAAGGGTTCTCGCTCTGACCGATGGGCCGTTCGCCCCCCCTCCCCCCGGCGCCTGAACGCACGCCGATGCGCAACGACCGGCCGTGAGCCTCGCCCCACGTCTCGACCTACGGCAATCGCAGTCATTGGTGATGACGCCGCAGCTGCAGCAGGCGATCAAGCTGCTCGCGCTGTCGAACCTCGAGATCGAGAGCGTCATCGCCGAGGAGATCGAGAAGAACCCGCTACTCGAGGGCGCTCCCGCTGACGACGATGGCCCGGTGGCCGAGCGCGACACCCCGGTCGAGCGCGACGAGCCGGCGCCCGCGGACGAACTCGTCATCGCCGGCGAGGCGGCGGGCGAGACACTCGACGTCGACATTGCTGCCGAGCGGTTCGACGACGGCCCTGGTGACGCGGCGAATAGCGAGCGGGCGGCGGGCGACGGGCTCGGCCTCGACGGTGCGAGCGGGCCCGCTAGCGCGGACGGCCCGGATTTCGACGCGATGGCCAGCGCCGACCTGTCGCTGGCCGACCATCTGCTGCGCCAAGCAGGCGAAGCGCTTGCCGGCGGCGATCTGTTCGTCGCGCAGCATCTCATCGATCTGATCGACGAGGCCGGCTATCTCACCGCCAACCTGCTCGACGTGGCGACGCGCCTGGGCGTGCCGCTCGCGCAGATCGAACAGGTGCTGGTCGTGATCCAGACGTTCGATCCGACCGGCGTCGGCGCGCGCGACCTTGCCGAATGCATCGCACTCCAGGCGAAGGAGGCCGACCGCTACGATCCGTGCATGGCGCGGCTGATCGACAATCTCGATCTCGTCGCCCGCGGCGATCTGCCGCGGCTCAAGCGTCTGTGCCAGGTCGACGACGAGGATATGGCGGACATGATCCGCGAGCTGCGCGGCTACGATCCCAAACCGGGCTGCCGCTACGGCGGCGAGCCTGCGCAGTCGGTGACGCCCGATCTCCACGTCCGCCGCACCGTGGGCGGCTGGGTGGTCGAGCTCGACGCCGCGTCGCTGCCGCGCGTGCTCGTCAACCGCCGCTATCACGCCGAGCTGTCGGCCGGGCCGCAGGACAAGGCGTCGAAGGCGTGGCTCGGCGATATGCTGGCGAGCGCCAACTGGCTGGTGAAGGCGCTCGATCAGCGGCAGAAGACGATCATCCGCGTCGCGACCGAGATCGTCCGCCAGCAGGAGGCGTTCTTCCTCAAGGGTGTCGCGCATCTCCGCCCGCTGACGCTGCGCCAGGTCGCCGACGCGATCGAGATGCACGAATCGACCGTCAGCCGCGTGACGTCGAACAAGTATCTGAGTTGTTCGCGCGGGCTTTTCGAACTCAAATACTTCTTCACCTCCGCGATCCAGGCGGCCGACGGCGGCGACGCGGTATCGGCGGAGGCGGTGAAGAGCGCGATCAAGGCATTGATCGCAAACGAGGGTACAAAGGTGCTGAGCGACGACACGATCGTCGAGCTGCTCAACGCCAAGGGGTTCGACATCGCGCGACGCACGGTGGCGAAGTATCGCGAGGCGATGGGGATCGGCAGCTCGGTGCAGCGCCGCCGGCAACGCGCGTTGGCCGGCTAGGCGATCCCCGTCCGCGTCAGGCGACCAGCCGGCGCGGCACCTTCAGCTTCATGTCGAGCAGCTGCTGCCCCTTCCCCTTCGCCAGCGGATCGAGCCTGAGGCTCGCAAACTGCCCCCCGCCGAGCGACTGGATGCAGTGGAGGTTGATCGCGTCCATGCCCGGCAACTCGTAGCGCCGGACCTCGGGATGCGCGGCCCCCTCGAATTCGTGCGCGAAGAACGCCTTTACCGCCTCCTCCGTCAGCGCAGCGCGAATCCACGGCAGCAGATCGGGCCGGCGCGCGATCACCCCGACGTTGAACGCGTCGCCCTTGTCTCCTGACCGTGCCCAGGCGACGTCGATCAGTGCGACCTCGACCAAATCGTCGTTGTCGCTTGCCCCGTCGTCGACGGATGGCCGCACGACCATCTCCGCAGCGAACGGAGTCGCTGGCTCTGGATTGGCGACCGCGATGCTCTTCTCGCCCAGCGAAACCGACGCGGCGACCGAAGCGCCGTCGACGAGGAACGAGAAGACCTGCGAGACCGGCGAGATCGTCGGCCGCGCCCCGAACCACCCGGTCGAACCGACGCTCATCGATGTCGTCGGCGAATCGAATTCGCGCATCATGATGCCGAGCGCGGCTTCGTCGTCGTGCTCGGCGCCGATCCGCGCGATCACCTCGCGCGTCGACGAAAGCGCCGGATTGGCCTGCGCACCGTAGCTTGCCTCGGTCCCGAGCAGCTCGACGCGGGTGTCGCGCAGCGGCGGCAGGTTGCGGTCGCGCAGCATCTCGTTGACGCGGGTGATCACCGCCTGCGCCTGCGCCGCGGCCTTGCGCGCCGCATCCCGGCCGACGACGGGCATGATGCCGATGAAGCGGAAACCATTCTCGTAGGTGACGCACGTCTTGAGCTTGCCGCTCGGCGGATAGCCTTTGGCATTCGACACGCGGACGCGGTGCTCGCCCTCCTGCGTGACGCGCAGCTGCGTGAAGTCGCACACCACGTCGGGTAGCGCGTAACCCTGCGGATCGCCGACCTCGTAGAGGATCTGTTCGGACACCGCGGCGACCGAGACGAGCCCACCGGTATCGGCCGGCTTGGTGACGATGAAATCGCCGTCGGCGTAGCATTCGATCACCGGATAGCCGATATGCGCCCAGTCGGGCACCTTGTCCCAATCGGTGAACAGCCCGCCGGTCGCCTGCGCGCCGCATTCGATCACATGCCCCGCGAGCGATCCCGCCGACAGGCGGTCATGATCGTCCGCAGTCCAGCCGAACTCGTGCATCAGCGGCCCGAGCGTCAGCGCGCTGTCGACCACGCGGCCGGTGATGACGACGTCGGCCCCCGCGGCAAGCGCCGCCGCGATCGGACCACCGCCGAGATAGGCGTTGGCGGTCCACACCTTTGCCGGATCGGGGAAGGGCGTGCCGGCGAACATCTCGGGCGTGCCTTCGGCGGCGAAGGCGGGGACGCGATCCAGCAGATCGTCCCCGGTTACGATCGCGATGCGGAAGCTGACCCCTGCCTCGGCTGCGATCTCCTCCATCCGCGCGCGGCAGGCGGCCGGGTTCACGCCGCCGGCATTGGTGACGACGCGCACCCCCTGCGCCTTGAACTCGCGCAGATTGTCCTTCCACACCCATTCGGTGAAATCGCGGGCATAGCCCTGATCGGGGCGCACCCGCTTGAGCTGGCCGAGCGGGGCCATCGTCGCCTCGGCAAGATAGTCGAGGATCATGTAATCGAGCCCGCCCCCGGCGAGCAGTTGCGGCGCGGCCACCGAACTGTCGCCCAGGAAACCCCCAGCGCCGCCGATGCGGACGATCTTCGCCATCATGCCTCTCCCGCTTTATGTTGCGGGAACGGCTACAGGATTTGGCCCGTCAGGCAAGATCGCCCGCCGCATCGAGCAGCGGGCGTCACGCCAATCAATCGGCGAACGGGTCGCGCACCAGAATCGTGTCCTCGCGTTCCGGGCTGGTCGACACCAGCGCAACGGGGCAGTTGATCAGCTCCTCGATGCGGCGGATGTATTTGATCGCCTGCGCCGGCAGATCGGCCCAGCTGCGCGCGCCCGCAGTCGATTGCGACCAGCCCTCCATTGTCTCGTACACCGGGCGCACCGCTGCCTGATCGGCCGCGTGCGACGGGAAATAATCGATCGCCTGCCCGTGCAGCGTGTAGCCGGTGCAGATCGCGATTTCTTCGAACCCGTCGAGTACGTCGAGCTTGGTCAGCGCAATGCCCGTGATCCCGCTCACCGCCGCCGCCTTGCGCACCAGCACCGCGTCGAACCAGCCGCAGCGGCGCTTGCGCCCTGTCACCGTGCCGAACTCGCGCCCGCGCGTGCCCAGCCGCTCGCCCGTCTCGTCGTCGAGCTCGGTTGGGAACGGGCCCGATCCGACGCGCGTCGTATAGGCCTTGGCGATGCCGAGCACGAAGCCGACCGCACCCGGTCCAAGCCCGGAACCGCCCGCCGCCGTACCGGCGATCGTGTTCGACGACGTGACGAACGGATAGGTGCCGTGATCGATGTCGAGCAGCACGCCCTGCGCGCCCTCGAACAGGATGCGGCGGCCGCGTGCGCGCGCCTCGTTCAGATCGCGCCACACCGGCTTGGCGAACGACAGGACGAAGTCGGCGATCTCGCGCAGGTCAGCGATCAGCCGGTCGCGATCGATCGGTGGCTCGCCGAACCCCGCGCGCAGCGCATCGTGATGCGCGGTCAGCCGGTCGAGCTGCGGCGCGAGATCATCGAGATGCGCGAGATCGCACACGCGGATCGCGCGGCGACCGACCTTGTCCTCATACGCCGGGCCGATGCCGCGCCGCGTGGTGCCGATCTTGCCCGCGCCGCTCGCATCCTCGCGCAGCCCGTCGAGATCGCGGTGAAACGGCAGGATCAGCGCGCAACTATCGGCGATGCGCAGCGTATCGGGGGTGATCGCGATGCCTTGCTCGCCCAGCTTCGCTACCTCGTCGCGCAGCGCCCAGGGATCGAGCACCACGCCGTTGCCGATCACCGACGGCGTGCCACGCACGATTCCCGACGGCAGCAGCGACAGCTTGTAGACGTTCTCGCCGACGACCAGCGTGTGCCCGGCATTGTGGCCGCCCTGAAAGCGCACCACCATGTCGGCGCGCTCGGCCAGCCAGTCGACGATCTTGCCCTTGCCCTCGTCGCCCCACTGGGCGCCGATCACCGCTACGTTCGCCATGGATACGGTTGCTCCCCTGCCGGAATGACCCCGCGCGCCCTTCGACAGGACTCGGCACGTGGGGGATGGCTGGAATGTGCGCCGCGCCGGTAGCGGCGCGGGCCGCGCACTGTCAACCGCCGAGCGGCCGCGCCTGGCCGCCGGCGAAGACGTGGGTGCACAATTGCGCCTCGGGCGTGTCGCCCGGCTCGAGCGCGGCGACCGTCACCCATCCCGCGCTGCGCAGTTCCGCACCGGTCTCGGGCGGGGTGCCGACCGGTAGAAACAGCCGGCGGCGCGCGCCGGCATAGGCGCCAGCGATCGACGCGGCGTACAGCGAGAAGCCCGTCGCCACCTCCTCTGCCCCGCCCTCGTGCATCAGCGTGTACGTGCCGCCGCGCCCAACCTCGCGCGGCGATCCTTCCGCGAACAGCGAGAAGCCAAGCCACGTCTGATATTCGAACCCGTGCCGCTCGGTCGGGTCAAGCGTCAGCGTCGCCCGGTCGCCGACGGCGGCGGCGATCGCCTCCAGCGCATCGAGCCGTGACGCCAGCACCCCCGCCACGTCGAATTGCCGCAACCGGCCGATCGCGCTGTCGAACGGGCCCGCCGCTTCGATCAACGGCAGATAGGCGGGCGCGATCTGTGCCACCGCGCCCGCGTCCTTCGCATCGAGCCGGTCGCGCAGCTGGTCGACGTCGTCGATCGGCAACGCGCCGGCAGCCAGCGTCGGCACCAGATCGGGCAGCGTGAAATCGAGCGAGACACCTTGCGCGCCCGCCGCGGCGAGCGCCTCGACCGCTACCGTCACCACCTCGCGTGCCGCCGCCACGGTATCGAGCCCGATCAGCTCGCATCCGATCTGGCGCGTTTCGCGCTCGGGCTGCAGCGCGCCGCCGCGCAGCTTCAAGACCGATCCGGCGTAGCTGAGGCGGACGGGGCGCGGATGGTGCGCCATGCGCGTCGCCGCGATCCGCGCGATCTGCGCGGTGATGTCGGGGCGGATTGCCATTGTCCGCTGACTTACCGGATCGACAAAGCGCACCGCATCGAACAGCCCGCCGTCCTTCAACCGCGACGCGAGGCCGTCGGCAAACTCGGCGAGCGGCGGATCGACGCGCTCATAGCCGTAGCCGTGCGCCACACCGAGGACATGCGCTTCCACCGCCGCGGCCCCATCGGCGTGCGGCGGCAGCGAATCGCGGAAACCTTCGGGCAGCAGGCTGGTACGGGTCATGCGGCGCCTCTACTTTGGAAGCCGGAACGGGAAAAGACGTGCGCTGAGATGCGCGACGCGCCGTCAGCGCGGCGGGGCGGCCTCTGGGGTTGCAGGTGCGTCCTCAAGCGTCGTGCCGGACCGTTCGCGCACCACGATCGGCGCGGTCGGCGCTTCCGACATCGGGCTCGAGTTCTTTGGCGCCTTCCCCTTCAGCTCGTCGATCTCGTTCTGCCGACGCTGGAGGTAGAAATCGCGCGAGCGGGCATAGGGATCGGACTGGCCGTCATGCAGCTGCTTCAGCGTATCGTCGAACTCGGCGCGGTGATCTAGCGCGCCGAGCACCGCAAACGGCACGGCGAACTCCGGCTTGGTGATGCGTGAGCCATAGACGAACGGGAACAGCAACCGGTCGAGCGCGCCGCCGATCAGGTCGCGCGGCGTCGTTGGGCCGACGATCGGCAGGAACAGGAACGGGCCCGACTTGATGCCGTAGAAGCCAAACGTGTTGGCGAAGCCGTTGCTGCGCCGCTTGGCCTTGAATGGCTTGCGCTTCGCCATGTCGAACAGGCCGGCGATGCCGATCGTGGTGTTGATCGCAAAGCGCCCGACCGTTTCCAGCGCGCGCCCGATCTTGAGCTGCAGCGCGAAGTTGAGCGCCACCACCGGCTCGCGCAAATTGTACAGAAAGTTGTGGATGCCGTCGCGCACCGGCTTTGGCAGGATGCTCTTGTAGCTACGCGCGAGCGGCGCGAGGATCGCGCTATCGACCGCCATCGTTGCTTCGAACGCGGCGGTATTGACGTCGGCAAAGGGATCCGGCGCCTCCCATGCGCCGCGTCCGGTGACGACGATGTCCTGCGCGGCTTCGGGGGATGCCGGCGGGGCCTGCCCGGCAACGACGGGGATAGCATCGCCGAGGGGCGCGATCTCGCCCGGAACGAAATCCGCGACTGGCGCGATAGCCGGCAGATCGGCGTGAAGCGGAACGTCGATAAGGGCGGTAACGTCGGCCAGATTGGTGATGTCGGGGCCAAGGGGCAGCGCCGGCTGCGCGAGCGGCGGCGGCGCGACGAGCAGCGCCCCGGCAAAGATCAACGCACTCACATTCAGTCCCCGGCGGTTCCGCTCCACCTTCGCGATGGAGCGGAACCGTGGCGGGTCGGGCGGGCGATGACAACCGTTAAGTCGCGCATCCTTTGCCCGCGGGCGCTGGTCAGAAACGCAGACCCATCGCCGTCTTGACGCCCGGCAGCGCCTTCACCGTCGCGAGCAGCGCGGGCGTCACCGGCTCGTCGACGCTGAGCAACAGCACCGCCTCGCCGCCCGCCTGGCGCCGGCCGAGGTGGAAGGTGCCGATATTGACCCCCGCCTCGCCCAGCGTCGTGCCCAGCCGACCGATGAAGCCCGGCGCGTCCTCGTTGACGACGTAGAGCATCGCGCCGCTGAGGTCGGCCTCCACCTTGATCCCGAACAGCTCGACCAGCCGCGGCGCCTCGTCGCCGAACAGCGTGCCTGCGACGGAGCGTTCGCCGTCGGCGGTGCGCACCGACACGCGCAACAGCGTGTGATAGTCGCCCGCCCGCTCGGTGCGGATCTCGCGCACTTCCGTCCCGCGATCGCGCGCGAGCACCGGGGCGTTGACCATGTTTACCGTATCGGTCTGCGTGCCCAGGAACCCCTTCAGCACCGCGCTCGTCAGCGGCTTGGGATTGAGCTCCGCCGCCGCACCTTCGCGGTGGATCGACACCCGATCGATCGCCCCGTGCGCCAGCTGGCCGACGAGGCTGCCGAGCTTCTCGGCGAGCCCCATATAGGGCTTCAGCTTCGGCGCCTCCTCGGCACTCAGACTCGGCATGTTGAGCGCGTTGGTGACGCCGCCCGAGACGAGATAGTCCGCCATCTGCTCGGCGACCTGGATCGCGACATTGACCTGCGCTTCGGTGGTCGATGCGCCGAGGTGCGGCGTCGAGACGAAGTTCGGCGTGCCGAACAGCGGGCTTTCCTTGGCCGGCTCGGTGACGAAGACGTCGAGCGCCGCGCCGCCGATATGGCCGCTGTCGAGCCCCTGCTTCAGCGCCGCCTCATCGATCAGCCCGCCGCGTGCGCAGTTGATGATGCGCACGCCCTGCTTGGTCTTGGCGAGGTTCTCGGCTGACAAGATGTTGCGCGTCTGATCGGTCAGCGGCGTGTGCAGCGTAATAAAGTCGGCGCGCGCGAGCAGCTCGTCGAGCGTGACCTTCTCGACGCCGAGCTCGATCGCGCGATCCTCGGTGAGGAAGGGATCGAACGCGACGACCTTCATCTTCAGGCCGCGCGCACGATCGGCGACGATCGAACCGATGTTGCCCGCACCGATCAGCCCCAGCGTCTTGCTGGTCAGCTCGACCCCCATGAAGCGGTTCTTCTCCCACTTGCCCGCCTGCGTCGAGGCGTCGGCTTCTGGCAACTGGCGGGCGAGCGCGAACATCAGCGCGATCGCGTGTTCGGCGGTGGTGATCGAATTGCCGAACGGCGTGTTCATCACCACCACGCCCTTGGCGCTGGCCGCGGGAATATCGACGTTGTCGACGCCGATGCCCGCGCGCCCGACAACCTTGAGGTTGGTCGCAGCGTCGAGGATCTCCTTCGTCACCTTGGTCGAGCTGCGGATCGCGAGCCCGTCATAGTCGCCGATAATCGCCTTCAACTCGTCCGGCGTCTTGCCGGTGATCTCGTCGACCTCGACGCCGCGCTCGCGAAAGATCTGCGCAGCCTTGGGATCCATTTTGTCGGAAATGAGAACTTTTGGCATGGGTATTGTCCTAGGTACGGCCGTCACCCGCGCGGATAAGCGCAGCTTCGTCGACGACTAGAATGTGGAGGCTCTACGTTTGAAGAAGCGCGATCAGCCCGCCCTGGCGGTCGCATAGGCCCAGTCGAGCCACGGGCCGAGTGCGACGATGTCCGCCGTGTCGACCGTCGCGCCGCACCAGATGCGCAAGCCGGGCGGCGCATCGCGATAGCCGCCGATGTCGTATGCCGCGCCCTCCGCCTCGAGCAACGAGACCATCTTCTTGATCACCGCTTCGTCGGCATCGACGGTGAGGCAGACGCTGGTCTTCGAGCGCGACGCGGGATCGGTCGCAAGGTGCCCGAGCCAGTCACGCGCAGCGACGATCTCGTCGAGCGCCGCGGCATTCGCGTCCGACCGCGCGATCAGGCCGCGCTCGCCGAGCGACTTCGCCCATTCGAGGCTGAAGATCGCGTCCTCGACCGCGAGCATCGATGGCGTGTTGATCGTCTCGCCCTTGAACACGCCTTCGGCGAGCTTGCCCTTGGAGATAAGGCGGAACACCTTGGGCAACGGCCACGCGGGCGTGTAGCTCTCCAGCCGCTCGACCGCGCGCGGGCCGAGGATCAGCACGCCGTGCGCGCCCTCCCCGCCGAGTACCTTCTGCCATGAGAAGGTGGCGACATCGATCTTGTCCCACGGCAGGTCGTACGCGAACACGCCGCTGGTCGCATCGGCGAAGGAGAGCCCCTCGCGATCGTCCGCGATCCAGTCGCCGTCCGGCACGCGCACGCCGCTGGTGGTGCCGTTCCAGGTGAACAGCACGTCGGTCGACCAGTCGACCTGGCTGAGATTGGGCAGCTGGCCGTAATCGGCGCGGATCACCGTTGGATCGATTTTGAGCTGCTTGACCGCATCGGTCACCCAGCCCTCGCCGAAGCTTTCCCAGGCTAACGCGGTAACCGGGCGGGCACCGAGCATCGTCCACATCGCCATTTCGTAGGCGCCGGTATCGGAGCCCGGGACGATGCCGATGCGATGCGTGTCTGGCAGCGCGAGCAGCTCGCGCATCAGGTCGATGCAATATTGCAGCCGCTGCTTGCCGATCTTGGAACGGTGCGACCGACCGAGCGAGGCGTCGGCAAGCTTGGCGGCATCCCAGCCTGGCGGCTTGGCGCACGGGCCCGACGAGAAATAGGGGCGCGCCGGCTTGGTCGCAGGTTTCGCAGGCGCAGTCGTCGCGTCGGCGAGCGTCGTATCAGTCATATAACTCTCCTCACAGAGAGCACGCGCGGCGTTGGGACCGCGTGGCCCGTCGACGGCCCTAGACGTGCGTTGGTCGCGTGACAACCGTCTGCACCGCCAAGGGTTGCGCGCACCCCGCATACACAACGCCAGGGCGGCACCGTTTGCCGAATTCCTGCCACCACTCGCCCTGCCCCTGCTCTTGGCAGGCTTCCCTTTAAGACGGCAGCGAAGGAAGGAACGGCAGCGCCGACCGCTGAGCGACGCGAACGGGGGATGTGTTGCGTATCGTCATGCTGCTCGCTTTGGTCGCGAGCCTCGCCGCCTGTGGCCGGTCGGAGCCGCCGCGCAAGGCCACCACGCGGCCAGCGACGGCGAAGGTCGACGGCCCGTCGCCGCGCGAGACCGCGATGTGCCAGCGCGATCTGCGCGAGCTAGGCGTTGATTTCGAACCCCTGCCCGATCGCCAGTTCGGGCCGGGCTGCGCGATCCTCGGCACGGTGAAGCTGCTCGACGTCGGCGTGCCGACGACCAATCTCGGCGCGGTACGCTGCGGCCAGGCACGCACCTACGCGCGATGGGCACGCAATGCGGTTGCCCCGGCGGCCTATCAGATCCTCGGCAGCGAGCTTGCCAAGGTCGAGAGCATGGGAAGCTACGCCTGCCGCAACGTTGCGGGGACGGGCCGGCGATCGGGCCACGCGATCGCCAATGCGATCGACGTCGGCGCGTTTCAGCTGAAGGACGGGCGGCGGATCAGCGTGCTGCACGACTGGAACTCGTCCCATCCCGAGGTGCGCCGTTTCCTAGCGGTCGTCAGCGCATCGGCATGCCGCCGCTTCGGCACCGTGCTGGGCCCCAACTACAATGCGGCGCACCGCAACCATCTGCATCTCGAGGACGACAAGGCGAATTTCTGCCGCTAATGGCTGCCGAAATGACCGAGACCAGAGTACCGAGCCGCGTCTTTCCGCGCGCCCGCCAGGATGCCGAGTCGGCGAAGACCGGCATTTCCACCCCGCAGACCGAGAACCCGGCCTACAAGCTCGCCTTCCAGGATATGGATTTCCTGCTGCGCGAAGACCTGCGCCCGGTGCGGTTCCAGCTCGAGCTGCTGAAGACCGAACTGCTGCTCGAGGAAGCGCATATCGGCTCCACCTTCGTCTTCTACGGCTCGGCGCGCATTCCGGAGCCGGCCAAGGCGCAGGTGATGCTCGACATGGCTGACGAGGCGCATCGCCCCGTCGCCGAGCGGCTGGTCGCCAAGTCGAAATATTACGACATGGCGCGCGAGCTCGCGCGGCTGGCGAGCAACTTCCCGCGCGACGAGCAGGGGCAGCGCCACTTCGTCGTGTGCTCGGGCGGGGGCCCGTCGATCATGGAGGCGGCGAACCGCGGCGCGGCCGACGTGCACGCCGAGTCGATCGGACTCAACATCGTCCTCCCGCACGAGCAGGCGCCCAATCCCTATGTGACGCCGTCGCTATCGATGCAGTTCCACTATTTCGCGCTGCGCAAGATGCACTTCCTGCTGCGCGCCCGTGCGCTCGCCGCCTTCCCGGGCGGGTTCGGCACGTTCGACGAGCTGTTCGAGCTGCTGACGCTGATTCAGACCGGCAAGGTGGCGCCGATCCCGGTGCTGCTGTTCGGCCGCGAATTCTGGGAACGCGTCGTCAATTTCGAGGCGCTGGTCGAGGAAGGCGTCGTGTCGGAGCGCGACCTTGGCATCTTCACCTATGTCGAGACCGCCGCTGAGGGCTGGGCGGTGGTACAGCGCTTCTATCAGGAACGCGCGCAGAAGGATCCCGCGCCGCCCGTGTGATGCGCCGGCGCGCTCGTTGCCCAAACAATGAAAAAGGGGGCCGGCTCACTTCGAGCCGACCCCCTTTTTCATTATGTGCTGAAGCGCGGCTTACTTGCCGGTCTGCTTCGCCGCCGCTGGGTCGACCGACGGCGCGCCGCTCGCCGGCGTCGCCGTGTTAGCGATGTCGCCCGTCTGGCCGCGTACGTCCTTCTCGACCGCGTCGACCGCATTCGCCGCGCCGGGCGCCGCGCCTGCGCCCTCGACGGCATTGCCGCCCTCGGCCGCCGCCGGCGCCGCGCCCGCTGCCGGGGCGGCCGGCAGCGGCAGGTTCGATCCCTGCTGGTTGAGATACAGGATGATGTTGGCGCGGTCCTGCGGGTTCGACAGGCCGGCAAAGGTCATCTTGGTGCCGGGCGCGAACTTGCGCGGGCTCGTCAGCCACGCGTTCATCTTGTCGAAGTCCCAGCTACCGCCGACCTTCTTAAGCGCGTCGGAGAAGGCGTAGCCGCCCTTGCCCTGCGCCACGCCTTCACCCATCGTCGCGTACAGGTTCGGCCCGATGCCGTTCGCGCCGCCCTGGTTGATCGTGTGGCACGCGCCGCACTTCTTGAACACGTCGGCGCCCTTCGCCGCATCGGCGGTCGGCAGCAGCGAGGCGATCGGCACTTCGGCCGCCCCGCCACCGCCGGCCTCTTCCGCCGCCTCGACCGGATAGCCGAACTTCTCGACCTCGCCCGAGTGGAAGATCATGCCGCCAGCGATCGAGAGCCCGAGTGCAGCACCGCACGCAGCCAGCACCCAGCCTGCAATCGTGTTGTTCCGATCGTCCATCTTGCGCAGTCGCCCCTGAAACGTTTGGCCGTCCCATAGAAAAGCGTGCCCACGACGGCAAGCGCGCTTGAGAGGGTCGGTATGCTCGCTTAACGCCCGAAACCCAGAATGGAAAACTTCGCCGCCCCCGCCCGCCCGATCGTCGCCCGCATGGCCGATGCCGCTGCCGCCGCACCCGAGCGCGCCGTCGCGTTCCAGGGCGCGCCAGGCGCCAACAGCCACGTCGCCGCGGTCGAGGCGTTTCCCGACGGGCTGCCGCTGCCGTGCTTCTCGTTCGAGGACGCGATCGACGCGGTGAAGCAGGGCAAGGCCGACTGCGCGATCATTCCGATCGAGAATTCGCTCCACGGCCGCGTCGCCGACATCCATTTCCTGCTGCCCGAATCGGGGCTGGTCATTACCGGCGAGCATTTCCTGCCGATCCGCCACGCGCTGATAGGCATCGGCACGCGCGACGAGGTGCGCGAGGCGATGAGCCACCCGCAGGCACTGGGCCAGTGCCGCCACTGGTTGAAGGCACACGATATCCTGCCGGTCGCCTATCCCGACACCGCCGGCGCCGCCGCGATGGTCGCCGAGCGGGGCGATCGCAGCGTCGCCGCGCTCGCCCCACCGGCGGCAGCCGAGATCTACGGGCTCAATCTGCTCGGCACCGACATCGCCGATGCCGATCACAACATGACACGCTTCGTCACGCTGGCGCGCGGCGGCCAGCCGGCGATCGGTGACGGTCCGTGGATGACGACGTTCATCTTCGAGGTGAAGAACATTCCCGCCGCGCTCTACAAGGCGCTCGGCGGCTTCGCGACCAACGGCGTCAACATGACCAAGCTGGAAAGCTACCAGCGCGGCGGCACGTTCGCGGCGACCGATTTCTACGCCGATATCGAGGGCAAGCCGGGCGACGAGAACGTCGACCGCGCGCTGGAGGAGGTCGGCTTCCACTCCAAATGGGTGCGCGTCCTCGGCACCTATCGCCAGGCCCGCAAGCGCGGATAGTCCCCGCCGCGCAAGCGCGGGTATCTGATCCGCGCGAGCGCAGACAATCGTCACGTCCACCCCTTGCGCCGCCCCGCGCCTGTCGTATCACCTGCGACAAATCGACGTGGGGATGATGATGCGGAAGATGTTGCTCGCCAGCGCTGCGCTGGCCGTTTCGACCGGTGCGCTAGCGCAGACCGCCGCTCCTACCGAAGCGACGCCGCCGCGCGCCGCGAAGAAGCCGTTCCAGGTGACGTCGCCCAACGGCGCGCGCACCGACGATTATTACTGGCTGCGCGACGACACGCGCAAAAATCCGGAAATGCTGGCGTATCTCACTGCCGAGAACGCCTATGCCGATACGCAGCTCGCCGCGCTCAAGGCGCTCGAGGATACGCTGTACCGCGAGACGGTGAGCCACATCAAACAGGACGACAGCTCGGTTCCGTATCTGAAGAACGGCTATTGGTATCAGTCGCGCTTCGATACCGGCGCGAACTATCCCGTCATCGAGCGGCGCAAGGGCGACAAGGCTGCGCCGGCGCAAGTGATGTTCGATCAGCCGGCGATGGCGAAGGGGCACAATTTCTTCGCGCTGTCCGACTGGAGCGTCAGCCCCAACAATCGCCTCGTCGCCTATGCCGAGGACACCGTCGGCCGCCGGCAATATGTGCTCAAGGTCAAGGATCTGACGACCGGGCAGCTGTTGCCGGATACGATCACCAACGCCGAACCCAATGTGATCTGGGCGGGTGATAACCGCACGATCCTCTACGTCGCCAAGGATCCGACGACGCTGCGCGGCTACAAGGTAATGGCCCACGTTCTTGGTACACCTGCGGCGCGGGACCGGCTGTTGTACGAGGAGAAGGACGACACCTTCCAGATGGGCATCGGTCGCACCAGCGACGATCGTTTCGTGTGCGTCGTGGTGCAGTCCACCGTCAGCACCGAGCAGCGTTGCGCCGCCGCGGCTACGCCCACCGCCTTCCAAGTCATCGCGCCGCGCAAGCGCGACCTGCGCTACGAGGCCGATCACATGGACGGGCGCTGGATCTTGCGCACCAACCTCAAGGCCAAGAATTATACGCTGATGACGCTCGCCGACGCCGACGTGGCGAAGGGAACGGCAGCGTGGCGCGACCTGACGCCCGCCAGCGACAGCGTGTTCATCGAAGGGTTCAAGCCGTTCGCCGGCTTCGTCGCGATCGATCAGCGCGAGGGCGGCAATCGCATGATCCGCCTGCTCGACGCGGCGGGCAAGTCGCTCCCCGTCAAGGCGGACGAGCCTGCGTACCGCATGGCGCTCGACGTCAATGAGGAGCCGAAGACCGATTGGGTGCGCTACACCTATGGCTCGCTCGTCACCCCGACGACCACCTATGAGGTGAATGCGAAATCGGGCGAGCGGCGCGTGCTCAAGGTCGCGCCGGTACCGAGCTACGATCCAGCGAATTACGTCACCGAACGCGTGTGGGCGGCGGCGCGCGACGGCACCAAGGTGCCGGTCAGCGTCGTCTACAAAAAGGGCGTCAAGCGCGACGGCACCGCGCCTTTGTTCCAGTACGGCTACGGCAGCTACGGCGCGTCGATGGATCCGGCGGTCGATCCCGGCCGCATCGGGATGCTCGACCGAGGCGTCGTCTACGCCATCGCGCATATCCGCGGCGGGCAGGAAATGGGCCGCGGCTGGTACGACGACGGGCACCTGCTCAACAAGAAGAACAGCTTCACCGATTTCATCGACGTGACGCGCTATCTGGTCGCGCAGAAATATGCCGCGAAGGATCGCGTCGCGGCGATGGGCGGCTCGGCCGGCGGGCTGTTGATGGGCGCGGTCGCCAACATGGCGCCACAGGATTACAAGGTGATCGTGGCGCAGGTGCCGTTCGTCGACGTGGTGACGACGATGCTCGACGCGTCGATTCCGCTCACCACCTTCGAATATGACGAATGGGGCAACCCGGCGCAGAAGCCGTACTATGATTACATGCTGAGCTACTCGCCGTACGATCAGGTCGCGGCAAAGGGCTATCCGGCGATGTACGTCGGCACCGGGCTGTGGGACAGCCAGGTGCAATATTACGAGCCCGCCAAATGGGTCGCCAAGCTGCGCGAGATGAAGACCGACCCCAATCCGCTGCTCTTCCGCGTTAACATGGAGGCCGGGCATGGCGGCAAGTCGGGCCGGTTCGAGCGCTACCGCCAGAACGCCGAATGGGGCGCGTTCGTGCTGCAGCAACTGAACGTGGCAAGCTGAGGGGCGGACGAACGCCCGCACCGCAGCCTTGAATCGGCGCATCGATCGTCAGGCGCGCCGATTTCGACTCGAGCCGACGTGGCTATTCGCTGGCGCGAATCCGGGCTGGCGAAAGCTGCAAGGCACGCGTTGTCGCGGGTCGAGCCCGGATTCCTGCTTGCGGACCAGGAAGCCGGGACCGGGTTCCGCTACTCCCTGCCCATCCGGGTGCGGATGGCTGAAGGCAGGTTGCTCGGATCGATCGGCAGCCCGTGCACCAGCTGGTTGTGTGCGTGCGCCAGCTGGTGGTTCGCAAAAGCAGTGCGGATCGCATCGGCGCGCCCCATCCGGTCCTGGGCGGCGTTGATCGATTCCTTGGCGAGCTTCAGCGTGAAGCGATTGGTGCGCGCGATCCGCTCGGCGAGGGCGAGGGTGAAATCCGCCAGTGCGTCTCGCGGTACGACGTGGTTGACCATGCCGAGCCGCAGCGCCTCGTCCGCCGCGAGCCAGTCGCCGGTGAACAGCCACTCCTTCGCCTTGCGCACGCCGAGCTCGAACGGGTGGTGGAAAAGCTCGACGCCCGGCACGCCCATGTCGGCGGCACTGTTGTCACGAAAGCGCGCGTCCTCGGCGCAGACGATCAGGTCACACGCCCAGGCGAGCATCACGCCGCCGGCGATCGCGATCCCCTGCACCGCCGCGATCGTCGGCTTGGGCAGGTTGCGCCATCGCTCGGTGATGTCGAGATATAGCGCGCGCTCACGCGAATAGCCCGCCTCCCAGCCCGCGCCGCCGAAGTCACCCCACGCACCGCGCGCCGCAGCTGGATCGAGCGGCCCATCGGACAGATCGTGCCCCGCGCAGAAATGGTCGCCCTCTGCCGCGAGGATGATGACCGACACGTCGTCGTCGCGCGCGGCGCGGGTGAACGCGTCGTCGAGCGCGTGCGTCATCGCCGCGCCCTGCGCATTGCGCTTCTCGGCCCGGTCGAGGACGATCCGCGCCACCCTTGGCGCCGGCGTCTCGTACCGGACCTGGCTCATTCCGCGGCCCAGATCGTCAGCAGCGTGTGCGCGATCGCGTACGGCGGCGGCGAGACGAACGGCCCGTCGCCGGCAAGCGCCGCGCGCACCTCGTCGCGGGTGAACCAGTCCGCCGCGTCGAGTTCGGTCTCGTCGAGCGTGATCTTGTCGTCCTGGGCGATGCCGACGCAGGCGATCATCAGCTGCGAAGGGAACGGCCACGGCTGGCTCGACAGATACCGCACGCCGCTGACGCGTACGCCTGCCTCCTCCTCGATCTCGCGTGCCACCGCTTCCTCGATCGATTCGCCCGGCTCCAGAAAGCCGGCGAGCGCGGAGTACCGCCCCTGTGGCCACGCCGGCTGCCGCCCCAGCAGCGCCCGCCCGTTATGCTCGGCGATCATGATCACGACGGGGTCGACGCGCGGAAAATGCTCGGTCTTGCACGATCCGCACTTGCGGCCCCAGCCGGCGCGGAACAGCCTGGTCGGGTTGCCGCAATTGGCACAGAAGCCGTGGCGCGCGTGCCAGTCGATCACGCTACGCGCCGCGGCGAACGTCGCCCCCTCGCCGGGGCGGAGCTGGTCGAGCACGCCGAATAGATTGGGTGACCGGAACGGTGGGGGCGCCGCCTCCCCCGGCACGAAGGCGGCGAAGCGCGGCTTGCCGTCTTCCAGCCCGAGCAGGATGAATTCCGCCTCGTCGGGCGCTTCGGTCAGCATCGTCCAGGCGAGCCGGCCGTCGTCGGTCACCTCCGGCTCATAATTGTGCAGCTTGAGCAGCCGCGCCTGCCAATTGCCCATCGCGCTGGCGAGCGCATCGTCATCGTGCCGCAGGCGATCGGCGCGATCGAGCGTACCGCCGGTGAAGCCGGGTACGATCATCGCGGCATCATCCGCGCCATATCGCGCGCGAGCGCGGCGGGCACGCTCTGCCGCAGCCCCCATTTCTCTGCCGGGAAATATTGCACCATCACCGTTCCTCGCATCTTTCGCGCAGGGTCGACCCAAGCGATCGTTCCCGCCGCGCCGCCCCAGCCATAGGTGCCCTTCGACGGTCCGCCGTTGGGCGTATCCTCCAGGTACACTGAACCGCCAGCGCCGAAGCCCATCCGGGCGGACATCGCGCCCCCGGTTCCGCCGCCGATCCCGCCGAACGTCACGCCGGCGGGCAGCAGGTTCGACATGCCGAGCGCCGCCGTCTCGCGCTTCATCACCTGCCGCCCGTCGAGCGTGCCACCGTTCGCGAGCATGTGGAGGAAGCGATCATAGTCGCGCGCGCTGGATACCAGCCCCGCCCCGCCATAAGGGAAGCTGGGCGGCGAGAGGTATACCGACGTCGCACCGGGATCGAGCGGGCTGCGCGTATCGCCGACGAAGACGTAGTTGGTCGACAATCGCCCCGCCGCGCTGGCCGGCACGCTCCAGTAGGTCGATCGCATGCCGAGCGGATCGAGCAGCCGCGTCTGCACGAAGCGGTCGAATGGCATCCCGCTCGCCTTCTCGATCACCGCGCCCATCACGTCGAGCCCGATCGAGTAGCTCCACTTGGTGCCCGGCTCGGCGATCAGCGGCACGCTGGCGACGCGGTTGGCGAATTCGGCGAGCGTCGTCGGACGCGCACGCCGCGCCTGCACCTCGACCTGCGCGTTGACCTGGCCTGGCAGGATGCCGAGCCGCTCATATTCCTTGAGCAGCGGGCCCTTCGCCGAGATATTGTACGACAGGCCGGCGGTGTGCGTCAGCAGGTGACGGATCAGGATCGGGTTTTTGGCGGGTACGCTGTTCAGCGACGTGTCCGGGCTCGTCAGCACGCGCATCGTGGCGAAGGCGGGGAAATACTTGCTCACCGGATCGTCGAGGTTGAGCTTGCCGTCCTCGACCAGCAGCATCGCTGCCATGCCGGTGATCGGCTTGGTCATCGAATAGATTCGCCACAGGCTGTCCGGCCCCGCAGCAGGCGCGGTCGGCGCGTCGGCGATCCGACCGGCTGACACGAACTGCGTCGGGAAATCGCCGACGCCGAACGCCCCGACGATGCCAGGCATCTTGTCCGACGCGACAAGGCCGTCGAACAATGCCTGCGTCGCCGGCAGGATCGGGTTGCCGCGCTGGGATGACGAGGCCGATGCAGTGGACGGTGTCGGCGCGGGTACCGGCTGTGCCTGCCGCGCGTGAAGCCCGCCCGCCAGCAGGATCATCGTCGCGCCCGTGCCGGCAAACCACGTCATCCGCATCGCATCCTCCCTATCGCCTCGGCCGCCTTGCCGAACACGGTCGGCAGGCCGGCTTCGGCCAGCCGATCGACCGGCCACCAGCTCGCGTCCCCGTTCACGTCGACGTCGACGTCGGTCGCTGAATGCGCGCCAACGCACGCCACGGCAAGCGCGAGTTCGAGCGTGAAATGGGTGAAGCCATGGCTCACCTCGTGGTTCAGCACCGTCCAGTCCGCCGCCGCTGCCGGCGCATCGACGAGGCCGGGCCGGTCCGCGAGCCAAGGCCCGGTAGGCAACGCGCGCATACCACCGAGCAGACCCTTTTCCGGCCGCCGGACAAGCAACACGTCACGGCTTCCGTCATCCTTCTCCCGCTCGAGCCAGAAGATCGTGCCGTAGCGTGTCGGGCGCGGCTTCTTCGCTGCCTTGACCGGAAAGGCTTCCTGCTCGCCTGCCGCCTTCGCCGCGCAGCGATCGGCGAGCGGACACAGCAGGCATTTCGGACGCCGCGGCGTGCAGATCGCCGATCCCAGATCCATTATCGCCTGCGCGAAGTCACCTGCGCGCGTGTCCGGCGTGATCGTCTCAACAGCGGCGCGAACGGCGGGTTTGCCGACGGCGCGAAACAGCCGCGCGACGACCCGCTCGACGTTCGCATCGATCACCACCGCGCGCCGGCCGAAGGCGATCGCAGCGACCGCCGCCGCGGTATAGTCGCCGAGCCCCGGCAGGCGTCGCAACGCCGCCTCGCTATCCGGAAAGCGGCCGCTGTGATCCGCCACCACCGCGCGCGCCGCCTTCACCAGATTGCGCGCCCGCGCATAATAGCCAAGCCCCGCCCACGCGGCCATCACGTCCGCTTCTTCTGCCGCCGCGAGGCTCGCCACGTCGGGCCAGCGCGCCACCCACGCCGCGAACCGCGGCCGCACCGTCGCCACGGTGGTCTGCTGCAGCATCACCTCGGACAGCCAGACGCGATACGGGTCGGGCGCCGCGCCCGGCAGTGCGCGCCACGGCAGCGCGCGCCGGTGCTGATCGTACCAGGCGAGCAGAGGGTCGGTGATGAGGCGCTTGGCGTCCACGCCCCGGCTATGGCATGAGGCGCGCCATGAGCAAGCGCCTGCGCGCCCCCCAAACCGGCCCGGTCGTCGAGCCCGTGCGATCGAACCGCTCGCGCCAAGTGTCCGAACTGCTGCCGCACGTCGGCGGCGCGGCATTTCGGCGCTTCGGCTTCGTGCAATCGTCGATTGTGACGCGCTGGCCGGAAATCGTCGGCGAGCGGCTGGCGGCGGCGAGCGCGCCCGAATCGATCAAGTTTCCGATGGGCAAGAAGCAGGACGGCACACTGACGCTCGTCGCGCGCGGCGCGCATGCGGTGATGATCCAGCACGTCATTCCCGAGATCGTCGAGCGGGTGAACCGGTTCTTCGGCTATGCCGCGGTCGCCAAGGTGACGATCCGCCAAGGCGAGGTAGCCGCGCGTCCCAAGCCGCGCGTCGCAGCGGCACCCCAGCCGGTTCCCGCGGAACTCGGCCAAAGCCTCAAGACCATCGAAGACCCCGAACTCAAGGCCGTTCTGGAGGCGCTCGCCGCCGGCATCGGCGCCTCCAGCGGATTGCCCATCATCAAATGAAGAAGCTGCTCGCTCTCACGCTCGCCGTCTCGCTCGCCGCGCCGCTCACCGCCGCCGCGCCTAAGCCGTGGCCGTTGGTGGCGACGCCGGCGGCGCAGGGCAGCTACGTCATCGGCAATCCCAAGGCGAAGGTGAAGCTGGTGGAATATGTCAGCTACACCTGCCCGCACTGCGCACATTTTGCGCGCGATTCGGCGGCGGTGCTGAAGGGTCGGATGATCGCGTCGGGCTCGACTAGCCTCGAAGTGCGCAGTTCGGTGCACGATCGCTACGATCTCGTCGCCGCGACGTTGGCGCGCTGCTCGGGCCCTGCGCTGTTCCCCAAGATGCACGAGGCGCTCTTCGCCCGGCAGGACGAATGGCTGGACAAGGCTGTCGCGTTCGATCCGGTCGGCGGGCAGAACCCCGCCGGCACCACGCAGGCGCAGAAGATGCGCAGCCTCGCCGACGGCGCGGGGCTGAGCGACATCGCCAAGGCGGCCGGGATGACCGACGCGTCGATCAACGCGTGCTTCGCGAACGAGGCGAACGTCACCCGGACGCTCGCCGTCGCGCAAGGCATGCAGGACAAGATCAAGGGCACGCCGACGTTCGAACTGAACGGCAAGCTGATCGACAATACCGACTGGGCGAAACTTGAGCCGATGCTGCGCGCCGCCGGCGCGCGCTGACCCGTCCGCCCATTCAGCACGATCTCAACGGAGTAGATTGATGACCCTGCGTATCGCCGCCACCGCCATCGCGCTTACCTTCCTCGCCGCGTGCGGGGATGGCGGCTCGACCGGCTCAGCCGCACCCAATTCAGTCGCCGCCGCCCCCGCCCCGGCCGGGCAGGACTGGTCGCAGACCGTCAGCAAGACGACTGATGGCGGCTTCGTCATGGGCAACCCCAACGCGCCGCTCAAGCTCGTCGAATACGGCTCGCGCACCTGCCCGACGTGCGGCAATTTCGGCCGTACCGCCACCGAGCCGCTGACGCAGAACTACATCAAGACCGGCAAGGTCTCGTTCGAATTCCGCGACTTCCTGGTCCACGCCCCCGATCTCGGCGTCGCGATCCTCGGCCAGTGCGCGGGCGAGACACCGTTCTTCCCGATCCTCGAGCAGATGTTCCAGGAGCAGAACGGCTTCCTCGAGAAGCTCGAAAAGGTGCCCGCCGATTTCCAGCAGCGGCTGCAGGCGATGACGCCGGCGCAGCAGGCGACCGCCTGGGTCGAGCATCTCGGCTACATCGATTTCGTGAAGCAGCGCGGGCTGAGCGAGCAGCAGGCGCGCCAGTGCCTTGCCGATCCGCAGCGGATCGAGGCGCTCGCCAAGGTTTCCGAAGTCGCGATGCGCGACAAGGAAGTCACCGGCACGCCGACCTTCTTCCTCAACGGCGAGAAGCTCGACGCGGCGAGCTGGGAGCAGGTCGAATCGGCGCTGAAAGGCGCCGGCGCCTGAGGCGACGCATCCGCCGCGCCGCTTGATGCCAGGGTTGCACTGACGTGCAGATCAAGCGGCTGCGGCTGTCCGGCTTCAAGAGTTTCGTCGACCCCGCCGATCTACGGATCGAGCCGGGGCTGACAGGGGTCGTCGGCCCCAACGGCTGCGGCAAATCGAACCTGCTCGAAGCGCTGCGCTGGACGATGGGCGAGAATAGCGCGAAATCGCTGCGCGGCGCGGGCATGGAAGACGTGATCTTCGCCGGCACCGCGACGCGCCCCGCGCGCGATTTCGCCGAAGTGTCGCTGCTCGCCGAGATCGACGGTGCGGAGACCGAAGTCGTCCGCCGGATCGAGCGCGGCGCAGGGAGTGCCTATCGCATCGACGGCAAGGACGTGCGCGCGAAGGACGTATCGCTGCTGTTCGCCGATGCCGCGACGGGCGCCCACTCCCCAGCGCTCGTTAGCCAGGGGCGGATCAGCGCGGTGATCGCGGCGAAGCCCGCCGACCGGCGCGCGATGCTCGAGGAGGCGGCCGGCATTGCGGGGCTCCACGTACGCCGCCGCGATGCCGAGCAGAAGCTGCGGGCAACCGAGGCCAATCTCGCTCGGCTCGACGAGGTGATCGCCGATCAGGAAGCGCGCGCGGCGGCGCTGCGGCGGCAGGCGCGGCAGGCATCGCGCTACCGGACGCTCTCGACGCAGATCCGCCTCGCCGAGGCGCGCATGATCTTTTCCCGCTGGCGCGAGGCGGCGCAAGCAGTGGACGACGCGGCACGTGTCGCGCAGCAGGCCGAGCGCGCGGTCGCCACCGCCGGTGCGGCGCTTCGGGCAGCCGAGTCGGCGCAGGCGGAGGCTGCCTCGACCCTTGCCGCCGCGCGCGCCGCGGCGCTGTCGGCGCGCGATCGCAGTGCGACGGCGGCGCACGACGTGTCGGCGCTGCGGGCGAAGGCGCAGGCGGCAAAGCGTCGGCTCGACGAGCTGGCGCAGGCGGCGGCGCGTATCGCCGACGACCGTACCCGCGAGGGGGATCTGGCGCGCGATGCCGCGGCGGCACTCGCGCGCCTGGAGGAAGAGCGCCGGGCGCTCGACACCGCGATCACGGCAGCCGCCGCAGAGCTGCCTCGGCACGACGCGGCGCTCGCGGACGCCGAGCGTCAGGGGCGGGATGCGGAAGTCGCGCTGGCACAAGCGCTGTCGCGTCAGGCAAGCGACATGGCGGAGGCGCGCGTCGCGCAAGCGGCGGCGGCGGCGGCGCGAAGTCGGCTCGATCGCGCCGAGCGTGACGCGGCGCAGGTGACGGCACAGCTTGCGGCGCTGGGCGATGCCGCACCACTGGAGCACGAGCGTAGCGAAGCGGCAGCGATGATTGCCGTTGCCGAGCGTGAGATCGTCGCAGCACGGCAAAGCCTTGCCGACGCCGAGCAGGCGGAGCGGCACGCGATCGCAGCACGCGATGACGCACAGGGCAAGCGTGCCGCCGCGCGCGCCGAACTGGCGGCGCTGGAGAGTGAAGCGGCCGTCCTGCGGCGCTCGACCGAGCGCGCCGGACGCGATCGGCTGCTCGATCACGTCGCGGCCGACGCAGGCTATGAGCGGGCGCTGGCTGCGGCGCTCGGCGACGACCTCGATATCGGCCTCGATCGCGCAGCCGCTGCATTCTGGGATGGGGCGCCGACGTCAGGTACGGCGCACGTGACCCCGGATACGGCAGGCGCAGACGTACGCGATCGCCTGATCACGCACGTCCAGGCACCAGCGTGGCTCGGTCGCCGGTTGTCGTACGTCATCGTGACCGACGAGGACGACGGTCGCGCACTCGTGCCGGGCGAGCGGCTGGTGACACGCGCGGGCACGATGCGGCGCTGGGACGGTCTGGTCGTCACCCGAGGCGGCGCGGCCGCGGCGGAGCGGCTCGAACGGCGCAACCGGCTGGGCGCGATCGACGCCGCCCTGCCGGCGGCGCGGGATCAGGCGGCGGCTTCCGAAGCCGCCGTGGCGGCGGCGGAGAAGGCTATCGCCGCAGCGCGAGCCGAAGCGGGCGCAGCGCGGGCCACGATCGCGGAACGCGAAGCACAGGTGCGTCAGGCGCGCGTGCGGCAGGACCGCGCTACGGCGCAGCTCGAGCGGCTCGACGGGCTGCGCGCCGATCTGACGGCACGCGCCGCGCGAATCACGGACGAACGCGGTGAGGCCGCGCGAGACCAGACGGCGGCGGCCGATGCGGTGGCTGCGCTGCCTGATACTGGCGCTTCTGCGGCGGCAGTATCCGAGAGGCAGCGCACAGCCGAAACGTGCCGCCAGACGATCGCCACCGGGCGGGCGGCGCGTGAGGCAGCGGCGCGCGCCGGCGAGCAGGCGCGCACCCGCCTCGCCGCGGCAGTCGCCGAGGCGAAGAGCTGGCGGGCGCGGGCGGGCGATGCCGCGCGGCGGATCGCCGACATGGACAAACGCGCGCGCGACCTTGCGACGGAAACGGCAGCGCTGGCCGATCGACCGGCGGCGTTGGAGGCCGCCCTCGCCAAGGCAATTGCGGCGCATGACGAGGCGCGGCAGGCCACGGAGGCGCTCGTTGCAGCCGAAAGCGCTGCGGAAACCGCGCTACGCCGGACCGAGGACGAAGCGCGCCGCGCGGGCGAAGCGCTGGCGCAGGCGCGCGAGGCGCGCGCCGGCGCGGTCGCGCGCGCCGAGAGCCACGAGGCGCGGCGGATCGAGATCGGGCGGGTGTCGGGCGAGCGGTTTGAGTGCCCTGCCCCCGTCCTGCCGGAGAAGATCGGCTTTGCCGCCGACGATGTCGGCGCCCCGCAGGACGAATCCGCGGCGCACGACCGGCTGATGCGCGATCGCGAGCGGATCGGGCCGGTCAATCTCGTCGCCGAGCAGGAACTCGCCGAACTGGAGGCGGGCGCGAGCGGCAACGCCGCCGAGCGGGCGGAGCTCGGCCAGGCAGTCAACCGGCTGCGCGGCTCGATCGGGACGCTCAACCGCGAAGGCCGGGCGCGGCTGCTCGCCGCGTTCGAGGCGGTCAACGGCCATTTCCGCCGCTTGTTCACCACCCTGTTCGACGGCGGGCAGGCGCATCTCGAACTGATCGATTCGGACGATCCGCTCGAGGCGGGACTCGAGATTATGGCGCAGCCGCCGGGCAAGCGGCTCCAATCACTCACCCTGCTGTCGGGGGGCGAGCAAGCACTGACCGCAGTAGCGCTGATCTTCGGCCTGTTCCTGACCAACCCCGCCCCGATCTGCGTGCTCGACGAGGTCGACGCGCCGCTCGACGACGCCAATATCGAACGCTTCTGCGACCTGCTCGACCGGATGAGCCGGGAGACGAAGACCCGCTATCTCATCGTCACGCACAATGCGGTGACGATGAGCCGGATGCACCGCCTGTTCGGCGTGACGATGATCGAGCGCGGCGTCAGCCGGCTGGTATCGGTCGACCTGCAGGCCGCGGAGACGCTGCTGGCGGCGGAATGAGCCACGTCGGCGCCGGCGCGCGTACCGCATCAACAATCAGCCACAGCATCGCCGCGGCGCGGAACGCGGCAGCAAACGCGATATGCGTCTGTGTGATGCCTGGGCCGCTGCCGCCGGATGAGGCGAAGAACCAGAATTCGGCCCAATAGGCGGCGAGGTCACCGGCAACGAACCACGCGACCGGCCACAGCCGGCGGCTGGTGAGCAGCAGGAAGGGATAGAGCCACAGGTCGAATTGCGGCGAATAGACCTTGTTGGTGAGCAGGAACCACGCGAGCACCGGGGTGAACACCACCCATCTTCGATCGCTATGCCGACGCCAGCCATACAGCACGATCGCCGCGGCGCCGACGACGAAGGCAGCGAACGACCATAGGTTGCGCGTCGGCAGATCGGTGATCCACCAGCCTTGCGTCGCCATGATCTCCCAGATCGACGCGGCGGTGCCGCTGCGCGCCTGGCTGAAGGTGTAGAACTCCGCCCAATTCGCCGGCGCCGCCAGCGCGACCGGCAGGTTGATCGCTGTCCAGGTAGCGATCGCGACGATCGAGACGCCGGCGGCGCCGATGAAACGCGTGCGCCACGTCGCGCCGTGCCGAAACAGCGCGCCGAGGCCCAGCAGCGGCAGCAGCAGCACCGGAAAGAGCTTCGCGGCGGTACCGATCGCAGCGAGCATGGCGCTGGTGCGCGGCGTCCCCCGCCGGGCGGCGAGCAGCGCCGCGACCGCCAGCGCCACCGCGAGCATGTCCCAATTGTGCCCGAGATAGAGCACCAGCGGCGGTGCACCTGCCCAGCACCAACGCCGCGTGCGCGGTACGCCGGCGCGCTGCATCATCCACAGCACCGCAAAGGCGAGCGCGGCATTGACCAGCGAGACGACCAGCAGGAAATCGAACGCGTCGCCGCGCGCGCCACCGATCGTGCGAACGACGAGCCCTTCGAGCCAGATCAGCACGCCCGTAAGCACGGGATATTCGATCCGCGCCTCGACATAGGGCAGCTGCCCCGCCGCGACGCCGCGCAAGCCCCAGAAGGGCACGGCATCGGAGTAGCAGCCGGTGAGATACTGCTCGTCGCCGGTCCAAGAGGCGCCGCAATGCGCCTTGAACCACCAACCGAGAACGCACGTCAGCGCGAGCAGCGCATAGGGGCCGGAATGGTCGACGCGGGGCAATCGCATTGACCGCGGTTAACCCGGCGGGGCGCTCAGGTCGACACTTGGCGCATGAGAACCTATATAGAACGGATGGCGCAGCTCGACGTCCAACAGAAGCTGGAGATTTTGGCTGATGCCGCCAAATACGACGCGTCGTGCGCGTCGTCGGGCACAGCCAAGCGCAACTCGCGCGACGGCAAAGGGATCGGGTCGACCGAGGGGATGGGCATCTGCCACGCCTATGCGCCCGACGGCCGCTGCATTAGCCTGCTCAAGATCCTGCTGACGAACAGCTGCATCTTCGATTGCCACTATTGCATCAACCGCAAGAGCTCGAACGTCCGCCGCGCGCGATTCACCGCGAAGGAAGTGGTGAACCTCACGCTGTCCTTTTACCGGCGCAACTATATCGAGGGTCTGTTTCTCTCGTCGGGCATCATTGGCTCGTCCAACTATACGATGGAGCAATTGGTCGAGGTCGCGCGCTCGTTGCGCGAGGATCATCATTTCCGCGGCTACATCCATCTCAAGACGATTCCCGATGCCGACCCCGAGTTGATCCAACAGGCCGGGCTCTACGCCGATCGCATGTCGATCAACGTCGAATTGCCCACCGTCAGCGGATTGAAGCGGCTCGCGCCCGAGAAGGACAATGGGCGGATCGAGGGCGCGATGAAGGGTCTGCGCACGTCGATCATCGATACGCGCGACGCGAAGAAGAAATATCGTTCGGCGCCGAGCTTCGCGCCCGCCGGCCAGTCGACGCAGATGATCGTCGGGGCCGATGCCGCGACCGATGGCGACATCGTGACCAAGGCGGCGCGGCTATACGATCGGTTCGAGCTGCGCCGCGTCTACTATTCGGCGTTCAGCCCGATCCCCGATGCCTCCGCAGTGCTGCCGCTGCAGCGCCCGCCGCTGATGCGCGAGCACCGGCTGTACCAGTCGGACTGGCTGATGCGCTTCTACGGCTTCGAGCCTAAGGAAGTGGTCGCAGCGGCGGACGAGCGCACGGGCATGCTGCCCCTCGACATCGATCCTAAGCTCGCCTGGGCGCTCAAGTTCCGCGACAGCTTCCCGGTCGACGTAAACCGCGCGCCCAGGGAGTTGCTGCTGCGCGTACCGGGGCTCGGCACCAAGGCGGTGGCGAACATCCTGACAAGCCGGCGGTGGCGCAAGCTGCGGCTGGAGGACGTCGCACGCCTGACGGTGTCGATCGCCAAGATCCGGCCGTTCATCGTTACCGCAGACTGGCGCCCAGTGGCTCTGACCGACAAGGCCGAATTACGCCCGATCGTGGCGCCCAAGAAGCAGCAGCTCGAGCTCTTCGCCGCCTGATCCCCGTCAGGCGGGCTGCGTGGCGACGGCGCGCTGACGGGCAGCGCGCACGCTGTCCCATGCGAAAATCGCACATCCTGCCCAGATCAGCCCGAAGACGAGGAAGTGCAGCGGACGCAGCGCCTCGCCGAACACCGCCACCGCGACGATGAACTGCAGCGTCGGCGCGAGATACTGGAGCAGCGCGAGCGACGAATAGGGCAAGCGGCGCGCGGCGGCCGCGAACATCAGCAGCGGCGCGGCCGTGATGAGGCCGAGCACGATGAGCTGCGCATCGGTGCCCGCCCCCGCCCCGAACGCCCCCGCGCCGCGTTGGGCGAGTAGCAGGAGATAGAGCAGCGCGGGCGGCGTGAGCAGCGCCGTCTCGACCATCAGCCCGCCAAGCGAATCGATCGCGACGACCTTGCGCACCAGCCCGTAGACACCGAACGACACCGCGAGTGTCAGCGAGATCCACAACGTATCAAGCGCGCCCAGCGCCATCGCGACGACACCGACCGCGGCGACCGCGATCGCCACCCCCTGCCACCGCCGCAGCCGCTCGCCGAGCACCGCCACGCCGAGCGCGACGTTGACCAGCGGATTAATGAAATAGCCTAGGCTCGCCGCCAGCGTCTGATGCGCGTTGACCGCCCAGATATAGACCAGCCAGTTGACCGCGATCAGCGTCGCGCTCGCCGCCAGCATCGCCAGCGTGCGCGGCGTTATCGCCGCACGCACGGTGCGCCAGCGCCGCAGCGCCGTCACCACGACGACGAGCAGCAGCAGCGACCAGACGACGCGGTGCGAGAGGATCTCCAGCGCGGGCAACCCGCCGAGCCAGCGAAAATAGAGCGGCAGCACGCCCCAGAAGGCGTAGGCGCCCAGCCCGAGCAGCAGCCCGCCGCGCGCCACCGACCGATCCGACGCGTCGGTCATGCGGCAGCCTGACGCGCGATCACCGCTCGCTCAGATAATAGCGGTCGGTGGCGGCGAGGTTCGCGTCGAGTTCGTAGACGATCGGCTGGCCGGTCGGGATCTCGAGCGAGGTGATCTCGTCGTCGGGAATGTTCGACAGATGCTTGACGAGCGCGCGCAGCGAATTGCCGTGCGCGGAGATGAGCACGCGCTTGTCCGCGCGCAGCTCGGGGGCGATGCGTTCTTCCCAGTAGGGCAGGACGCGCGCGATCGTGTCCTTCAGGCTCTCCGTCTTGGGGATCGCGATGCCGGCGTAGCGCCGGTCGTTGGTCATGTCGAACGCGCTGCCGGCTTCCTCCGCGGGGGGCGGGATGTCGAAGCTGCGGCGCCAGATGTGCACCTGCTCGGCGCCGTGCTTGGCCGCCGTTTCCGCCTTGTCGAGCCCGGTCAGCCCGCCATAGTGGCGCTCGTTCAGCCGCCAGTGCTTCTCGCTCGGCAGCCACAGCCGCCCCATCGCCTCGAGCGCGAGGTTGAGCGTCTTTATCGCGCGCGTCTGCAGCGAAGTGAAGGTGAGGTCGAAATCGAGTCCCTTCGCCGCCATCAGCTCGCCCGCCGTGCGCGCCTCGGCCGCGCCCTTCTCGGTTACGTCGACGTCCCACCAGCCGGTGAAGCGGTTTTCCAGGTTCCAGGCCGACTGGCCGTGGCGGATCAGGACGAGCGTGGGCATGATGGTCTCCCGTTGGCGCTCGACACAAGCGCGGACTTCCCTTTGATGCCGCGCTGATAGAGAGAAGCGCGGGCGTTCGACAAGCGCGCGACGCACGGTTTGTGAGGAGCAAGTAATGGCGATCGTACGGCAGACGCTGATCTACGACGGGCCCGGCGGTCCGTTCGAGGGCGTCGTTGCGTGGGAGGACGAGGTGGAGACGCCGCGTCCGGGCGTGCTCGTCTGCCCCAACATCCTCGGTCAGAAGGAATCCGACAACCAGAAGGCGGAAGCGCTGGCGAAGCTCGGCTACGTCGCGCTCGCCTGCGACGTCTACGGCCAGGGCAAGCGCACGACGCGCGAGAGTCCGGACGCCGGCCTCTACATGAACCAGATGAATGCCGACCGCGCGCTGCTCCGCGATCGGCTGGCGGCCTCGCTCGACGCGCTGCGCGGATTCGGCGCCGTGGATGCGGCGCGCGTCGCCGCCGTCGGCTTCTGCTTCGGCGGCAAGTGCGTGCTCGACATGGCACGCAGCGGGCTGCCGATCCTGGGCGGGGTGAGCTTCCACGGCGTCTACGACCGGCCCGACTATGCCAACGTGCCGACGATGGAGGCGAAGCTACTGATCTGCCACGGCTGGGAGGACCCGCTCGCCACCCCCGAACAGATGGTGGCGCTGGGCCGTGAGCTGACCGACGCGCATGCCGATTGGCAGATCCACGCCTATGGCAACGCCGGCCATGCTTTTACCGATACGGCGCTGGTCAAGCCGGCGGCGCCCGGCGTCGCCTATGACGAGCGCGCCGACCGGCGCAGCTGGAAGGCGATGGCCGATTTCCTCGCGGAGCTGTTCGTCTAGAGCCCGACGCTGAGCGAACCGCGCTATTCGGCGGCGTCGCGGTGCTCGGCGCGCTCGACGTCGCTCGGCAGCGCCCAGATCATGTCGCCCTTGCCCAGCACGCGGCCGTCGTGGCTGAGCACCGCGACTTGCTGGATCGGGCGCCCGTCGCGCGCATCGACGAGGATCGGGAAGGCGGGGCAGCCCGTCTCCCACCGCTCGCCCCACTGCCGCAGCGCGACCATCGTCGGCAGCAGTGCATAGCCCTTCTCAGTCAGGCCATAGGCGATCTTGCGGCGATCCTCGGGCAGCGAGCGGCGTTCCATGATGCCGTGTTCGACGAAGCGCGCGAGCCGGTTGGCGAGGATGTTGCGCGCAATGCCGAGCTCCGACTGGAATTCCTCGAAATGCTGCAGGCCGTTGAAGGCCGCGCGCAGGATCAGGAACGCCCAGCGCTCCCCCATCGCCTCCAGCGCCGCCGGCAGGCTGCATTCCTGAAGCGGCTCGCGCAGCTTGTCCATTCCAACTCCTTCTGATCGCCACCCTAACGCATCGCGCCGGTGAAGCGCACCGCAATACGCGCCAACTGCTCAGAAATAAAGGTTTCCATTCGCAACTCGCAGATGCGAGTTTTCTCTTGCAACTCGCATCTGCAATATCTAGGTAGCGTTCAGCAACCCTTTCTGGGAGGTCCACATGATTCGCACGATCGCCAAGTCCGTTCTCGTTTCCGCCGCCCTGCTCGCCGCAGCGGGTGCCTCCGCGCAGCCGATCGACGGCGCCTATGTCGCCACCCCGGTCGCCGCACCGGCCAAGACCACGCTGATGACGCGCGACACCGCGTGGAAGTTGCGCGACGGCGCGTTCGTCACCGTCAATGCGCCGATGCGTGAGATGGCCGCGTGCCAGCTCGTCGCACGCGACGCCGGCTTGCTGTCGGGCTTCACCGCCAACGGCAAGGCGTTCGATGCGGCGCAGCTCGACGCGTGCAACGCCAAGGCAAAGGTCGCCAAGACGCAGGTCGCCAAGACCGATGCGGCGCCAGCCACCGCGAACTAATTCCACCGATCGGCACTCCCGCCGATAAACGAGGGGGCCTGCGCCTTTGGCGCGGGCCCTTTTTTGTTGCATTGCACGCCCCGCCTGCCCCAAATCCCTGATGGTGCTGCGCCAATACGAATTAGTCGATCGGGTCCTCGATTACGATCCGAGCGCCGACGAGGCGATGCTCAACCGCGCCTATGTCTTCTCGGTAAACGCGCATGGCACGCAGAAGCGCGCGAGCGGCGATCCGTATTTCAGCCACCCGATCGAGGTGGCCGGCATCCTGACCGAGCTTCACCTCGACGACGAAACGATCGCCACCGCGATCCTGCACGACACCGTCGAGGATACCGTCGCCACCAGCGACGAGATCCGCCGCATCTTCGGCGACAATGTCGCGCGGCTGGTCGACGGCGTCACCAAGCTGTCGAAGATCGAGGCGCAGACCGAGAGCGAGCGCGCCGCGGAGAATCTGCGCAAGTTCCTGCTCGCGATGTCGGGCGATATCCGCGTCCTGCTGGTGAAGCTCGCCGACCGGCTGCACAACATGCGCACGCTGCACTTCATTAAATCGGAAGAGAAGCGCCGCCGCATTGCGCGCGAGACGATGGATATCTACGCGCCGCTCGCCGAGCGGATCGGCATGTACGAATTCATGAAGGAGATGCAGACGCTCGCCTTCCGCCAGCTCGAACCCGAGGCGTACGAATCGATCACGCGGCGGCTCGAGCAGCTCAACGCTGGCGGCGGCGACAAGATCGCCAAGATCGGCTCCGGGCTGAAGCTGCTGCTGTCGCGCCACGGTCTCGACGTCGAGATATCGGGGCGTGAGAAGCACCCTTACAGCATCTGGCGCAAGATGCAGGAACGCCACATCGATTTCGAGCAATTGTCGGACATCATGGCGTTCCGCGCGATCGTGAAGAGCGAGGACGATTGTTACGCCGCGCTCGGCCATATCCATCGCCGCTGGCCGACGGTGCCGGGGCGGTTCAAGGACTATATCTCGACCCCCAAGCGCAACGGCTATCGCTCGCTTCACACCGCGGTGATCCACGCCGAGAACAAGCGCGTCGAAATCCAGATCCGCACGGAGGAGATGCACGCGGAGGCCGAATTCGGGCTCGCCGCACACTGGGCGTACAAGCAGGGCAGCCGCGTCAGCCCGCAATCGCAGCACAGCTGGATCGCCGATCTGGTCGAGATCCTCGACACCGCGGGCAGCCCAGAGGAGCTGCTCGAACACACGCGCATGGCGATGTACCAGGATCGCATCTTCGCCTTCACGCCGAAGGGCGAGCTGATCCAGCTGCCCAAGGGCGCGACGCCGATCGATTTCGCTTATGCCGTCCACACCGATCTCGGCGATCAGGCGGTCGGCGCGAAGATCAACGGGCGCGTGGTGCCGCTGCGCACGCCGATCGAGAACGGCGATCAGGTGCAGGTGCTGCGTTCCAAGGCGCAGACGCCGCAACCCAATTGGCTCGGCTTCGCGATCACCGGCAAGGCGCTCGCCGCGATCCGCCGTCACCTGCGTCAGGTAGAGCGTGACCAGACGGTGGCGCTGGGACGCAAGCTATACGACGATATCGTCACGCGCCTCCCCGCCCCGCTCGGCCCCGACGCGCTGACGCAGGCGCTGAAGCGGCTCAAGCTCGCCGACGAGGCGCAGCTGATGCAGGCGATCGCGCGCCGCACGCTGACCGACGCGCAGGTGATGGAGGCATTGATGCCCGGTTCGGCGGGCGCCGACGTCGCGCACGCACCGCCGCAATCCTCCGCCATCTCGATCGAAGGGCTGGCACCCGGCGTCGCCTACGAACTCGGCGATTGCTGCCACCCCGTGCCCGGCGACCGCATCGTCGGCTTGCGCCGGCCCGACGCGTCGATCGAGGTCCACGCGATCGACTGCGCGACGCTGAGCGAGCTCGCCGATCGGTCGAACGAGGAGACCGACTGGATCGACGTGCAATGGGGCAACAAGACCGAAGGCGCCACGGCACGCATATCGGTCGAGGTGAAGAACGAACCCGGCGCGCTCGGCGTGCTGGCGACGATCATCGGCCAGCACAAGGCGAACATCATCAACCTGCGGCTCGATACGCGCGACACCCAATTCCACACCAACATCATCGACGTCGAGGTGCACGATGCGCACCAGCTGATGCGTCTTCTCGCCGCGCTGCGCGCCGCCGACGCAGTAAATGCGGCGGAGCGCGTCTGACCCTCGCGAGCGCGGGCCTTCGCCGCTTGCTCACGCGCACGGCGGCGGCGTTGATTTGTGTCACTTGCGACTAACGCATCGCGCCGCCTAGAACCCTGCCAGCCTCCCCAACGAAAGGGCCAAGTTCTTGGATCGTCGTTCCTTCCTCGCCTCTGCCGGTGCCGCCTCCGCGATCGCGCTGATCCCCGAAGCGCTCCGCGCGCAAGCCGCCGCCTCGCGCGCCGCCCCCGGCGCCGCGCCCGCTAGCCCGGCGGATGCCAAGCTCAACGCGATCTTCGATCAGGTCTTCGCCAAGACGCTGCAGCGCTCGCCCGAACTCGCGACCTCGCTCGGCATGGACAAGGGCCCGAACGCACGACTGAAGCACCAGCTGTCGGACAATTCGCCCGCCGCGAAGGCGCGCGATCAGGCCGAACTCAAGCAGTCGATCGCCGCGATCCAGGCGGTCGATCCCGCGCCGCTGTCGACGCGCTCGAAGCTCGACCGGGAGGTGATCCTCTATTCGCTCAACAGCTACGCATTGCCCTACGATCGCTTCAAGCTCGATTCGGTGCAGCGCCCGTTCACCATCTTCCAGCAGGGCGGCGCCTATTTCTCGACGCCCGACTTCCTGAACTCGGCGCACACGATCAACACGACGGACGATTGCGAGGCGTATCTCGATCGCCTGTCGGCGTTCGCGACGCGGCTCGATCAGGATAGCGCCGAGCAAAAGGAAGAGGCGGCGCGCGGCTATCTCGCGCCCGATTTCTCGCTTGATCTGACGCTGGGGCAGATGGCGAAGCTGCGCGGTCAGCCGGCGGCTGACAGCGGCCTCGCACAGTCGGTGGCCAAGCGCGCGGCGGCGAAAAACATCGCGGGCGACTGGCAGGCGCGCGCGGCGAAGATCGTCGAGGCGCAGGTGTATCCCGCGCTCGACCGGCAGATCGCGCTGATGAAGTCGCTGCGCCCGAAGGCGCGCAGCTCGGCGGGCGTGTGGGACGTGCCGCAGGGTGACGCGATCTACGCCGCCGCGCTCGAACAGGCGACGACGACCAAGTACACGCCCGACGAGGTCCACAAGATGGGGCTCGAGCAGGTCGCACAGATCTCCGCCGAGCTCGACGCGATCCTGCGCAAGCAGGGACTGACGCAGGGCAGCGTCGCGGAGCGGCTCAACGTGCTCAACGTGCGCGCCGATCAGGTCTATCCCGACACCGCCGCCGGGCGTGCGGACCTGATCCGCGGGTTGAACGAGGGCAATGCCGCGATGACGGCGAAGCTCGCGCAGGCGTTCATCAATCCGCCGAGCGAGCCGCTCGAGATCCGCGCAGTGCCGGTCGACATTCAGGACGGCGCATCCAACGGCTATTACAGCCGCGCCGCGCTCGATGGCTCACGCCCGGCGATCTACTGGATCAACCTCAAAAGCGTCGGCGACTGGCCGAAATATTCGCTGCCCAGCCTCACCTATCACGAAGGCGTGCCGGGGCATCACCTCCAGATCTCGATCGCGCAGAAGGCGCCGCAGCCGCTGCTGCGCAACCTCACTTTCTTCTCGGCCTATTCCGAAGGCTGGGCGCTCTATGCCGAGAGCGTGGCGGACGAGCTCGGCGGCTATGCCAGCGAGCTCGAGCGCGCGGGCTTCCTGCAGAGCTATCTGTTCCGCGCCGCGCGGCTGGTGATCGACACCGGGCTGCACACCAAGCGGTGGACGCGCGATCAGGCGACCGACTACATGGTGCAGACGGTCGGCTTCGCGCGCCCGCGCTCGCAGCGTGAGGTCGAGCGCTATTGCACACAACCGGGGCAGGCATGCAGCTACAAGGTCGGCCATGCGGCGTGGCAGCGCGCCCGCGCCACCGCGCAGAAGATCCGCGGCGACCGCTTCGACTTGAAGCAGTTCCACGAAGTGCTGCGTTACGGCGCGGTGCCGCTGACGATCCTCGAGCGGCTGGTCGAGGAGCAGGCACGGCTCGCGTGATCGGCGGGCGTTGCCGCCGAAGTTCCACGTGATTTCAGGCGGGGCGGTCTGTAAGACCGCCCCGATCATGCACCGTCCCGCCCTCTCGATCGTCATTCCCTGCTACAACGAAGCCGCCAACCTGCCGCTGCTGCACCAGCGGGTGGCGGCGGCCGCCGCCGCTGCGGTCGGTGACGACCATGAGATCGTGCTTATCAACGACGGGTCGCGCGACGACAGTTGGTCGATCATGCAATATCTCTCCGCCAGCGATCCGCGGTTGGTGGCGATCAACCTGTCGCGCAACCACGGCCACCAGCTCGCGCTTACTGCCGGGCTCGACCTGTGCTCGGGCGAGCAGATCCTGATCATCGATGCCGATCTTCAGGACCCGCCCGAGCTGCTCTCCGACATGCGCGCCGTGATGGCGCGCGAGGGCGCCGACGTCGTCTATGCGGTGCGGCGCAAGCGCGCCGGCGAGACGCTGTTCAAGAAGGCCACGGCCGCTGCCTTCTACCGCCTGCTCGATCGGCTGACCGATACCGAGATACCACTCGACACCGGCGATTTCCGGCTGATGTCGCGCCGCGCGCTCGACGCGCTGCTGTCGCTGCCCGAACAGGCGCGCTTCATTCGCGGGATGGTGGCATGGGTCGGCTTCCGCCAGGTCCCCTTCCCCTACGACCGCGCCGAGCGGCACGCGGGCGAGACCAACTATCCGATCTCCAAGATGCTGCGGCTGGCGTTCGACGCGGTGACGGGCTTCTCCACCGCGCCGCTGCGCTTCGCGAGCCACGCGTCGGTCGCGCTCGCCGGGCTGTCGCTGCTGCTGCTCGTTTATATCGCCTGGGGCTATTTCGAGGGCGATCCGGTGCAGGGTTGGACGTCGACGATGCTCGTCGTGACGGTGCTTAGCGCGGTGCAGATGTTCGTGCTCGGCATGATCGGCGAATATATCGGGCGGCTGTACATCGAATCGAAGCGACGCCCGCTGTACCTCGTCGCCGATATCGCCGGCGCGGTGCATCGCCGCGCGACGCTCGGCTTCCAGGCGGAGCACACGCGCATTCCCGACAGCGCGATCGCCCGCAAGGAACGCGGCTGAGCGATCAGGCGGGTTCGGCGAGCGTCACGATCGAGACGCCGGGCGGCATCGGCAGTCGGCCGACCATGTGCCGCTCGAACCGGAAGATCGTCTCGAACAGCTTGTTCACCAGCGGTGGCGGCGGCGAATCGTCGCTGTCGTCGCGCCCCGTCAGCCGCCCCGCGATCCGCGCGCCCGCCGCGAGCGGGAACAGCAGCGAGTTGAAGTAACCGAGCTTGCGCGGGCGCAGTCCGGCGGCCTCGATCGCCTTTACCAGCGTCGACTTGGAATAGCGGCGATGGTGATGGTTGACGACGTCGTGCGCGCTCCACATCCACTGGTGCGCGGGCACGGTGATCAGGATCTTCCCGCCGGGTGCGAGCCGCGCGCGCATCGCGGCGAGTGCGGCCACATCGTCCTCAATATGCTCGACCACGTCGAGAACGGCGATCAGGTCGTAATGCGCGTCGGGTACGCCGGGTAGCGACGGCAGCGGGCTGTCGCCCACCGGCTTGCCGAGCCGCCGGCCGGCGATGCCACGTGCCGCGGGATCGATCTCGATCGCGTCAACCTCGCCGAACGCCGCGAGCATCGGCAAATTGTGCCCCGTGCCGCAGCCGATCTCGAGGATGCGTGCCTTTGCCGGCAGCCGCCCCTCACGCGTCAGATAATCGGCCAGGATGTCGCGGCGCGCGCGATACCACCAATGGGTGGAATCGTGCTCGGCCATGCGATCGTAGACGCGGCGATCCATATCAGGCGAATACCCACAGACGATTGAGTGCAAAGGTGACGAGCGGCGTGACGAGCACGATCGGGATCAGCGGCCACCACCACGGCCCGGCCAGCATCGCATCGTCGGTGAACAGCCACACCCAGAAGGTGTTGACCGCGTAGCTGACGAGCGAGACGGCGAAGAACTTCGGCGCCGACGATCTGGCGGAAGCATTGTGGCCGCGGAAACTCCACTTGCTGTGGAGGACGTAGCCCGACAGCATCGCGACAAGGTAGCCGGCGATATTGGCGACCTGTTCCGACGTGATCTTGAACGCCGCGAGCGGCGAATAGACCGCGGCATAGCAGATGGTGGCGAGCCCGCCGGCGATCCCGAAGCGGACGATCTGCCAGAACGTCTCCCGGTTCTGCGCCGTCAGGAACTTGTTGCGAACCGCGTCCACGCCTTGCCCTTTGTGCCCCCCGGATTAGAGGCGATGCACCGCTTTCCGGCCTGGCCAGGGAAACGGGTGGTGGCGGGGCTCCTAAAGTGCGCGGCGGATCGAGGGAAGAGTTTTGAACGATACGAAGGGCGCACCCGCCCTGCCCCCGGCGCTCGCCGCCGAACTCGACCGTCATTGGATCCGTCTGACGCTGATCGCCTGGGTCGTCGTCGCGATCTTCTACGTGTGGCAGCGCTGGAGCGCGATCCACTGGCTGTCGCTGGGCGATACCGACGACAATATGCGGCTGATGCAGGTGCGCGCGCTGCTCGGCGGCCAGGGCTGGTACGATCTGCGCAACTATCGCCTCAATCCGCCGGGCGGGTTCGACATCCACTGGTCGCGCATCGTCGATCTGCCGATCGCAGGCCTGATCCTGCTGCTGCGGCCGTTCGTCGGCAACGCGGAGGCGGAGAAGCTGGCCTGCGGCATCGCCCCGCTGATCCCGCTCGCGGTGACGCTGCTTGGCATCGGCGCGACGGTGCGGCGGCTGGTCGCGCCGACCGCCTGGCCGCTCGCGATCGTCTTCATGATGGGATCAACCGTCGCGCTGCTGATGTTCATGCCCGATCGCATCGATCATCACGGCTGGCAGCTGGCGATGCTGAGCCTGACGGTAGCCGGCTTGTGCGATCCCAGGGGCCCGCGCGGCGGTGCGATGGTCGGCCTGGCGAGCGCCGTATCGCTGACGATCGGGCTCGAGATGCTACCCTATTGCGCGATGGCGGGCGCGATCATCGCGTTGCGCCGGGTATGGGACGCGGCCGAGCGGCAGCGGCTGCTTACCTACGCGCTGGCGCTCGGCGGCGGGTGCGCGGCGGGCTTCGCGATCTTCGCGTCCGAAGCGAACCGCGTGATGCGCTGCGACGCGCTGACCCCGATCTGGCTCAGTGTCTTCGTCGCGGCGGGGGCGCTGCTCGCGCTGCTGGCGATGGCCTCGCCGCGCCGTCGCAGCGTGCGGTTGGCGCTGGCCGTGGCGGCGGGCGCGATCATCGTCATCGGCTTCGCCCTGCTCTTCCCGCAATGCCTCGGCCGGCCCGAGCAGGTGTCCGACGAGCTCTACAACAATTGGCTGGGCAACGTGCGTGAGGCGAAGCCGATCTATCGCCACCCGCTTCGCGTCGGGCTGCCGCTGATGGCGCTGCCGACGATGGGGCTGATCGGCGCGCTGATCGCGACGTGGCGCGCGCGACGTACGCCCAGCGCACTCGGCTGGGCGTGCGTCACGCTGTTCGCTGTCTTCGCCATCGCGATGCTGCTGTGGCAGGTGCGCGCAGGGCCGGCGGCACAGGTCCTCGCGATCCCAGGCGTCACCGCGCTCGGCTGGCTGATCCTGCCGTGGCTGCTGCGGCACCGATCGCTGTTCGTGCGCGTGTTCGGCACCGTCGCGGTATTCATCGCGATCTCCGGCCTGTTCGCCGGGCTGGCGCTCCAGTGGTTCCCGATCGATCGTCCCAAACCGTACGTCCAGCGCGTCAACCGGGCGACCGGGCGGTGCCTGACGCTGCCGGCGATGGACCCGCTCAACCGCCTGCCGCGGCAGACGATCTTCACCTTCGTCGATCTCGGGCCGCGGTTGATCACCCTCACACATCACAATGCCATCGCCGGGCCGTATCACCGCAACGGCGACGCGATCCTCGACGTGCAGCACGCCTTCAAGCGCTCACCGGCGGAGGCGCGCGCGATCATGAAGCGGCATGGCGCGACGCTGATGCTGGTTTGCCCGAACATGGCCGAGTCGACCGTCTATCGCGATCGCGCGCCCGGGGGCTTCTACGATCGGCTGGCGCATGGCGAGACGTTCGACTGGCTCCAGTCGGTACCGATGCCGAAGGGGTCGCCGCTGCGGCTGTACCGGATCCGCTAGGCGGCGGGCAGCGTCAGCACGAAGCGCGCGCCGGCGTCCGGGGCGCTGTCCACCGTCAGGTCCCCGCCCATCGCGCGCGCCAAGCGGCGCGCGATGTAGAGGCCGAGGCCGTTGCCGCCGGCTTCGGCGGGATCGACGCGCTCGAACTTGCCGAAGATACGCTCGTGATCCTCGGGCGCGATCCCCTTGCCCTGATCGGCGACGATCGCGATCGCGCGGTCCCCGTCGCGCTGCAGCTTGAGCCAGATCGTGGCGCCGCGCGGCGAGTAGCGCACCGCGTTGCCGATCAGATTGACCATGATCTGCAGCGTGCGGCGGAACTCGCCGTGCGCGGCGAGCGGCGTATCGAGATCGCCGCGGTCGATCGTGACGTCGCCGTGCGCGGCACGCACCGCGAGCAGACCCGCGGCGCGCCGTGTCACGTCGGCAAGGTCGATGCCCTCGTCCTCGACGGTGAAGTCGTCGCGCTCGATCGCCTGCATGTCGGCCAGATCGTCGATCAGTCCCATCAGGTGACGCGCGGCGCTGGCGATATCCGCGGCATAATCGGCGTAATGCGGATCGATCGGGCCCTCGGTGCCGGCATTGATGCTGTCGGCATTGGCGACGATCCGTCCTAGCGGGCCGCGCAGGATCGTGTCGAGCCGCCGATTGAACGTGTCACCGAGCGCCTCCACCTCCCGCGCGGACGAAACGCATTCGTGGAACGTGCCACCCACGAACCCGGCGAACGCCCCGCTGCCGTCGCGGCGGACGTGCCCGGCTAGCGTCACCGCCGCGCCGCTCTCGCGCAGCACGGCGGGCTGGCCGTCGAAATCCTCGACCGCCGCCACCGCCTCGAGCAGCGTCAGCACGCCGTCGTCGCCGCCTTCGAGCGCGAACAGGCGGGTCAACGGCTTCCCGAGCGCTGCGTCGGCATCGAAGCCAAAGCGGGCGCCGGCATCGGGTGCGATGCGCTGCAGGCGCAGGCCGGCATCGGTTTCCCAGATCCAATCGGCATCGGCGGGCGGCGGCACCGCGCCGCTCGCGCTGGGTGACCGCCACGCGGGCCGTTCACGCGTCGGCGAGATTGCCAGCGACACGCCCTGGTCGGTCGGCGTCGCGCGCACCCAGCAGTCGAGATCGAGGTCGGCGTCGGCGATCGTGACGGCGCGCGAGACGAGGATGCGCAGCCGCCGGGCGAGCCGCACCATCGTGGCGAGCTGCGGCGTCGCCAGCGTTGCGCCGATCGCGCCACCCGCACGCTCGTTGAGCGCGAGGAAGGCGGGATCAGCGTCGATCAGGCGATCGGCGGCGTCGAGCTTCGCCGACACGATCGGTGGATCGATCATCATCACGCGCCGATCCGCCCGAGCGCGCGCACCGCGGCGCGGAAATCTGCCGGCAGCGACAGCGTGGCGAGCGCGACGCGCGCATCATCGGGGGTTATCGCGGCGATCGCGTCGAGATCGTCGGCGAACGCCTCGATGTCGCGGCGCGGATCGGCGTCGGCGAGCGCCAGCCCGACCCGCGCGATCGACGCGCGATCTGCGTGATGCGCACGCAGGGCAAACCACAGCACGTCGCCCTCAGGATCTAGCACCAGCGCGCGCGCCTCGCCGAAATCGATGCCGAGTGCGTGTGCGAGGATCGCACAAAACAGGGCCGGATATCCCTCGTCAAGCGCACCGGCGAGCAGATCCGGCAGTTCCTCCGGCCGCGCGTCGATCGCGGCGGCGAGCCGCAGCGCGACGGCGTCGAGCCGATCATCGTCGTCGTGCGCGGCGATGCTGCGCTGCGCCCCGGCAACGAGCGCGCGATCGAGCCGGTCAAGTCGTCCGCCTGCGGCGATCAGCTGCTCGCGTACCGCCGCCGCGGTCCACCAGATCAGCTGGCGATGCAGGTGAGCGGGAAAATCGCTGCCATGCGCGCCGCCCACGGTTCGACGCCGGTTCTCCGTCTGAAGATACAGCCGGGCGGCGGCGGCGATCACCCCGTCACCACAGCCGGCGAGCTGCGCCAGCAGCACAGGCTGCGCGCCGGGCGCACGATTGCTGCGCAGAGCATCGGCGAGAAGATCCTGCCGGGTCTGTCCGAGCAGCTCGCTCATCAATCCCGCGTCGCGCAGAAGGCCCGACGCGCTCAGCCGACTGACGAGCCCTGCCCCGCCGGGCCGCGGCCATTGGCCCGAGAGTTGCCGCGCCGCATGACCCACGATCTCACCCGCGATCGCGCCGATCGCATCGGTAAGCAGCGTGCCGATCGCGGCGCGGGTGCGATCGTCGAGGCGATCGTTCTCGGCCAGGAAGAAGTCCTCGATCGCGGTCTGCAACCGCCGATCGGCACGACGATCGGCCACCGCCGCGCGCGCGACGAGCGGCGCGACGGTCACCTGGGGCGCGCGCAAGGCGTCGTTGGGATCGGCCGACATGGTGGCGGCTCTAGCAAGCGTTGCGTTAAAGCGCTGCTAAGCCTCGCGCACGAAGCCGCTCGATCGCATGGCCAAGCGTCACGGCGGCATAAACGCCGGTAAGTGCGAGCCCGAGCAGCGGCAGGCCGAGGATCGTCGCAGCGGCAAGGAGCAGCAGGTAGCCCGGCGGATCGCCCCACCACGGCTCGCGGGCCTCACCGATCGCGCGCGTCCCCAGCCCGCCCGCGACGATCAGCGCAAGCGCGAGCACCGTTGCGGTCCGCTCTCCGGTCTCGGCGTCGAGGATGTGGCCGAGCAGCAGCGCGGCGGCGGCAGGGGTGCCGAGACTCAGCCAGCCGAGCCACCGCGCCAGCGCGGTCTCGTCGCGCAGCCAGGCGAAGCTGGAAGCAAGCGCGGCGGTTGCCACGCCAGCCAGCGCGGCAAGCAGCCCCGCGGTCATCTGCCCCGCCCACAAGGCGCCGAGCCCGCCGAGCGTGACGAGCGCGGCGGCGCCCGCCAGCGCCGGCGTCGGCACGTGGCGGCGCATCAGCGGCGGCAAAGCAAGCCGGGCGAGCGGCTTCACGATCCAGCGATCAAACCAGCCGGTCCGCGCGGCCAGCGTGGCGGACACCACAGCTTGGCTGCGTGCCTCCAGCGCATCGCGGCGCCGCTCGATGCCGTGCCCGGCTTGCGCCTCGTCATCCGGCAGCACCAGCCGGCGCGCGCCTGCCTGCGCGGCGGCGTGGAGCAACGCGGATTGCACGTCATAATCGCGCGGCATCGCCGCCACTTCGGCGAGACGCCGCCCGTCGAGCCGCGCAAGGCCGGCCCATGCATCGCCGCCGCCGACACGCTCGTAGCCGGCGGTAGCCTCACTCTCTGCAACGACGAGCATGACGTCGCCCGGGGTACGCACCACCGGCGCCAACACCGCCTGCGTCGTGACGAGTCCGTCGGCGAGAACCAGCAGGTGCGACAGCGGGTGCAGTCGCGCGGACGCCTCAGCCGCGCTGCGTACCGTATCGATCGTCACGCCGCGCCGCCCGATCCGCGCGACCGCGCCGAGCAATTCGGGCGTCAATCGCGCAACGACGACGACGATCTGCGACGCGCCCGCCTCGATCAGCAGCCGTGCCTGATATTCGATCACCGTCATGCCGGCGAACGGCAGGGTGGCGGCAAGCGCGCCGGGCCGGTCCTCGGCATCCTGTACGGCAAAGATTAGCCCGGCGAGCATTGCCGCGCGCTTAGGCGCTGTCCCGCCCTTGGGCAACGCCGCCCGTCAAGCGATACGGCTACAGCCGGTCGATCGCGCGGCGCAGCTTGCGCAGCATCGCGGCGTCCTGCGGCGAGAGCGCGGTCGCCTGGGTCGCGAGTGCCATCAGCCGCACCGCGCCGAAACTCGCGGCCAGCCCCTTCAGCCGCCACGCCGCCGCCCGCCACGCCTCGTCGTCCGACGCGGCGGCGAGCGCCTCGAACCCACGCTTGGCGCTCTCGACGAAGGAGGCGCGAAGCTCGGCGATCAACGCCGGATCGTCCCCCACGGCCGCAGCGAGCGTCGCATCGATAGCTCCGGGATCATAGGCCATGGAGCAAGTCGCTAGCAGGCAACGCTTAATCGCAAGTTTCCGCTATTCGCTTTCGGCGCGATCGAATCGTGATACACCCGGCGGCATGACCGGGGGGCCATCAGTGATCGATTTTCGCTCGCGTGACGCAAGCGATCAGCCGCAGCCGACCGAGGCCGAGGCGCCCGTCGCCCTGGCGGAGCATTTCGCCTTCGACCAGCCTGCGGAAGAGGTCGAGGACGGCTATGTCGCGCCCTCCCTGCTCCGCAATATCGGGCCGATCGCGCTTGCTGCGGTATCGCTGGGCTGGGTCGTCGCGCTGATCTGGCTGGCGCGCGGGCAGTTCGCGGCGATGACGGCTTTGGCGGTGGCGCAATTCGCCGCAGCGCTCGTCGCGGTACCTGTCCTGGCCGGCGTGGTGTGGTTGGTCGCACTGCGGACGAGCCGGGCGGAGGCGATGCGCTTCGCCGCCACCGCGCGGGCGATGCGTGGCGAAGCCGCCGCGCTAGAGCAAACGGTAGGGGCGCTCGCCGCCGCGCTGGAGGACAATCGCCTGCGGCTGGCGGAACAGGTGCAACAGTTGGGCACGATCGGCGATGCGGCCACTGCGCGGCTGTCGGCGATTGGTCGCGGCCTGTCGGAAGAAATCGACCAGGCCGACGTCCACGCACGTTCGCTCGCCGAGGCGGCAGGCAATGCGCAGAACAATCTGTCGGTGCTGCTCGCCACGATGCCGCGCGCGCAGGCCGAGGCCGATACGATGGCGGGCAAGATCGAGCGCGCCGGGTTGGCCGCAGGCGAGCAGGCGGCAGCGCTCGACGCGCAGATCGTCGCCCTCGCCGATCGCGGGCGCGAGGCAGAAGCAATGGCCGGCGGCGCGGCACAGAAGCTTGCCGCGCATATCGCGCGGATGGAGGCAACCAGCGAGACCGCGGGCGTCCGGCTGGAGGCCGTCACGGCGGAGATGACGGGTGCGGTCGACGCCCTGCTGTCGCGCACCGCCGATGCGGTCGACGAATCGCGCAAGGGGATCGCCGCGCAGGGCGACGCGATGCTCGCGATGGTCGGCGCGAATCAGGCCGCGCTGGATGCCGCGGCGCGCGAGAGCGCCGAATCGCTCGCCGAGCGGATCGGGGTGATCGAGATCGTCATTGACCGCATCACCGCGCGGCTCGATGCGCAGCGGTCGAACGCGGACGGCCTGGTCGGTGACCTCGAAGTGGGGATCGCACGCGTCGGAAGCGAGCTGGACGAACTGCACCGGCTCGGCGTCGAGCGGTCGCAGCATCTCGCCGCGTCGATCAGCGCGCTGGGCGGCTCGGCGGGCGCGATGACCGAGGCGCTCGTCGCCGGCGACATGATGGCGACCAAGGCGATCGCGACCACCGAATCGCTGCTGCTCGCGCTCGACGCGGCTGCGCGTGAGATCGACGAGACGCTGCCGGCCGCGGTCGACCGGCTCGACGCGCGGGTGATCGCGGCGAAGGCGGTGGTCGTGGCGGCGAAACCCGAACTGCTCGCGCTCGTCACTGCGGCAGAGAGCACACACAGCGCGATCGAGGCGGTGGCGCAGGTGGTGGCGGACCAGCGCAGCAACGTCGACACGTTGAGCGGTACGCTGCTCGAGACGCTGTCGACCGGCCGCGCCAAGGCCGATGCGATGGGGCAGATGGTCGACGAGGCGGCAGACCGCGCGAACCGCTTCGCCGAGGAAGCCGCGCCGCGTCTGCTCGAGGCGCTGCTGCGCGTCCGCGACACCGCGACACAGGCGGCGGATCACGCGCGCGAGGTGCTGGCGCGCGTCATTCCCGAAGCGGCGGAGGCGCTGGAGCAATCGGGCGCGGCGGCATTGCGCCGCGCGGTCGACGCCGGGCTCGACGGTCAGATCGCGCAGATCGCCGTCAGTGCGGAGACGGCAGTGGAGGCAGCCAACCGCGCCGCACTGCGGCTCGACGAGCAGATCAAGGCGATCGACGCGGCGGCAGCCTCGGTCGATACGCGGCTCGAGGTGGCGCGCGCCGAACAGGAGGAAGCGAGTCAGGAGAGCTTCGCCCGCCGCGCGTCGCTGCTGATCGAGGCGCTCAACTCGGCCGCGATCGACATTACGCGCAGCTTCGCGCCCGACGTCGCAGACAGTGCCTGGGCAGCGTATCTGAAGGGCGACCGCGGCGTCTTCACGCGGCGCGCGGTGCGGCTGCTCGATGGCGTCGAGCAGCGCGAGATCGCGCGCCTGTACGACGACGATCTCGGCTTCCGCGACCAGGTCAACCGCTACATCCACGATTTCGAGGCGATGCTGCGCACGATCCTGACGCAGCGCGACGGCTCGCCACTCGGCGTCACGCTGCTGTCGTCGGACATGGGCAAATTGTACGTCGCACTGGCGCAGGCGATCGAGCGGCTGCGCTAGCGACGTGGCGGGCAGCGGCCACCGCCGCCTGCCGCTCGCCGCCGGCGGTGCCTCAGTATTTGGTGAGGTCGACCATCGCCGGCGTAATCCAGTCGAACACATAATTGGCGTAGAACAGGCCGAACAGGATCGTCGCGACGATCGTCACGCGCACGATCAATCGCTTCAGCGAGAATTCGTGCGGCGCGCTATCCGCCTGGCCGCGGATCCGGTCGCCGCCAGCCTCTTCCGTGGTGCGGACGCCGAAGGGCAGCACCAGGAAGACGCTGAACGACCAGAACAAAATGTAGATCGCGAGCGCGGACGACCAGCGCATGGCGCGTCACACCTCGATCATCAGGACGTCGACGACCGGCTTCTTGCCGGTCCAGCGCGTCGCGCAGCGGCGCACCGCGAGACGCACGTCCTCGCGTACGCGATTACGATCGCGATTGCGGCCGCGCGCCGCCTCCGCCGCCGCGTCCTCAGCTTCGGCGATGAACGCGTCGCGCTCTTCCTCGACCGGGATGCCTTGCAGCCGCACTTGCGGCGTGCCGGCGAGCCGGCCGTCCTGCGCCAGTGCGAACGCAACCGAGATCTGGCCGTTGACGCCCAGGCGCCGGCGCTCGTTGATCGTCCCGCCGTCCGCCGGCAGGATCACATCGCCGTCGAGGACGAGGCGACCGACGGGCGCGTGACCGATCTTGGCCGGATCACCGGGCGCGAGGCGCACCAGATCGCCGTCGGTTTGCACCAGCGTGCGCGGGATGCCGCGCGCGAGCCCGAAGCGCGCCTGCTCCATCAAATGCCGCATCTCGCCGTGGACGGGCACGAGGACGCGTGGGCGTAGCCAGCCGTAGAGCTGCTCGAGCTCGGGCCGACCGGGGTGGCCGGAGACATGGACGTGCGCCTGCTTCTCCGTCACCATCGCGACGCCGCGACCGGCGAGGATGTTCTGGATGCGCCCGATCGCCACCTCGTTGCCGGGGATCTGCTTCGACGAGAAGACGACGGTATCGCCGGCGTCGAGCTTGATCGGATGCTGGCCCTCCGCGACGCGGGCGAGCGCGGCGCGTGGCTCGCCCTGCCCGCCCGTGGCGACGATCAGCACCTTGTCGCGCGGCAGGCGCATCGCCTCGTCGGGCGATACCGTCGCCGGGAAGTCGCGCAGATAGCCGCAGCTGCGCGCGACCTTGATGATGCGGTCGAGCGAGCGGCCGGTGACGCACAGGGTGCGCCCGGTCTCACGCGCGACTTCACCAAGTGTCTGCAGCCGCGCGGCGTTGGAGGCGAAGGTGGTGACAAGCACGCGCCCCTTCGCCTTGCCGATCGCCTCCATCAGCCCGCCGCGCACGTCGCTCTCGGAGCCGGACGCGGTGTCGTTGAACACGTTGGTCGAATCGCACACCAGCACGTCGATGCCGCGATCGCCGATCGCCTTCAGCTCTTCCGCGCGCGCGGGCTTGCCGATCACCGGATCGGGATCGAGCTTCCAGTCGCCGGTGTGGAACACGCGCCCCTGGGGTGTGTCGATGAGAAGCGCGTTCGCCTCGGGAATCGAGTGCGACATCGGCACGAACTCGAACCCGAACGGGCCGACGCGAAACGTCTTCCCCGGTTCGATCACGCGCAGGTCGATGCGGTCGGCGATCCGCTCCTCCTCCAGCTTGTGGCGGATGAGGCCGGCGGTGAACGGCGTCGCATAGATCGGCACGCCGAGATCGTCGGCGAGATACGGCAGCGCGCCGATATGATCTTCATGCCCGTGCGTGATCACGATGCCGTCGAGCGTATCGAGCCGCTCCTCGATGAACGCGAGGTCGGGTAGCACCAGATCGATGCCGGGATATTGATGATCGGCAAAGGTGACGCCGCAGTCGACCATTACCCAGCGGCCCTGCGCGCCATAGAGATTGACGTTCATGCCGATCTCGCCCGAGCCGCCGAGGGCGCAGAAGAGAAGTTCGTCGTTCTTGGAAATCGTATTCGTCCTTCAGCAACACCGCCGCGATGTGGCGGCAGTGCGGGCGCCGGGGCGCCTCATGATCAAGGCTTCAATATTTGGGGGAAGCCCATGCCCCAATCTCGTCGCCAAGCCGGTTGGCCGGGCGGTCAGCCCGCCGCGTCGCGAGCGGTCGTTGCTACGCGCCAGCGACGGCGCTTTTCAGCAACGGTTCGGCGGATGCGGCGGTGAAATCCTTCATGCGATGATATGGGCGCGCTCGGCCATGATCGCCAGCCCCTGGATCGCCAGATCGGGCTCGATCGCGTCGAATACGCCCGTATGCTGTTCGAACAGCGTGGCGAGGCCGCCGGTGGCGATTACCTTTGCCGGACGCCCGATCTCCGCCTTCATCCGCGCGACCAACCCCTCGATCATCGCAAGATAGCCCCAGTAGATGCCGATGTTCATCTGATCCACGGTGTTGCGGCCGATCACCGACAGGTTGTTCTTGGGGGCCTCGATCGCGATACGCGGCAGCTTGGCCGCGGCGTTAACCAGCGCGTCGAGCGATAGGTTGATGCCCGGCGCGATGATTCCGCCCTTGTAGGCGCCGTTGAAGTCGGACACGTCGAGCGTCGTCGCGGTGCCGAAGTCGATCACGATCAGGTCGCCGGCGTGCAGCGCGTGCGCCGCGATCGTGTTCACCGCACGATCCGCGCCAAGGTTCTGCGGCTCGTCGACGTCAAGCGCGACGCCCCATTCGAGCGGCGCGCGCCCGGCGACCAATGCGTCGGAACCGAAGTATTTCGACGAGAGCACCTGCAGATTGTGCAGCGCGCGCGGGACGACGGTGGAGACGACCACCGCGTCAACATCGCTGCGCTGATACCCTTCGAGCGCGAGCAGCTGGCTCAGCCACACGGCATATTCGTCCGCGGTGCGGCGTGGATCGGTGGCGATGCGCCAGCGCGTCTTGATCTCGCGCCCGTCGACGAGCGCGAAGACGATGTTGGTGTTCCCCGCATCGACCGCGAGCAGCATGATCTTCCCCCCTAAACCACGAACACGTCGGCGGCGTGGATGACACGGACCGCGCCATCCGCCAAGCGCAGCCGCAGCGCCCCGTCGCTAGCGAGGCCGTCGAACGTGCCGGCAACAGACGAGCCGTCCGACAGATTGGCGACGAGCGGCGTGCCAATCGGGTGCGCTTGCCCCGCCCACCGTGCGATGACCGGCGCGAGCCCGTCGCGGCGCCACATGCCGAGCCAGCGCGCGAAATCGCTTACCAGGTGATCGAAGAGCTCGGCTGCGGAGTGGATCCACAGGCGACCGGCAAGACTTGCTGTCTTGCGCCCCTTGATCGTGGGGTGCGTCGCGAGGTTGACGCCGAAGCCGGCGATGACCGCGCCGCCGCTGCGCTCCAGCAGGATGCCAGCAAGCTTCGCGCCGTCGAGCAGCAGATCGTTGGGCCATTTGATCGTCACCGCGGGGCAACCGAGTGTCGCGATCGTATCGGCAAGCGCGACCGCGGAGACGAGCGCGAGCGACGCTGCGGGCGGATCGGTTGGCGCGATGCGAACCAGCGTGCTGGCGTAGAGGTTGCCGTTCGGCGACGCCCAAGTGCGGCCCTGGCGCCCGCGTCCTGCCGTCTGCCGCTCGGCGCGCAGCCAGCTGCCCTCGGGGGCGCCATCGGAGGCGAGCGCCAATAGATCGGCGTTGGTCGAGCCGGTCTCCGCGACCGTCAGGATCGCCGGCAGTGCTGCTCGGCTCAGAACAGCGCCTGCGCCGCCGCCATCGTCCAGCCGCCGAGCACCGGGATGGCGAGATAGCCGAGCGGCGACACCGCAACCGCGGCAACCGCGATCAGCCCGCCTTCAAGCCGATCACCCGCGCCGAACGCCGCAGACGGCTCGTCGAAGTACATCGTCTTGACGACGCGCAGATAGTAATAGGCGCCGATCGTGCTTGCCGCGATGCCGACGACGGCGAGCGGGAACAGCCCCGCGCGCACGGCGGCATCGAACACCGCGAACTTCGCCCAGAAGCCGAACAGCGGCGGGATGCCGGCAAGGCTGAACATGAAGATCGCCAGTGCCGCGGCAAGGCCGGGCCGGCTGCGCGACAGGCCCGACAGCGACGCGATCGACTCGATCGGCTGCCCCGCTTCGTCGCGCATCTGCAGCACGACGAGGAACGCGCCGAGCGTCGTCGTGATGTAGATCGCCATGTAGGTGAGCACCGACGCGACGCCCTCGGGCGTTGCAGCCGCGAGACCGATCAGCGCGAAGCCGACGTTGTTGATCGACGAATAGGCGAGCAGGCGCTTGATGTTGCTCTGACCGATCGCGGCAACCGCGCCGAGGATGATCGATGCCAGCGCAGCAAAAATGACGATCTGGCGCCACTGGTCCGATGCCGGGCCCATCGCCTCGATCGCGACGCGTGCGGCAAGCCCCATCGCCGCCACCTTCGGCGCGGAAGCGAAGAACGCCGTCACCGGCGTCGGCGCGCCTTCGTAGACGTCAGGCGTCCACATGTGGAACGGCACTGCGCTGATCTTGAAGGCGATACCGGCAAAGACGAAGACGAGCCCGAACATGAGGCCAATCGACTTCGCCTCGCCCGTCAGCGTCGCCGCGCCGTACGCGCCGGCGATCTCGCCGAACATCGTCGAACCGGTGAAGCCGTAGACGAGGCTGATGCCGTAGAGGAGGATGCCGCTGGCGAGCGCGCCGAGCACGAAATACTTGAGCCCCGCCTCCGCCGAACGCGCGTCCTGCCGCATGAAGCTGGCGAGGACGTACGCCGCGAGGCTCTGCAGCTCGAGGCCAATATAGAGCGTCAGCAGATCGCCGGCGGAGACCATGATCCCCATGCCGATCGCCGACAGCAGGATCAGCACAGGATATTCGGGCCGCAGATCGTCACCCGCCGTACGTTCGAAGAAGCTCGGTGCGAGGACGATGGCGATCGCCGAGGCGATGTAGATCAGCACCTTGCCGAAGCCCGCGAAGGCATCCGCGCGGTACATGCCGTCGAACGCGGCGGCGCCGCTCGTCGCGGGCCCGATCAGTGCGAGGCACGCGCCGCCGAGTACCGCCACCGCGGTCCACGAGATGGCGCGCGTCGCCGTGGCAGGCGCCCAGGCGGACACCATCATCAGCGCCAACGCGCCGAGCGCCAGCACGACTTCGGGAAGGGTCATCGCGACCTGCGATGCGTAGTCCATCAGTGCGCCTTTCCGGGGGCGGTGGCGTGCGCGGCGCCTTCTGCATGCGCTGCGGGAACGATGCCGGTGCCGGGCGTCGGCTGCGAGTCACCGGCGGGCTGCGCACGCTCGATACGCGCGAGCAGCCGCGCGGTGTCAGCGCGCATCGGCGCGAGGAAGCTCTCGGGATAGACGCCCATCCACAGCACGACGGCTGCGATCGGCGCGAGCAGCCAGAGCTCGCGACGCGACAGATCGGACATCGCGCGGACCTCTTCCGACTTGATCTCCCCAAACACCACGCGGCGGTAGAGATAGAGCATGTAGGCCGCGCCGAGGATGATGCCGGTGGTGCACAGCAGCGCAATCGTCGTCGACACCTTGTAGGTGCCCATCAGCGCCAGCAGCTCGCCGACGAAGTTGCTCGTCCCCGGCAGACCGATCGACGCCATCGTGAAGAGCAGGAAGAAGACGGCGTAACGCGGCATGTTGCTGGCAAGCCCGCCGTAGCGCGCGATCTCGCGGGTGTGCAGGCGATCGTAGATCACGCCGACGCATAGGAACAGCGCGCCAGAGACAAGCCCGTGGCCGAGCATCACCATCATCGCGCCCTCGATCCCCTGCGCGTTGAACGCGAACAAGCCGATCGTCACGATCGCCATGTGCGCGACCGACGAATAGGCGATCAGCTTCTTCATGTCGGACTGCACCAGCGCGACGAGGCTGGTGTAGATCACCGCCACGGCGCTGAGCCCGAAGACGAGCCAGACGAGCTGCGACGACGCCTCCGGGAACATCGGAATGCTGAAGCGCAGAAAACCGTAGCCACCGAGCTTCAACAGCACGCCCGCGAGGATCACCGATCCCGCAGTCGGCGCCTGAACGTGCGCATCGGGCAGCCAAGTGTGGACCGGCCACATCGGCATCTTCACCGCGAAGGAGGCGAAGAACGCGAGCCACAGCCAGGTCTGCACGTCTGGCGGGAAATCATACGCCATCAGCGCCGGGATCGACGTCGTGTCCGCAGTGATGCTCATGTAGAGCATCGCGATGAACATCAGCAGCGAGCCGAGCAGCGTGTACAGGAAGAACTTGTACGACGCATAGATGCGGTTCGCGCCGCCCCAGATACCGATAATCAGGAACATCGGGATCAGACCGGCTTCGAAGAAGATGTAGAACAGAAAGACATCCTGCGCCGCGAACGTGCCGATCATCAGCACTTCGGACAGCAGGAACGCTGCCATATATTCGGGAACGCGCTTCTCGATCGCGTCCCACGATGCGCCGATGCAGATCGGCATCAGGAACACGCTGAGCGCGATCAGCAGCAGCGCATAGCCATCGATCCCCAGCGCCCAGGCGAAGCGGCCGAACAGCGGCGCGTATTCGACGAACTGCCACTGCGCCCCGCCGACGTCGAAGCTGAGCCACAGGATGACGCCGAGCGCCAGATCGGCGAGCGTCGCCGCCAGCGCGAGCCAGCGCGCGCTCTGTGCCGACAGGAAGAGGCAGGCGATCGCGGCGAGCGCCGGGATCGCAAGCATCAGCGATAGGATGGGAAAACCGGTCACTTCGCCCCCAGCAGGCCGTTCGGGCAACGCGCCGATGCGCCACGCCCTTCCCCGAACAGCGGGGCGATGAGATCAAGCGTCGCGGCGCGAGCGGCCAGGACGCGCGCAATGGTGTCCGCGCGGATCATCCTGCGATCACCCACGTCGCCGCGGCGGTAAGCCCGATCAGCATGACGAAAGCGTAGGTGTAGACATAGCCCGTCTGCACCCGGCCGGCGACCCGGCTGGTCACCTGCGTCACCCAAGCCGCGCCGTTCGGGCCGAAGCGGTCGATCGTGCCCTCGTCGCCCTTGTGCCACAACAGGCGGCCGATCGCGAACGCCGGCCGGACGAAGAGCAGATTGTAGAGCTCGTCGAAATACCATTTGTGCGCGATGAAATCGTACAGCGCGTCGAACGTCGTCGTGAAGCGCCGTGGCCAATCTGTACGACGAATGTACGCCATCCACGCGCCGAACAGACCGATCAGCATGACGATCGTCGCGGCGAGCTTCACCAGCAGCGGCACGGCGTGCATTTCGTGCATCAGATGTTCGTTGAACGCTAGGCTGCCGCGCCAGAACCGCTCGCCTGCCTCGGGCTCGATGAACCAGCCATTACAGACATAGCCGGCGAACACCGCGCCGAGCGAAAGCACGACGAGCGGCACCAGCATCGTCACTGGGCTCTCGTGCGGATGATAGCCCGCGGTGCCCGTCGGCACGGTCTCGGCGTCGCGGCCATGTGCATGCGGCGCGTGGCCTGCGTCTTCTGCGGCGGGATCGTCATGCCCGTGCGTCCCGTGGCCGTGCGCATCATGGCCGTGACCATGCGCATCGTGGACGGCGTGCTGGATATGCTCGGACCCGGCCCAGCGCGGTGCGCCCCAGAAGGTGAGGAACATCAGCCGCCAAGAATAGAAGCTCGTCAGCAGTGCGGCGATCGTGCCGACCCAGAACGCGCCCTGCCCGCGGCCCGACGCCCAGGCGACCTCGAGGATCGCGTCCTTCGAATGGTAGCCGGCGAAACCGCCGACGCCGTAGATGCCGACGCCGGTGATCGCCAGCGTGCCGAGCAGCATCGCCCAGAAGGTGATCGGGATGTGCCGGCGCAGGCCGCCGTAGAAGCGCATGTCCTGCTCGTGATGCATGGCATGGATCACCGAGCCCGCACCAAGGAACAGGAGCGCCTTGAAGAAAGCGTGCGTGAACAGGTGGAACATCGCCGCGCCATAGGCGCCGACGCCCGCGGCGAAGAACATATAGCCGAGCTGCGAGCACGTCGAATAGGCGATCACGCGCTTGATGTCGGTCTGCGTCGTGCCGATCGTCGCGGCGAAGATGCACGTCGCGGCACCGATCGCGGTGACGACGTGGAGCGCCGTCTGCGACGTTTCGAACATCGGCGACAGGCGGCAGACCATGAACACGCCCGCGGTGACCATCGTCGCGGCGTGGATCAGCGCCGACACCGGGGTCGGGCCTTCCATCGCGTCGGGCAGCCAGGTGTGCAGGCCGAGCTGTGCCGACTTGCCCATGGCCCCGACGAACAGCAGCAGGCAGAGCACCGTCATCGTATCGAAGCGGTAGCCGAGGAAGCCGATCGTCGATCCCGCCATGCCGGGCGCGGCCTCGAGGATTGCGGGGATCGAGACCGTGTCGAACACGAGATAGGTGCCGAAGATGCCGAGCATGAAGCCCAGATCACCGACGCGATTGACGACGAACGCCTTGATCGCCGCGGCGCTGGCGCTCGGCTTCTTGAACCAGAAACCGATCAGCAGGTAGCTCGCGAGCCCGACGCCTTCCCAGCCGAAGAACATCTGAATGAGGTTGTCCGCCGTCACCAGCATCAGCATCGCGAAGGTGAACAGCGACAGATAGGCGAAGAATCGCGGCTGATCCGGATCCTCCTCCATATAACCCCAGCTGTAGAGGTGGACGAGTGCGGAGACGCTGGTGATGACGACCAGCATGACGCTGGTCAGCGCATCGACGCGCAGCGCCCACGACACGTCGAAGCTGCCCGAGGTGATGAAGTGGAGCACCGGCGTGACGGTGGCAGAGAGGCTGCCCGTCATGAAGCCGATGAAGATCGGCCACGACAGCGCGCAGGCGATGAACAACGCGGCGGTCGTCACGCCCTTCGCAGCGACGTTGCCGATCGCACGATTGCCGAGCCCGGCGATCGCCGCCGCGAGCAGCGGCAGGAAGACGATGAAGAGGATCGAGGTCACGGGTCGTTCAGCCCTTCATCCGGCTGGGATCGTCGACCGAGATCGAGCCCCGACCGCGGAAGAAGATGACGAGAATGGCGAGCCCGATCGCTGCCTCGCCGGCAGCGACGGTCAGAACGAACATCGCGAAGACCTGCCCGACGAGATCGTTCAGCGCCGCGGAGAAGGCGACGAGATTGATGTTCACCGCGAGCAGGATCAGCTCGATCGCCATCAGGATGACGATGATGTTCTTTCGGTTCAGGAAGATCCCCAGCACGCCCATCGTGAACAGCAGCGCCGCCACGACGAGATAGTGGATCAGGCCGATCGCCCCGTTCACAGCTGCACCCCCTGCCCGATCTCCGGCCGCATGTTGCGCGTCGCATCCTGCGGGCGGCGCGCGATCTGCGCGGCGATGTTCTGCGGGCGCACGCCGTGGCGCTGGCGGTGCGTCAGCACGATCGCGCCAATCATCGCGACGAGCAGCACAAGCCCCGCACCCTCGAACACGAACAGATAGCGCGTGTAGAGGAGGTTACCGATCGCCTGGATGTTGGGCAGCGTCGCATCGGTCGGCGCCGCGCGCCGCGCGAGATCGACCCCGCCCGCGCTCCACGCGCCCACGCCGATCAGGATCTCGCACACCAGCGCTACCGCGAGCACCAGGCCAAGCCCGAAATAGCGAACGAAACCAGCGCGTAGCTCGGCGAAGTCGATATCGAGCATCATGACGACGAAGAGAAACAGCACCGCCACCGCCCCGACATAGACGATGACAAGCAGCATCGCGATGAACTCAGCCCCCACGAGCACCATCAGCCCGGCGGCGTTGAAGAACGCCAGGATCAGCCACAGCACGCTGTGCACCGGGTTGCGCGAGCCGATCGTCATCGCGCCCGACACGAGCACGACGACGGCGAAGAGATAGAAGGCGATGGCCTGGATCATGCCATCACCACGGGGGTGCGGTGAATCATCGCGCGTCGCCTACCGATATGCCGCGTCGGCGGCAATGTTCGCTGCGAGCGTCCGCTCCCAGCGGTCGCCGTTATCGAGCAGCTTCGCCTTGTCGTAGATCAACTCCTCGCGCGTCTCGGTCGAATAATCGAGGTTCGGCCCCTCGACGATCGCATCAACCGGGCAGGCTTCCTGGCACAGGCCGCAGAAGATGCACTTCGTCATGTCGATGTCGTAGCGCGTCGTGCGGCGGCTGCCGTCGTCGCGCGGCTCGGCCTCGATCGTGATCGCCAGCGCCGGGCACACCGCCTCGCACAGCTTACACGCGATGCAGCGTTCCTCGCCGTTGGGATAGCGGCGCAGCGCGTGCTCGCCACGGAACCGTGGCGAGAGCGGATTACGCTCGAACGGATAGTTGATCGTTGCCTTGGGCTTGAAGAAATACTTCAAGGTCAACGCGTGCGCCTTCACGAACTCCCAGAGGGTGAAGGCCTTGATCGTCGAAGCGATACCCATATCAGATCCCAACCCGGTTCAGCATCAGCACGCCGGACACGAGGAACACCCAGAACAGTGACACCGGCAGGAACACCTTCCAGCCCAGCCGCATCAACTGATCGTAGCGATAGCGCGGCACCGTCGCCTTCACCCAGCTGAACAGGAAAAAGAAGAACAGGATCTTGGCGAACAGCCAGATGATCCCCGGCACCCAGTAGAGCGGCGCCCAGTCGAGCGGCGGTAGGTAGCCACCCCAGAACAGCGTCGCATTGAGCGTGCACATCAGCAGCACGTTGGCATATTCGCCCAGCCAGTAGAGCGCGAAGCTCATCGACGAATATTCGGTCTGATACCCCGCGACGAGCTCCGATTCCGCCTCGGTCAGATCGAACGGCGCGCGCTGCGTCTCGGCAAGCGAGGAGATGAAGAACATCACCGCCATCGGGAACAGCAGCGGGTTAAGGAAGAAGCCGTTGATCGGCGTCCCCAGCACGCTGCGCTGCGCCTCGACGATTCCCGTCAGGTTGAACGTGCCTGCCCACATGATCACCGAGATGAGCACGAAGCCAATCGCGACTTCGTAGCTGACCATCTGCGCCGCGGCGCGGATCGCCGAGAAGAACGGATATTTGGAGTTCGACGACCAGCCGGCGAGGATGATGCCGTAGACGCCGAGCGACGAGGCGGCGAGAATGTAGAGCAGGCCAACGTTGATGTCCGCCAGCACGACGCCGACATCGAACGGCACCACCGCCCACACGATCAGTGCGACGGTGAAGGTGATGATCGGCGCGAGCAGGAACAGCCCGCGGTTCGCCGCCGTCGGAACGATCGTTTCCTGCAGGAACACCTTCAGCCCGTCGGCAAACGACTGCAGCAGTCCGAACGGGCCGACGACGTTGGGGCCGCGGCGCAGCGCCATCGCCGCCCAGATCTTGCGGTCGGCATAGATAATCATAGCCACCGCCAGCATCAGCGGCAGCGCGATGACGAGAATGCCAATCAGCGTGGCGAGAAACCAGGCCCAGCCGTAGGGCAGCCCGAGCGTCGCGTTGAAGAACTGCGTCATGTTATTCCGCCGCCTCCGCGAAGGTCTCGCCGTGGACGAGTTCGGCCGAGCAGCGCTGCATCGTCGGCGAGGCGCGGCAGATCGCGTTGGTCAAGTAAAAGTCCTTGATCGGGTAGCTATCGAGCACGCCCTGCGCAGTGGCCGACAAGGACGGCGGGTTCCACGCAAAGGTCACCAGGCCTTCGTTGGCGAGATCGGGACAGTCGAGCGCCATCGCTGCGCGAAGCTCTCCGAGCGTGTCGAACGGCAGCGGGCGGCCAAGCGTTTCGGACAGCGCGCGGAAGATCGTCCAGTCCTCGCGTGCGTCGCCGGGCGCAAACACCGCACGGTTACCGCGCTGCACGCGCCCTTCGAGATTGACCCAGGTGCCCGACTTCTCGGCATAGGTCGAACCCGGCAGCACGACGTCCGCCGCCGCTGCGCCCTTGTCGCCATGATGACCGACATACACCTTGAAGCCGGCGAAGCGCGTGAAATCGCACTCATCGGCGCCGAGGAAGAACGCGAGCTTCGCATCACAAAGCGCCGAGATGCCGGACTTTTGTGCGTAGCCGAGCATCAGCCCGCCCATCCGGCTCGCGGCCATGTGAACGACGTTGAACCCGTTCCATCCGTCCTTGACGAGGCCGAGCGTGTCGACGAGCGAGAGCGCCGCGCCGTGCGCCCCCTTGAGCGCGCCGCCGCCGACGATCACCATCGGCCGCTCGGCCTTGCCGAACGCCTCGGTCAGGGCATCCGGCAGGTCGCCGAGCACCGCGAGATCGTTGCCGAGCCAGGTCGCCTTGTAGGTAAGGTCGGTCTCCGGGCCGATCGCCCACACCTTCGCGCCGCGCTTGATCGCCTTGCGGATCCGCGTGTTGACGAGGCTCGCTTCCCACCGGAGGTTGGTGCCGACCAACAGGATCGCGTCGGCGCGCTCCACCCCGGCGATCGTCGTGTTGAAATTGACCGCGGCGAGGCTGGACGTGTCATAGTCCATGCCCGTCTGCCGCCCTTCGAGCAGCGACGAGCCCATGTCGCGAAGCAGCGCCTTGGCGGCGAACATCGTCTCGCAATCGACCAGATCGCCTGCGATGGCGGCAACACTGTCACCGGCTCCCTTCGCGACATCGGCGATCACCGCGAACGCCTCGTCCCAGGTTGCCGGGACGAGCTTGCCGTCACGCCGCACATAGGGCCGATCGAGCCGCCGACGGACGAGGCCGTCGACCGCGTGACGCGTCTTGTCGGTCGCCCACTCCTCGTTGACCTCGTCGTTCACCCGCGGCAGCGCGCGCAGCACCTGCCGCCCGCGGCTGTCGAGCCGGATGTTGGTGCCGACCGCGTCCATCACGTCGATCGTCAGCGTCTTGTTCAGCTCCCACGGCCGTGCCTCGAAAGCGTAGGGCTTGCTGGTCAGCGCGCCGACCGGGCACAGATCGACGACGTTGCCGCTGAGCTCGCTCGTCACCGCCTCTTCGAGATACGACGTGATCTGCATGTTCTCGCCGCGATAAATCGCGCCGATCTCCTCAACGCCAGCGACTTCCTCGGCGAAGCGGACGCAGCGCGTGCACTGGATGCAGCGGGTCATGATCGTCTTGACGATCGGCCCCATATACTTCTCGGTGACGGCGCGCTTGTTCTCCTGGAAGCGGCTGTGGCCGCGGCCATAGGCCATCGCTTGATCCTGGAGATCGCACTCGCCGCCCTGGTCGCAGATCGGACAATCGAGCGGGTGGTTGATCAGCAGGAATTCCATGATGCCCTCACGGGCATGCTTGACCATCGGCGAGGTGGTGAAGACCTCCTGATTGTCCGCCGCGGGCAGCGCGCACGACGCCTGCGGCTTGGGCGGCCCGGGCTTCACCTCGACCAGGCACATGCGGCAGTTGCCGGCGATCGACAGCCGCTCGTGATAACAGAAACGCGGGATTTCCTTGCCGGCGATCTCGCACGCCTGCAGCACGGTGGCGCCCTGCGGCACCTCCACTTCGATCCCGTCTACCTTCAGCTTGGGCATTATTCTGCAGCTTCCTGCATGGGGGCGAGGCCGCCGCCCTGACGTTCGATGATACGGCGCTCTAGCTCGGGGCGGAAATGCTTGATCAGGCCCTGGATCGGCCACGCCGCCGCGTCGCCCAGCGCGCAGATCGAATGGCCCTCGACCTGCTTGGTCACTTGCTGGAGCATGTCGATCTCACCGATTTCGGCGTCGCCGGTGCGCAGCCGCTCCATCACGCGCCACATCCAGCCGGTGCCCTCGCGGCACGGCGTGCACTGGCCGCAGCTCTCGTGCTTGTAGAAATACGAGATGCGGCTGATCGCGCGGACGACGTCGGTCGACTTGTCCATGACGATGATCGCCGCGGTGCCAAGCCCCGAGCCGACCGCCTTCAGGCCGTCGAAGTCCATCGGCGCGTCCATGATGTCCTTCGCCGGCACCAGCGGCACCGATGAGCCGCCGGGGATCACCGCAAGGAGGTTGTCCCACCCGCCGCGGATGCCGCCGCAATGCTTCTCGATCAGTTCGCGGAACGGGATGCTCATCGCTTCCTCGACCACGCAGGGCTTTTCCACGTGTCCGCTGATCTGGAACAGCTTTGTGCCGCGGTTATTCTCCGCGCCGAAGCTCGCGAACCATTCCGCGCCGCGCCGCAGGATCGTCGGTGCAACCGCGATGCTCTCGACGTTGTTGACCGTCGTCGGGCAGCCGTAGAGGCCGGCACCGGCCGGGAACGGCGGCTTGAGGCGCGGCTGGCCCTTCTTGCCCTCCAGGCTCTCGATCATCGCGGTCTCTTCGCCGCAGATGTACGCACCAGCGCCGCGGTGAACGAAGACGTCGAAGTCGTAGCCCGAGCCGCAGGCGTTCTTGCCGACGAGGCCAGCGTCATACGCCTCCTGCACCGCCGCGAAGAGCGTCTCCGCCTCGCGGATATATTCGCCGCGGATGTAGATGTACGCCGCGCGCGCGCGCATTGCGAAGCCGGCAACCAGCGCACCCTCGATCAGCTTGTGCGGATCGTGGCGGATGATCTCGCGGTCCTTGCACGAACCGGGCTCGGATTCGTCGGCGTTGATGACCAGGAAGCTCGGCCGTTCGGGGCTCGGCGTCTTGGGCATGAACGACCATTTGGTGCCGGTCGGGAAACCCGCGCCACCGCGCCCGCGCAGGCCCGACGCCTTGATCACGTCGATGATCTTGTCCTGCCCGAGATCGAGCAGCGCCTTGGTATTGTCCCAATCGCCGCGGCCGCGTGCGGCCTGCAGCGTCCACGGCTGATAGCCGTAGAGATTGGTGAAGATGCGGTCCTTGTCCGTCAGGGATGTGATGACGCTCATGCGCTCGCTCCCACGGCAGGCGTGTTCCATTCGGAACGATAATCGTGGTTCTCGCTCACCATTGCGGTCAGCGTCGTCGGCCCGCCCAGCGGCTCGACGGTGTGGCGGCCGGGCTCCTGCGTGCCTGCCTTCGGCTGCTCGCCGCGCGCCAGCGCATCGAGGATCGCGATCGTGCGATCGTAATCGAGGTCCTCGAAATTGTCGTCGTTGATTTGGACCATCGGCGCTGAGGCACAATTGCCCATGCACTCGACCTCCGTCAGCGTGAACAGGCCATCGGGCGTCGTCTTGCCCTTGATTAGCCCCTTGTTCTTGCACGCCGCCAGCACGTCGTCCGACCCGCGCAACATACACGGCGTGGTACCGCAGACCTGCACGTGGAAGCGGCCGACGGGGGCGAGATTGAACATCGTGTAGAAGGTCGCGACTTCGTAGACGCGCATGTACGGCACGCCGATCTCGCGCGCGACGAATTCAATCACCGGCACCGGCAGCCAGCCCTGCGTCTGCGTTTCCGCGCCCACCTGCCGCTGCGCGAGATCGAGCAGCGGGATCGAGGCGGATTGCTCGCGCCCGGCCGGATAGCGCGCGAGGATCGCGTTACGCTTAGCGATGCTTTCCTCGGACCACTGGAACCCGTTCCAGCGGGCACGGACTTCGGCCTCGTCGGGGATCTGGGGGGCGTCAGCCACGGTACGAACGGCTCCTGAGGAAGAAGGCGCAGCCGATCGAGACGGCGCCCAACAAGACAAAGGCGATCAGGCTCTGCCGGCCGCCCAGAACATCATTCACCGCACTGATCATGATCAGCACCAGCCCCATGATCCAGCATGCCTTTGCCGGCCCATGAAAGGTAAAATTCACCGGTCGCATTCCCCGAACACGATGTCCATTGCACCGAGGATCGCGGTGGTATCGGCGAGCATGTGTCCGCGGCTCATGAAGTCCATCGCCTGGAGATGGCTGAACGCGGTCGGCCGGATCTTGCAGCGGTACGGCTTGTTGGTGCCGTCGCTGACCAGATAGACGCCGAACTCGCCCTTGGGGCTCTCCGTCGCGACATACACCTCGCCCGCGGGCACGTGATAGCCTTCGGTATATAGCTTGAAGTGATGGATCAGCGCTTCCATCGACTGCTTCATCTCGCCGCGCTTGGGCGGCACGACCTTGCGATCGAGGCTGGCGATCGGCCCCTCGGGCATTTCCGCCAGACACTGTTTCATGATCCGCGCCGACTGGCGGACCTCTTCCACGCGCACCATGAAGCGGTCGTAGCAATCGCCGCGCGTGCCGACCGGCACCTCGAAGTCCATCCGGGCGTAGACGTCGTACGGCTGCTGCTTGCGCAGATCCCACGGAATGCCCGCCGCGCGGATCATCGGGCCGGAGAAGCCCCAGCGCAGCGCATCGTCGCGCGAGACGATGCCGATATCGACATTGCGCTGCTTGAAGATGCGGTTGTCCGCAACGAGGCTGATCGCATCCTCGAACAACACCGGCAGGCGGTTGTCGAGCCAGTCGGCGATGTCGGTCAGCAGCTTGAGCGGCACGTCCTGGTGGACGCCGCCGACGCGGAAGTAATTGGCATGCATCCGCGCGCCGGATGCGCGCTCGTAGAAGCCCATCAGGTCTTCGCGCAGCTCGAACAGCCACAGGTTCGGCGTCATCGCGCCGACGTCCATAACGTGGCTGCCCAGGTTGAGCATGTGGTTCATGATGCGCGTCAATTCGGCGAAGAAGACGCGCAGGTACTGCGCCCGCAGCGGCACCTCGAGATCGAGCAGCTTCTCGATCGCGAGCACGAACGTATGCTCCATGCACATCGGCGAGCAGTAATCGAGGCGGTCGAAATATGGGATCGCCTGCTGATACGTCTTATACTCGATCAGCTTCTCGGTGCCGCGATGCAGCAGCCCGACGTGCGGGTCGATCCGGTCGACGATTTCGCCGTCGAGCTCCATCACCAGCCGGAGCACGCCGTGCGCGGCGGGATGCTGCGGCCCGAAGTTGATCGTGTAGTTCTGGATCGCGACTTCGTCGTCGGTCGGACGCCCGTCCGCGTCGATGTGCGCGATGCGCTCGACCGCGGGGTCGATCCGATCGTTCAGCGCGCTATCGGTCATCACCGTGTCGGTCACTGGTTCTGTCCTCCCTTGCCGGGGACGACATCGGGATCGGCAGGCTTGGGCGTGCCCTCCGGATGCGGCTTACCGGCGCCGGTCTCGGCGGTGCTCTTCGCGTCGGCCTTGGCATAAGGCTCGCTCGACGCGGCGGGCGCCTTCGCCTTGCTCTCGCTCGCGTCCGCCTTCTGGATCTGGTCCGCCGTCACCGGCGTCTGCGCGCCCTTCTGCTGCGGTAGCGCGCCCTTCTCGTCGCCCGGCAGGACGTATTCGGCGCCTTCCCACGGGCTGGTGAAATCGAAGGTGCGGAAGTCCTGCGCGAGCGAGACGGGCTCATACATCACGCGCTTCGCTTCTTCGGAATAGCGCATCTCGACGTGCCCGGTGAGCGGGAAGTCCTTGCGGAACGGATGGCCGCGAAAGCCATAGTCGGTGAGGATACGGCGCAGGTCGCGGTTGCCTGCGAACAGCACGCCGAACATGTCGTACACCTCGCGCTCGAGCCATCCGGCAACCGGCCACAGATCGGTTACCGACGGTACCGGCGTGTCCTCGCTCGCCGCGACATGGACGTGGAGCCGGTGATTACGCGTCACCGACAACAGGCAGTAGACGACGTCGAACCGCTCGGGCCGCGAGGGATAGTCGACCCCGGCGATCTCCATCAACTGCTGGTATTCGAGCCCCGGCGTGTCACGCAGCGCGGTCAGCGCGGGCACCAGATGGTCGCGATGGACGTGCAGCTGCACCTCGCCGACCTGCGCGAACGCATCGACCAGCCCCGCGGGGATCGCCGCGCGCGCCGCCTCGATCGTCGCGTCGTTGAGGTCGGCGGCGAAAGCGGGTGCGGGCGCCCTCAACGCTCGATGCTCCCAGAACGGCGGATCTTACGCTGCAGCTGCATGATGCCGTAGAGCAACGCCTCCGCGGTCGGCGGGCAGCCGGGCACGTAGATGTCGACCGGCACGATCCGGTCGCAGCCGCGCACGACGCTGTAGCTGTAATGGTAATAGCCACCGCCGTTGGCGCACGAGCCCATCGAGATGACGTATTTGGGCTCGGACATTTGATCGTACACGCGGCGCAGCGCTGGCGCCATCTTGTTGCACAGCGTGCCCGCGACGATCATCACGTCCGACTGGCGCGGCGAGGCGCGCGGCGCGGCGCCGAAGCGTTCCAGATCATAGCGCGGCATGTTGACGTGGATCATCTCCACCGCGCAGCAGGCGAGCCCGAACGTCATCCACCACAGCGAGCCGGTGCGCGCCCACTGGAACAGTTCCTCGGTCGAGGTAACGAGGAAACCCTTGTCGGTCAGCTCGCCGTTCAGATCGTTGAAGAAACCCTGGTCAGGCGCGATGACGCTCGACGCGCTCGCATCGCGCGGCAGCTCGACGGGGCCGGACGTCGGCAGGCCGGAATTGATGAGGCCGGAGTTCATGGTCATTCCCAATCCAACGCGCCCTTCTTCCAGGCATAGGCCAGGCCGAGCGCGAGTTCACCGATGAAGATCATCATGCTGATCCAGGCCGTCCAGCCGAGTTCGAACACGCTTACCGCCCATGGATATAGGAACGCGGCTTCGAGATCGAAGATGATGAACAGGATCGCAACTAGATAAAATCGCACGTCAAATTGCGCGCGACTGTCCTCGAACGCGGGGAAACCGCACTCGTATTCGGACAGCTTCTCCACCGTTGGCTTATGCGCCCCGGTGAGCCGCGCGACCGCCATCGGCAGGAACACGAAGGTGCCCGACAGCAGCAGCGCGACGCCCAGGAACATCAGGATCGGCAGGTATTGCGACAGATCGACCATGGGCGCTTTCGGGTTTCTCGCAGGTGCGAACGGATGCGGGGCGCTTTAGGCTCCGAGCGCCATGACGGCAAGGCGCAGGAGGGTTGAGAATCATTCGCAGACGTGCGGGCTGGCCGTCTCCGCATGGGTGCGCTAGCAACATTCATGGTCGTATCGCCTGAAACTGGATTGCGCGGCGCGGAGAGAGCTGCGGTCGAGCGAACCGCCGCCGCGCCCTCGCTCGAGAGAATATGCCGCTGGGCGGCGATGAACAGCGGCACGGGCAATCTTGCCGGCCTGTCGACGGTCGCCGGGCAACTCGCCGACGCCTTCTCCGCCCTACCCGGCGAGGTTCGCCTGGTGCCGCCGGCGCCGGCGGAGCGCGTCAGGGAAGACGGCACGGTCGCGGCGCTCGATCATGGCCACCACCTCCATTTGTCGGTGCGACCCGACGCGACGCGGCGGCTCCTGCTGACCGGCCATATGGATACCGTCTACCCGGTCGATCATCCGTTCCAGGCCATTACCGAGCGCGGCGACGGCACGATCAACGGCCCCGGCACGGCCGACATGAAGGGCGGACTCGCCGTCATGCTCGCTGCATTGGAGGCGATCGAGGCGGCGGGCTGCGCGATCGGCTATGACGTCGTGATCAACTCGGACGAGGAAACGGGCTCCTTCTCCTCCTCCGCACTGATCGAGGACGCGGCGCGGGGGAAGCTCGCCGCGCTGACCTATGAGCCCGCGCTGCCCGACGGCACGCTCGCCGGCGCGCGTGGCGGAACCGGCAATTTCTCGATCGTCGTCAGGGGCCGCGCGGCGCACGCCGGACGCAACCCGGAGGACGGCCGCAACGCGATCACTGCCGCCGCCGCGCTGGCGGTGATGCTCGAACAGGCGAAAGGCCCGCGGCTCGCCGTCAATCCGGCGCGGATCGACGGCGGCGGGCCGAACAACGTCGTCCCCGACCTAGCGGTATTGCGCGTCAACTTCCGCCCGAAGGATGCCGCCGAGATCGCCCGCGCGCGCGGCGCGATCGACGCCGCCGTCGCCGAGATCGCGGCAACGCGCGACGTGCGGATCACGGTGCACGGCGGGTTCAATCGCCCCCCCAAGCCGATCGATCCCGGCGCCGCCCGCCTGTTCGACACGGTTCGCGCTGCGGGGGCGGACCTCGGCCTCGCGATCGCGTGGCGCGACACCGGCGGCGTGTGCGACGGCAACAATATCGCCGCCGCCGGCACGCCGGTTATCGACACGATGGGCGTGCGCGGCGGCGCGATCCACTCGTCGGACGAATTCCTGATCGTCGACAGCCTGGCCGAGCGCGCTGCGCTGTCTGCGATCACCATCCTGCGGCTGGCGGAGAACGGTTTGTGACGGCCCCGAGCATGTTCGTCGTCCGCGCGGCGCGCGACGAGGATCTGGCGCACCTCTACGAGATGGCGAAGCTGACCGGTGGCGGGTTCACCAATCTGCCGCCCGACCGCCGCGCGTTGAAAGCCAAGCTCGATCGCAGCCACGCCGCCTTCGCGCGCGATGCCGACAGCGTCGAGGACGAATTGTTCGTCCTGATCCTCGAGAACGTCGCCACCGGCGAGGTGCGCGGCACCTGCCAGATCTTTACCCAGGTCGGCCAGCGCCACCCGTTCTACAGCTATCGCATCAGCACGCTGACGCAGCACAGCAGCGCGCTCGACCGCACCTTCCGCGCGGAAATGCTGTCGCTGACCACCGATCTCGAAGGGTCGAGCGAGGTCGGCGGCCTGTTCCTTCATCCCGGCGAGCGCGCGGGCGGGCTAGGGCTGCTGCTCGCGCGCAGCCGGTACCTTTTCATTAAGGCGCATCGCGCGCGCTTCGGCGAACGAATTCTCGCAGAATTGCGCGGCGTGATCGACGAGGCGGGTGGATCGCCATTCTGGGACGGGCTCGCCGGGCGGTTCTTCGGCATGAACTTCCAGGATGCCGACGCCTTCAACGCCATCCACGGCCACCAGTTCATCGCCGATCTGATGCCCAAGCACCCGATCTATACCGCGATGCTGTCGGACAGTGCGCGCGCCGCGATCGGCCTCCCCCACCCCTCCGGGCGCGCGGCGATGCGCATGCTGGAGAACGAGGGGTTCGCGTTCGAGAAATACGTCGACATCTTCGACGGCGGGCCGACGATGACCGCGCGGATCGATCAGGTGCGCACCATCCGTGACGCGCGCGCGCGGCGGATCGTCGCGCTCGACTACGACGGCGGCGGCGAGGCGCTGGTCGCGCACGGCAGTCTGTCCGATTTCCGCTGCGCCTACGGCACGGTCCGCGAGGTCGGCGACGAGACGATCGTCCTCGATCCGGGCTGCGCCGCGCTAACCGGCGCCGCGGAGGATGCCGCGGTCCTACACATTCCCCGCCTGTGAACGGGTTCGGCCAGCACATGCGGGAGAGAGTGGCGTGATCCGCGAGATTAACTTCGACGGCATCATCGGGCCGAGCCACAATTACGCCGGGCTCAGCCCCGGCAATTTGGCGGCGACGCACAATGCCGGCGCGACCGCCCGGCCGCGCGCGGCGGCGTTGCAGGGAATCGCGAAGATGCGTGCGAACCTCGCGCTCGGGCTTGTCCAGGGCATCCTGCCGCCGCATGCGCGCCCCGACGATCGCTGGCTCGCGGCGCTGCACACCGATTATGCCGCCGCCCCGGTGCACCTCAAGGCGCGCAGCTTCTCCGCCTCGCCGATGTGGGCGGCCAATGCAGCGACGGTGTCGCCCGCGCCCGATACTGCGGACGGCCGCTGCCACCTTACCGTCGCGAACCTCGTGACGATGCCGCACCGCAGCCACGAATGGCCCGAAACGCTCGCGCAGCTCCGCCTCGCCTTCGCGCATCCGGGCTTCGCGGTGCATCCGCCCGTGCCCGCATCCTTCGGGGACGAGGGGGCAGCGAACCACATGCGCCTCGCCGCGTCGCACGATGCGCCGGGCATCGAAATCTTCGTCTACGGCGAGAGCGGCGGGCGCTTCCCCGCCCGGCAGCATCGCGAAGCCTGCGAGGCGGTCGCGCGCGCGCACCGGCTCGATCCCGCGCATGTGCTGTTCGCCCAACAATCGCCCGAGGCGATCGCCGCGGGTGCGTTCCACAACGATGTCGTCGCGGTCGCGAACGAGCGGACGCTGTTCGCCCACGAACAGGCTTTTGCGGATCATGACGGCTTATACGCGGCGCTGCGCGCGCGGATGCCGGGGGTGGAGATCGTCGAGGTTCCGGCGGAACGCGTCAGTCTCGACGACGCGATCCGCTCCTACCTGTTCAACGCGCAGCTCGTCACTGCGGCGTCGGGCACGCAGACGCTGATCGTTCCCGCCGAGGCGCGCGCCAACGCCGCCGTCTGGTCGTGGTTGCAGGATCACCTGCGCGGCAACCGGCCGATCCGCGCGGTCGAGGTGGTCGACGTGCGCGAATCGATGGCCAATGGCGGCGGCCCGGCTTGCCTGCGGCTGCGCGTCGCCTGCGATCCCGCGCTGGTCGATCCACGCTTCCTGGTCGACGACGTGAAGCTCGACGCCATCGCCGCCGTGGTCGAGGCGCACTGGCCCGAGCGGATCGAGGCGGGCGCGATCGGCGATGCGGCGCTGATCGATCAGGTGATCGCGGCGCGGCGCGCGCTGCTCACCGCGCTCAATCTTGTCGAGTTAATTGACAGGTAACCATGAATGGTAACGCCGGAATGGCGCAAATCCGCCGTTGGCGCAGGATTTGCGTATATTTTGGCATGTTCGATCGTATCGCCCGACTATTCACCATCACCACCAAGTTCGAAGCCTTTATGGTGATCTACGGGCTTGGGCTTGGTGCGACCGAGCGTGGAGCCCACTATCTTCGCGACTACCCCGGCGTCGGCGGCTGGATGCTGTTCGCCGTCTGCCCCCTCGCCGTCTTCATGGCGGGTGCGCGGATCCTCGAGTCGGTCGAGCGCAACGGGCAATAGCCGAATTGCGAGGCCCGACCGCGGTTCGACGAAAGAGGCTTGATACGATGTAACATCCTGCCTACCCGGCTCATGTTCCTGCCGGAGATCTCGATGCTTCTTCTCACCGCCAATCTCGCCGCGATGACGCTGGCAGCCAGTGCCGCGACCATTGCCGCGGACGACGCCGCCCCCGACGCCGATCGCCCGGTCGGACGCGACATCATCATCACCGCACCGGTGCGGCAGAGCGAGCGCGACGTCCTGCAGGGCACGTCGGTGCTCGACGGCGAAAAGCTCGACCGCGAACTGCGCCCGACGATCGGCGAGACGCTCGCGCGGCTGCCCGGTGTGTCGGCGACATCGTTCGGCCCGGGTGCCTCACGCCCCGTCCTGCGCGGCTTCCAGGGCGACCGGGTGCGTGTGCTGACCGACGGGATCGGCTCGTTCGATGCCGCCAACAGCTCGGTCGATCACGCGGTGGTGATCGACCCGCTCCTCGCCGACCGCGTCGAGGTGCTGCGCGGCCCCGTAGCGCTGCTGTACGGTTCCTCAGCGGTCGGCGGCGTCGTCAACGTGCTCGACGCGCGCATTCCGCGCACCGTGCCAGCGGAGGGATACCGGCTCAACGCGATCGCCGGCTACGGCTCGGCTGCGGATCAGCGCAACGTCGCCGGATCGGCCGACGTCGCATTGGGTTCGCAGTTCGTCGTCAACGTCAACGGGTCGTATCTCAAGGCGGACGATCTGCGCATTGGCGGGCGCGTCCTGTCGCGCCGCGCACGCGAGGCGGCGCTGGCCGCGGGTGCGGAGGCCGGCGACCAGGCGGGCGTCGAGGAGCCGATCGATTACGTCGGCCCGACGCAACTGCGCGGCCGGCTGCCGAACAGCGCGATCGAGACGTGGAACGCCGGGATCGGCGGCGCGCTGATCACCGACGGCGGATCGCTCGGCGTCGCCTACAGCCACTATGACAGCCTGTACGGCATCCCGCTGCGCTACGCGACGACGGTCGGCCAGGAGGTCGAGGCGCCGCGGATCGACGTTGCGCAGGACCGCGTCGATCTGCGCGGCGAGGTGAAGACCGGCGGCGGCTTCCTCGATGCGATCCGGCTGCGGCTCGGCCATGCCGACTATCGCCACTACGAGCTGGAGCCTGACGGCGAGATCGGCACGACGTTCCTCAACAAGGGCACCGAGGGCCGGCTCGAACTGGTGCAGGCCGACAAGGGTGGCTGGTCGGGCGCGAGCGGCGTCCAGTACCTCGATCGCAAGCTGCGCGCGATCGGCGAGGAGGCGTTCCTGCCGCCCGTCGAGACGCAGCAGTTCGGCGTCTTCACGCTGCAGCAGCTGACGCTCGGCCGCTTCCGCGCCGAGGGCGGCGCGCGCTACGAGCGGACCGGACTCGACTCGCGTCCGCCGTTCGGCGACGACCGCTATCCGCGCACCAAGAAGCGGTTCGACGCCTTCTCCGGCTCTCTCGGCGCCTCCTATGCAATCGGCGAGGAGACGCGGATCGGGCTCAACGCCTCGCGCACCGAGCGCGCGCCATCGGCGGAAGAGCTGTTCTCCAACGGCAATCATGCCGGCACGCAATCGTACGAACTCGGCAACGCCGATTTTCGCACCGAGAAGAGCTGGGGGCTCGAAGCGACGTTCCACGCGCACTCGGACCGCTTCAGCCTCGATGCATCGGCGTACCATAATTGGTTCGACGACTTCATTTACGAGGGCCAGGTGCCGCAGGGCGTGTGCGAGGCGGCGGCCGGCCCCGACGCCGACGAGGTCCTGCCATGCTTCGCCTATGCGCAGTCGAAGGCGCGCTACTGGGGGTTCGAAGTCGATGCCTCGGCGCGGCTGGCAACGATCGGCGGCTATGCGATCAGCGCCGATGTCGTCGGCGATTACGTCCGCGCGACGATCATCGGCACCGGCCCCGCCCCGCGCATCCCGCCGCTGAGACTGCTCGGCGGAATCGAAGCGCAGGGGGATCGTGCGACCGGACGCGTCGAGGTGGAACGCGTCTTCAAGCAGGATCGCATCGCCGCGTTCGAGACGCCGACCGACGGGTTCACGATGGTCAACGCCTCGCTCTCGTTCCGGCCGTTCACCGACCATCCGCGCACCGCGATCCTCGTCAGCGCCAACAATCTGTTCGACGTCGACGCGCGGCGCCACGCCAGCGTGCTCAAGGATTTCGCGCCGCTCGCGGGCCGCGACATCCGCGTCAGCCTGCGGCTCGCGATCTGATCGTCACGGATGCAGCAGCGGCAGGATCGACGCGTAATCGTCGCTCCAGCCGCTGAAGTCCGGATAGTGCGGAAAGTCGACCCACCCGGTGCCGATACCGCGTAGCTGACGGATCGCGACGGGATCGCGCGACAGGGCGATCCAGTGCGATATCGATCCGCCCTCCTCGCGCATCGCGGGTCGGTCGACGAGCTGGATCGCGTGCCATCCGCCCGCCCCCGCTGCAGCGGCGATCACCGGTGAAAGGTCGAGATAGCGGTTGGAGATGTGCACCAGCAGCAGCCCCTTGGGCTGAAGCGCGCGGCCGTAATCGGCGAACGCCTCGCGCGTCAGTAGGTGGATCGGTACCGCATCCGACGAGAAGGCATCGAGCGCGAGGAGGTCGAACGCGCCGCGCGGCGTCCGCGCGATCGACAGCCGCGCGTCGCCGAGCGTGATCGTGGCATCGGGCGCGCAGGTGCGGACGAACGAGAAGCGCGTCCGCGCCAGATCGACCATCGTCGGGTCGATCTCGAAGAACGTCCAGCGCTGCCCCGGCCAGGCATAGCAGGCGAGCGTCCCCGTCCCCAGCCCGACGACGCCGATGCGGCTTTCCGGTCCGTAGAATGCGGGCGCGAGCGTCATCGCGCGGCCGACGCCCGATGAGGGCACGTAATAGGTCGTCGGCGTCTGCTCGCGCGCCGGGCTGCCGAGCAGCTGGACGCCGTGCAAGGTGGTGCCGTGCGCCAGCGTGCGTTTACGTGGCTGTTCGTCGACGCTGTAGACCCCGAAATAGCTGCGTGTGCGAATGGTACCGTCAAGCGAGATCTTGATCGCGGCCATCCCGCCGAACAGCAGCAGCGCCGTGCCAAGCACCATCAGGTACGCGCGACGCGCCCCCACGGTCAGTAGCCCGACGATCGCGATAGCGGCGAAGACAGTACCGGGATGATCCTCGCCGAACAGCGCGTCCGGACCCCATTGCCGTAACGCAAGTAGCGCAGCCAGCGCGACGGCCACGCCGATCAGCCCCGGCATTCCAGCGCCGCGGTTCCACAATGCGCGGACCGGATGCGCGAGGAACACCTGCGGCACCAATGCGCCGGCGGCGAGGATCAGGATTGGATATTCCCAGGTCCAGTCGAACAGCGCCGGCGCGACGAGCCCGGCGAACAGCCCACCAATCGCACCCCCGACCGACATTGCGAGATAGAAGCCCGTCAACCGCTCGGGCGCGGGGCGCAACCGGTAGAGCGCGGTGTGGAGCGCAACCGACGCCATGAACAGAAGCACGATCGCCAGTGCGAGCCCGAAGAACGGCTGGACCGAGAAGCCGCCGATCATCACCCCGCCGAACAGCAGGATCGTCACCGGCGCGATGCGCACGATCAGATCGGCGACGCTTCTATCGTCGGCGAAGGCGATCGTGAAGCTGAGCAGATAGATGCCAAGCGGGATCACCCACAAAAGCGGCATCGCGACGATATCGGTGGTGATATAGGTCGACGTCGCGAGCATCAGCCCCGAGGGCACGGCGGCGAGCGCGATCCAGTGCGCGATGCGGCGCGGTCCGGCAGGGTTGGCATCGACCTGCGTAGCCGGCTCCGCGGCGGCGGCGCGGGTGCGCGGCAGGCCGGTCGCGATCACCGCAACGAGCGCGACGAGCAGGACATAGCCCGCGCTCCACAGCCAGCGCTGCCCCGCGACGGGCAGCAGCGGCTCGACCGCGAGCGGATAGGCGATCAGCCCGGCGAAGCTGCCCAGGTTCGACGCGGCGTAGAGCCGATAGGGATCCTCGTCGGGGCGGGCGGCGGCGAACCAGCGCTGCATCAGCGGCGCCTGCGCCGAGACGATCACGAACAGTGGCCCGATCGAAGCGGCAAGCAGCCATGGCACCCACCATTCGGGCGCAATTCCGTCGGGCATCGGCCAGGCGAGCACGCCGATCGGCAGCCACAGCATCGCCAGCAGGAGCAGCGCGAGGTGAACGCCCGCCTGCCGCCGAACGGCGAGCCGCCCCAGGCCGTGCGCATAGCCGTAGCCTGCGAGGAGCAGCGCCTGGTACACCAGCATCGCCGAATTCCACACCGCCGGCGCACCGCCGATCCGCGGCAGCGCGATGCGCGCGACCATCGGCTGGACGAGGAACAGCAGGAACGATCCGGTCAGGATCGTCGCGACGAACAGCCCGCGGCTCGACCGCGCGATCATCGCAGGCGATCGATCGTATAGTGGACGTGCCGGCGCAGCGGATCGCCTTCGGCGAGCGCGGGATGATCGAAATCCCCGTCGGTGACGCGGCGCATGCAAAGTCGGATCATCAGCCCCCAGCTCCGCTCGTTCGCGGCGACGGTGATTGCGTGAACCCGTGCCGTGCAGCGATCCCATGCGCGTTGCAGGCACGCGGCGGCCGCCTCGCGCGCGAACCCCTGCCCCCAAGCATCGCGCGCCAGCCGCCAGCCAATCTCCGGCGCGTCGGCGATCGGCGTGCCCGCCGGTCCGGGTTCGATGCCGCAGAAGCCGATGAACGCGCCATCAATGCGGCGCTCGATCGCCCAGAAGCAATCCCCCGAAGCGCCCGCCAGTGCGTTCATGCGTGCCACGGTGGCAACGCAGGCGGCCAAATCCATCGGCGGCCCCAGATAGCGCATCACCGCCGCGTCCTGACCCATCGCGTGGAACGGCGCGACATCGGTGTCGCGCCAGCGGCGGAGCACAAGGCGCGGCGTCTCCATCGCAATCGCCTCGGTCACGGGCGATCGATCCGATAGGTGACGGTGCGCCGGCGCGGATCGTCGAGCGCGAACAGCGGATGATCGAACGTCATCGCCAGATCGTGCCGCATGCCCAGCCGCTCCATCAACCCGCGACTCTTGACGTTGCGCTCCGCCGTGATCGCGACGATCGCCGCGGCGTCGCGCACGGCCCAGCCCCAGTCGAGCGTCGCGTCGGCGGCCTCGCGGGCATAGCCCTGCCCCCAATAATCCGTCGCGAGCATCCAGCCGATCTCGATCATGCCGGCGATCGGCGTGTCGGACGCACCGGGCTTGAGCCCGCAGAAGCCGATCGCCGCGCCGCCATCGCGCAGTTCGATCACGCGGAAGCCAAGCGGCGCGTAGGCGGCATGGCGGGCCAGCGCGGCGTCGCTCTCGGCCGCCGACTTTACCGGGCCTAGGTCCGCCATCACCCGCGGGTCGGCCCACATCGCGTGCACCGCGGCGCGATCACGCGATTGCGGCACGCGAAGAATTAGCCGCTCCGTCACGATCGGGGCATCGTCGAACGGCGATATCGTGCGGAGCCGCGCCCCGCTCACGCTCCGAGCAGACGCGCGGCATGAACCGCGTGATACGTCAGCACGCCCGAGCAACCTGCACGCTTGAACGCCGTCAGCGTCTCGAGCACGATCGCGTCGCGATCCGCGGCGCCGGCGGCGACGGCCGCTTCGATCATCGCATATTCGCCCGACACCTGATAGGCAAAGACGGGCACCTCGAAACGCTGCTTCACCCGCGCGACGATATCAAGATACGGCAGCCCCGGCTTCACCATCACGCTGTCGGCCCCCTCGGCGAGGTCGAGCGCGACCTCGCGCAGCGCTTCCTCGGCGTTGCCGTGATCCATCTGGTACGTCGCCTTGTCGCCTTTCAACAGCCCGCGACTGCCGACCGCGTCGCGGAACGGGCCGTAGAAGGCGCTGGCGTATTTTGCGGCATAGGCCATGATCTGGACGTTGGCGTGGCCCTCCGCCTCCAGCGCCGCGCGGATCGTGCCGACGCGTCCGTCCATCATGTCCGACGGCGCGATGATGTCCGCCCCTGCCGCCGCCTGGTTGAGCGACTGGCCGACGAGGATCTCGACCGTCGCGTCGTTGACGACATAGCCCGCCGTGTCGACCAACCCGTCGTGTCCGTGCGCGGTATAGGGATCGAGCGCGACGTCGGTGAGGATGCCGATATCGGGTACCGCATCCTTCACCGCGCGGATCGCGCGGCACATCAGATTGTCGGGATTGAGCGCCTCGCGCCCGTCCTCGCTACGCAGATGGGCCGGCGTGTTGGGGAAGAAGGCGAGGCACGGAATGCCCAGCGCCCGCGCTTCGCGCGCACGAGCGACGATGCCGTCGACCGACCAGCGCGACACGCCGGGCAGGCTGGCGATCGGCTCTTCCACGCCCTCGCCCTCTGCGATGAACAGCGGCCAGATGAAATCCGCCGGGGTCAGCGTCGTTTCGCGGTGGAGGCGGCGGCTCCACGCGGCGGACCGGGTGCGGCGCAGGCGTAGCGCGGGGAACGGGGCGTGCATGCGTCCGCCTTGCGCCGCAGCGTTCGCCATCGCAAGCGTTACGGGGGCGAAACTGCCGCTCGCGCGTTTGGCGGGCATGAATGAGATCAAGTCCGCCGCGCTGATCGTCAACGCCAAGTCTCGCAAAGGGCAAAAGCTTTTCAAGCGTGCTTGCGCCCGCATGCGCGACCTGCCCTTTCCGGTCGACGCACACGCGGTGAAGAACCCCGAGCATCTCGAACGCACGGTGCGCCGTGCGCTGGAGAAGAAGCCCGATCTCGTTATCCTCGGCGGCGGCGACGGGACGATCAGCGGGCTGGTCGATCTGCTCGTCGGGCACGACGTGATCCTCGGCGTCCTCCCGCTCGGCACCGCCAACAGCTTCGCGCGCACGCTAGGCCTGCCGCTCGGCATCGACGGGGCGATCGACGTCTTCCGCACCGGCGTGCCGCGACGCATCGATCTGGGCATGATCGACGACGACTACTTTGCCAATTGCGCGGCGATGGGCCTTTCGCCGCAAATCGCCGAGACGGTGCCGCACAATCTGAAGAAGGTTCTGGGACGCGTCGGCTATCTCGGCTGGGCGGGTCTACAGTTCGCCAAGTTCCGCCCCTTCATGCTAACCGTCGACGATGGGACGGGCGAGCAGCGCATGCGCGTGGTCGAGGTGCGCATCTCGAACGGGCCGTATCACGGCGGCACCTGGCTGGTGGACGAGGCGCACGTCGATTCGGGCAAGATCGTCGTCCAGGCGGTCACTGCACGCTACAAGCGCACCTTGTTCAAGAACTGGTTCGCGAGCTTCTTCGGGATGGAGTCGCGGCACCAGGATACGGTGACGTTCACCGGCTGCGACTTGAAGGTCGACACGCGGCCGAGCTTGCCGATATCGATCGACGGCGAGGTGCTGGCGCATACCCCGATCCGCGCGAAGATCGCCGCCGGGGTGATCCGCGTGATGGTCCCCGCGCCCGCCGAAGCCGCCTAGCTCACCGGCTTCAACTGGCCGGCCGGCTCGATATCGGCGTGGCTGCGTTCCTCGCAATGGTCCTCCGGCACCAGCAGCCCGCCTTCGCGCCAGCCGCCGTAGCGATAATATAGCGCGGCGAGCGCGACGTTCGCCGCCGATCCGATCGGGAAGCTCCACCACAGCGCATCAGGCCCGAGCAGCGGCTGAAGCGCGAACGCAACGCCGAGCCGCACCGGGAACATCGCGATCGTCAGGATCGCGAGCGGGCCCCACACCGCGCCGTTCGCGCGCACGACGCCGAACAGCACCATCGTGCCGCCGAACATGATGAACCCCCAGGTGGCGAGCAGATTGATATGCTGCGCGATCGGCAGCGCCGGGCTGCCGCCGGGGATGAACAGCCCGATGATCGTCGTATCGAAGAACAGCACCAGCGCGACCGTCACGCCGGTCAGCCCGATGTTGTAGAAAAGGCCGGATCGCGTGATCCGCGCGACGCGATCCCACCGCCCCGCGCCGATATTCTGCGCCGCCATCGCCGATACCGCCGCGCCGATCGCCATCGCCGGCATCTGCACATAACCCCACAATTGCTGGACGATGCCGTAGGCGGCGACGGTATCGATGCCGTTGCGGTTGACGAGGCCCACCATCGCCAGCGCGCTGGTCGACAGCACCAGCATCTGCGCACCGATCGGCAGCCCCTTGCCGACGATCGTGCGCACCAGCGTGCGTTCAGGCAGGATGTAGCGGATCTCCGCCCCCTTCAGCCGCAGGGGCAGATCGCGCCACGCAATCCAGCCGACCAGCGCGCCGAGCGCGACGATGTTGGCGATCAGCGTCGCGGTGGCAGAGCCCGCGATGCCCATCCGCGGAAACGGCCCCATGCCGGCGATCAGCAGCGGGTTCATCCCCGCATCGATCACCACGGCGAGCCCCATAAACCACAAGGGCGTCACCGAATCACCCGTGCCGCGCAGCCCCATGAACATCAGCACCAGCAGCATCGAGGCCGGCAACGCGAGAAAGATGACGCGGAGGTAATCGAGTGCTGGGGTAAAGGCATCGGCCGGGGTGGCGAGCGCGGTGAGGATCTGCGGCGCGAATACCCAGCCAAGCGCCCCGACGATCACCGATCCCGCAAGCACGAGGCCGATCGCCGAACCGAACGCACGCCGCGCCGCCTCGATGTCGCGCCGTCCCCAGCTCTGCCCGACGATGATCGTCGCCGCCATGCCGAAGCCGAACACCGCGCCGAACATCAGAAACATGATGATGTTGGCGTTCGAGGTGGCCGCCAGCGCCCCTTCGCCCAGAAAGCGCCCGACCCAGATCGCATTGATCGATCCGTTCGCCGATTGCAGCACGTTCGAGGCGAGTGTCGGCAGCGCGAACATCAGCAGCGCCGATCCGATCGGCCCGGTGGTGAGATCGCGCTGGCCGGGGCGCAACTGGGGGACCGGTTCTTCCATCACGCTCCCCTAATCCCCGGCGCCGGCATTGTTCCGGTCACGATCCACCTTGCGGCACGTGCGCGGGCACGACAAGCCGCAACTGGATCGCGGCGGCAGGCAGGAACGCCGGCGTAGCCCCGAGAGCTCGTGCCACAGCTTCAGGCGCGCGGTTGCGTCGAGCCGCTGTGGTGTCGAGGGCGACACCAAGGCCGCGCGGCCTACGCGGATCGGCTACCGACCGGCCGGGCGCCCGCAGCGTTGTACGGCCGATACCGATCTAGTCGACGCTGGACCGGGGCAACGCCCGGCAATGCGCCACCGCGCGCGCGAGGCACGACAGCGCTGCTCGCCCACCGGCGTCGTGCATTCGGCAGGAACGACGTCCGCGAGCTTACCCCAGGCGGGAAAGCGCCGCCGCCAACCGCTCAGCCTCCGCTGCCTTCTCGGCGTGATCGGCACGCGCCTTCTCGACCGCCTCGGGCTTCGCGCGCTCGACGAAGCTCGCATTGCCGAGCCGGCCGGCGAGCCCGTCGCGCTCCTTCTCCGCCGCGGCGATCGCCTTGGCGAGGCGCGCGCGTTCGGCGGCGAGATCGATCACGTCGCCCAGCGCGAGGCGGAACGTGGCTTCCTCCACCACCACCTGCGCCGTCCCGCCTGCGACTTCGCCCGGATTAACCCGCGCAAGGCGCGCGATCGTTGCGGCGTTGCGATCGAGGCGCGCCTGCGTCTCGGCGTTCGCATCCGTCACCGCATAGGGAAGTCGCGCGCCCGGCGGCACGTTCAGCTCGGTGCGGCTGGAGCGGACTTCACTGACGAGACGGATCAGCCAGTCGATCTCCTGCGCCGCCGCCGGATCGATCGCGCGCGCATCGGCCATCGGCCAGTGCGCGACGATCAGGTCATGATCGCGGTCGCTGAGCGCGTGCCACAGCTCCTCGGTGATGAACGGCATGAAGGGGTGGAGCACGATCAGGATCTGGTCGAGCACCCAGCCGGCGACCGCCTTCGTCTCCTCGTCGATCGAACCTCCTTCGGCTTTGCTCAGGACAGGCTTGATGAGTTCGAGATACCAGTCGCAGAACTGGCTCCACACGAACTGGTAGATGGCGTTCGCCGCGGCATCGAAGCGATATTCGCCGAGCGCGAGGTCGACCGACTGGATCGCCTTGATCGCCTCGCCGACGATCCATTTGTTGACCGCGGAGGTTGCCGCCGGCGGCTCCAGCGTGGTCGATCCGCCGATGCCGTTCGCCTGGCAGAAGCGACTTGCATTCCACAGCTTGGTCGCGAAGTTGCGATAGCCCTCGACCCGCTTCTCATCCATCTTGATGTCGCGGCCCTGGCTTTCCATCGCCGCCATGAAGAAGCGCAGTGCGTCTGCGCCGTACTTGTCGATCAGGCCGAGCGGATCGACCGTATTGCCCTTGGACTTGGACATCTTAGCGCCGTCCGCCGCGCGGACCAGGCCATGCAGGTAGAGCGTCTTGAAGGGCACATCCTTCATGAAGTGCATGCCCTGCATCATCATGCGCGCATCCCAGAAGAACAGGATGTCGAAGCCCGAGATCAGCACGTCGTTGGGATAGCGCCCGCCGAGCGTGGGATCGCTATTCTCCGGCCAGCCCATCGTGGCGAAGGGCCAGAGCGCGGAGGAGAACCAGGTGTCGAGCACGTCGGGATCGCGCCACAACGAGATCGGACCGATTGATGGTATTCCTTCGGCCAGAACGTGCTCCGGAACTTCCGAACCGGGCGCAAATCCCGCCGCCTGCTGCGAATCCGCTGCTTCGACGATCCGCTCCGGCTGGACGCCGTAGTACTTAGCAGCCTCTGCTCTAACCTCCTCGAAGCTCATACCAACAAAGCTAGGGCGGCTGAGACCCTGCGCTTCGGTATGCACAACCTCTAGGCCAAGGTCGCTCTTGGAGGGCCCAAACCACGCCGGGATATGATGGCCCCACCACAGCTGACGCGAGACGCACCACGGTTGGATGTTCTCCATCCAGTTGAAGTAGGTCTTCTCCCACGTCTTGGGGACGAGGCGGATCGCGCCGGACTTCACCGCCTCGATCGCGGGCTGCGCCAGCGTCTTGGCGTCGACATACCATTGGTCCGTCAGCCACGGCTCGATGACGACGCCGGAGCGATCGCCGAACGGCGTCTGGATCGTGCGCGGCTCGGCATCGTGCTCCGCGCCGTCCTTGTCGACATAAGGCACGAGAACGCCCTCGGCCTTCAATCGCGCAACCACTGCCTTGCGCGCCTCCGCGGTTGACAGCCCGAGCAGCTCGGCGGGGATCAGCCCGTCGGCGACCTGAACGATGTTCGCCTTGGCATCGAGCATGTTGAGCATCTCGCCGGCCTTCATGCCTGCGCGCTTGCCCACCTCGAAGTCATTGAAGTCGTGCCCTGGGGTGATCTTCACCGCACCGCTGCCCAACTCGGGATCAGCGTGTTCGTCGGCGACGATCGGGATCAGGCGGCCAGTGATCGGCAGGCGCACGTTCTTACCGATCAGCGCAGTGTAGCGCTCGTCCGTCGGGTGGACCGCCACCGCCATGTCGGCGAGCATCGTCTCGGGGCGCGTCGTCGCAACCTCGATGAAACCCGAGCCATCTTCCAACGGGTAGCCCAGCCGCCAAAATTGGCCCTTCACCTCGCGCGTCTCGACCTCGAGATCGCTGATCGCAGTGCCGAGGCCCGGATCCCAGTTCACCAGCCGCTTGTCACGATAGAGCAGGCCCTGGCGGTGAAGCTCGACGAAGACCTTGAGCACGGCCTTCGAGAAGCCCTCGTCCATCGTGAACCGCTCGTTGGCCCAGTCCATCGAGCAGCCCAGGCGGCGCAGCTGGCCGGTGATCTGGCCGCCGCTCTCCGCCTTCCATTCCCACACCTTGGCGACGAATTCGTCACGGGTGAAGTCGGTGCGCTTCTGCTGGCGGAGCGCCATCTGCCGCTCGACCACCATTTGGGTGGCGATGCCGGCGTGATCGGTGCCGACGACCCAAAGCGCGTCCTTGCCCTTCAGCCGCGCGTGACGCGTCAGGATGTCCTGCAGCGTGTTGTCGAGCGCGTGGCCGATGTGGAGCGAGCCGGTGACGTTGGGCGGCGGATTGACGATCGTCCACGGCTCAGCGCCGGGACGCTCGGGACGGAACAGGCCGTTTTCCTCCCAATGGCTGTACCAGCGGGATTCGATCGCGGCGGGGTCGAAGGTCTTGGGCAGCTCGCTCATGCCGCGAGGCCATAGCGGGGCGGTGGGGGGAACCCAAGTCCCCGCCCCACCATCACGCCGCCCCGAACGTCACGAACCGCGCTGCCATGCGATCGCAGTAGAAAAGCAGCGCGATCTCAGTCCGGAGACCCGGAAGACGGGCGGCTCAGTTGGCCGACGCCTTCCCGGTCCACGTGTCCATCCAGCCGATCACCTCACGATACCATTGCCGCGAGTTCTTCGGCTTGAGCACCCAGTGGTTCTCGTTCGGAAACACCAGCAGCCGCGACGGGATCTCGCGCCGCTGGAGCGCGGTGAACGCCGCCAGCCCCTGCGTGTAGGGGATGCGGAAGTCCTTCTCGCTGGTGATGACGAGCTGCGGCGTCTTCCATTTCGCGACATGGTTCACCGGATTCCACTTCTCGAACGCCTGCGGATCCTCGTAATAGGTCTTGCCGCCGTGCTCCCACTCGTCGAACCACAATTCCTCGGTCTCGTACGCCATGGCGCGGGCGTCGAACACGCCGTCGTGCTGGACGATGCACTTGAAGCGATCGGGCCACTGCCCCTCGATCCAGTTCATCATATAGCCACCGTAGGAGGCGCCGAGCGCGCAGGCCTTGTCGCCATCGAGCCAGCTGAACTTGCTGGTCGCGGCGGCGAGCCCCTTCTTGAGATCCTCCAGCGGCCAGCCGCCCCAATTGTTGCGGATCGCGTCGGTGAAGGCCTGGCCGTAGCCGGTCGAGCCGTGGAAATCGACCGCGACGAGGCCGTAGCCGGCACCCGCGAACACCGCCGGATTCCAGCGATAAGACCAGCTGTTGTTGCTTGATCCCTGCGGCCCGCCGTGGACCATGTAAGCGATCGGCACCTTGCCGGTGCTATTCGCGGGCTTCACCGCATAGCCCCAGACGGTGTCGTTGTTCGCCCCGGTGAAACTGAACCGCTCGACCATCGGCATCGCGATGCCGGCGAGCCTCGCGGCGTTGACGCTGGTGAGCCGCTGCGGCGCGGCGGTGCCCACGACGCGGTAGAAATCGGCCGGGGCAGTGAGCGAATCGATCGCCACCACTGGCCCAGCCGGCGTCACTGCCACTGCCGACACATGCCCCTGCTGCGTCAGCCGCGTGACCTCGCCGGTGGCCGCATCGACGCGGAACAGCGGTGTTTCCTGGGTATCGTCGGCCGTGACGTAGAGGCTACGCGAATCAGGTGCCCAGGCGATCGAGCCAACCGAGCGATCCCAGCGCTCGGTCAGCGAGGTGACCTGCCCCGTGGCGAGATCGCGCACCGTCAGCACCTGGCGGTCAGCCTCGTACCCCGGTCGACGCATCGCGAAATAGGCGAGCTTGCGACCATCGGGCGACACGGTCGGCAGATTGTCGGTCGCGTCGTTCGCATCGGTCAGATTGACCGGCGCAGCGCTGCCGTCCGCCGGCACTGCGAAGATATCGAGGTTGGTCGAGGTCGGCTCGATCCGCCCCGCCTCGCGCAGCGCGAAGTAGAGCGTGCGGCCATCGGGGCTCCACGCGACTTCCTCCGCCCCGCCGAACGGCTTGGACGGCGTATCGCCGACAAGTGCGCCGACGACTGCCTTGCCGTTGCCCCGCGCGCCCGCCGCGGTCAGCGGCAGGACGAAGAGCTGCTGGCGCGTGCCGTCCGCCCACGTATCCCAGTGGCGCACGAACAGCTTGTCATAGGTGCGACCCACGCCGGCATCGGCACGCTTCTTGACCATCGGCTGCTCGAGGCTCGGCGCGCCCGGCAGGCGATCCGCCCACACGACGATCCGGTCACCCGTCGGCGCGACCTTGAAGCCGTTGAACCCGCCGACGAAGCTCGTCAGCTTGCGCGGCGTACCGCCCGTGACGGGGATCGACCAGATCGCATCGTCCATCGTGAAGTATACCGTCGCGTCGACGATCTGCGGATCGTTCTCGTCCTTCTGCGGGTCCGCCAGCAGCTTCTGCGGGGCCGCGCCGGCGCGCGACAGATCGAGGCGCCACAGATCGTAGCGGCCGCGATCGGCGTCGATGTCGGTCTCGCGCTGTGCCCACACCATCCAGCGCCCGTCCTTCGAGACGGTCGGCGCACCGATGCGGCTCAGCATCGTCACGTCCTCGATCGTGAGCGGGCGACCGGCCGGGCGTGGTTGAGTCACGCCTGTCGTCTGGGCAGCAAGCGGGGCGGCGGCGAGCGCGATCAGGCTCGCGCAAAGGAGCATTCTCATGGCGCGCGACTAGAGCAGATCGTATCGGACGCGACAATCGCCGATCGACGCGGCCCTTGCGCCGGAGCTTACTGGCCGCGCGTGATTTTGGTGATCTCGCGCGCGACCAGCGTCTCGACCAGCGCCGGCAGGTTCGCGTCGAGCCACTCGCGCAGCATCGGGCGAAGCATCTCGCGCACCAGCCCCTCGAGCGTGCCGTCGCTCGGCGCCTCGGGCTTCACCAGCAGGCGCGATAGCGAATCGAGCGTGCTGCGCGTCGCCTGCGCGGTCTGCTCGGACACGATCGTCGGTTCGGGGCTCGCGGCGACGGCAGGTGATGGCGTCGGCGCCTCGCGCAACGCGGGCTCGCGCGTCGGCGAAGCGGCGGCACGGGGTTCAGTGCGCGCGGGCGGTGGGCTCGGCGGCATCGGATCGCTCAGCTCGAGCACCTCCTCCGCCTCGTCGTCGACAGCATGAAGCGCGGTCCCGCGCGGCGGCGCCTGGCGGCGCGGGCGCGCGGGCCGATCGTCGCCGTCCTCGGCGATGATGCGTTTGATCGAGGACAGGATGTCCTCCATCGACGGCTCGGCGCTGACATCCCCCATGCGCGCAATCCACCCCAGGTCCCGCGAAGCCGCCGACGATCAGCGGTTCGGTGCGTTCTCACCTGTCGTCAACGCCGGGCTCCTGTCAACATCGCTCTTGAGCGCCGGATCGAGCGGGCGGGTGACCGTTGCGTTCTGCGCCGGGATGTTGCGCGTACCGGGCGCTTCCGCCTGCGGCTGCGGACCGTCGCGGAAGTCGGAGATGCTGCGACGGACGTTGCGGTAGTTCACCGTCGGGTCGTACAGCGGCCCGCCGTCGAGCCCGAGGTCGCGCGCCTCCGCCTCACCCATCGCAGCGAGCAGGGCGAAGCCAGCGACATAGGCGTCGCGCCGCGCGGTAACGAGCGTCACCTGACTGTTGAGCAGCTCCTGCTCGGCGTTGAGGATGTCGAGGATGGTGCGGTTGCCGACGCTGTTCTCGGCGCGCACGCCTTCGAGGCTGAGCTTGTTCGCGTTGACGGCGGTCTCACTCGAGGCGATCACCTCGAGCGACGAACGCCAGATCGCATACGCCGAACGGGCCGAGGCGATCACCTGCCGCTCGGTCGCGGTCGCATTCTCGATCGCTTGCCCGCGCAGCGCACGCGCTTGACGGATCTGCGCCGAGACGCGCCCGCCCTGAAAGATCGGCAGCTGCAGCTGCAGCCCGACGGTTGTCGCCGCACCCGACTGGATCGTGGTGAACCCCTGCCCCGCCCCCAGCGAGCCGAGGAAATTGTTGTATTGCTCGCCGACCGTCACGCCCACCTGCGGCAGCCGCCCGGCCTGCGCCACGCGCACGTCATAGGCGGTGGCGTCGCGCGTCTTCTGCGCGGCGAGCAGCGCGGGATTGTTCTGCATCGCCACGTCGACCGCCGCGTCGGGGGAGTTCGGCAGATTCGGGAGCGGCGGCGGCGGCTCGAGCACGCCCGGCGCCTGGCCGACGAGCCGCACGTAATTTTCGCGGCTCGACACGAGATTCGCCTGCGCGGTTTGCAATTGCGCGCGCGCCAGGCTCAGCCGCGCTTCGGACTGGGCGACGTCGGTTCGCGTCAGATCGCCGACCTGGAACCGATCGCGGCTGGCGCGCAAATTGGTGCCGAGCACGCGCACGTTCTGCGTGTTGAGGCCGACGATCGCCTCGTCGCGGAGCACGTTGTTATAGGCCGCGACGACATCGGTGAAGGTGGTCGCCTCCGTGCTGCGCAGCCCCGCCTGCCCCGCCTCGACTCGCGTCTCCGCAGCGCGCACCGAATTTTTCACTGCCCCGCCCTGGTAGACGGGAACGGTCACGCCCGCGAACGCGGTCAGCTGGCGCGCCGGGTTGGTCAGCGAATTGCCGGTCTGCAGGAAATTCTCGTTATAGCCCGCGTTCGTGCCGAGCGTCGGGATGCCGGCGGCGCGTGCGATCGGCACCGTCTCATCGGTCGCGCGCTGCTGCGCGCGGCTGCCGGTCAGCGTCGGATTGTCTTTATAGGCACGCGCGAGCGCCTCGCGCAGCGTGTCGGCGGCGGCGGGCGTCGCGGCAAGCGAGAGCAGGGCAGCAAGAGGAACGGCGCGCTTCATTTCGGTCCTTACGCGGGCAATCGACGGGGGATCGACGTCAGAAGGTGAACTTGGGCGGGGCGGCGAAGCCGGGCAGGATCGCACAATCGATATCGGCGAAGTCGATCATCGCGAAGCCTCCCTCGCTGCGCCGACCGGCAGCGAGGCGGGTCACGCCGCGCTCGATCAACCCGCCGACGATCCGGCCGCCCGGCACCACCTGCGTCACCAGCGTCGATGGGATCGCCTCGACCGCGCCGTCGATGACAAGCACGTCGTACGGCCCGTCGGCGGCGTGGCCGCGCTCGAGCGGCCCCTCGATGACGGTGACGCGATGTTCCCCGGCCAGCGTCCGCTGCGCGACCCCGGCGAGCGCGGGATCGACCTCGACCGCCACAACGTGCGCGACGAGCCGCGCCAGCACCGCGGCGGTATAGCCGCTCGCCGCACCGATCAGCAGCACGCGATCGCCGGGCTGCAGCCGCGCCTCGGTCAGCAGCCGGCCTGTCGCGATCGGAAGGTTGGCCGTCCGCCCCTGCCCCAACGGCAGCAGCGCGTCGCGATAAGCGACGCTCGCCTGCGCTTCGGGCACGAAGCGCTCGCGCGGCACGTCCGCCATTGCAGCGACCACACGCGGGTCGGACACGGCATTGGGGCGCAACTGGCTGGCCACCATCGCGATGCGCATCGCAGCGAAATCTTCGGGGCGTTCGATCGTCGTCGTCATCGGTTCACCTGTCGCACAGCTGTTTTATCATGGCAATACACGTCATCGGAGGGCGTGCTTTATCGCGGCGGCAGCGTTGCGCCAATGGCGCGCTTGACAGCGAAGCGCGCGCGCCGCATCAGCCCGCCCTCGCTCGCATCGAGGCCCGATGGCGGAGTGGTGACGCAGAGGACTGCAAATCCTTGCACCCGGGTTCGATTCCCGGTCGGGCCTCCATCTTCTTACCAGGCGCGATTGGCGACGCTTCGCGGTCGAAGCCGCCCGTTGATAACCGGCGGATGATCGGCGGGGACAATCGATCTCATTCCGCGCAGCGACGCTTCCGCCGCAGTCGCGCGCCGTGTCAATATGGCGGATCGCGCCGGGCGCGCTGCGCGCGTGCGGCCTCGGTCCACCACGCGAGATCGTCGGCGAAGCGCGGAAAGGCACGGGCCAGCGACGCACCGCCCTCGCCGGCCGGCTTGCCGTCCGCGTCAAAGGCATGGCCGATCCCGCCCACCGCGAGCGCGCTCGATATCACCACCATACCCATTTCGGATAGCGTGCCGTGCCACTGCAACCCGACGCGCGCGCCGGCGAACCTCCCCGCCGAGTAGCTGGCGATCGCCGCGGGGCGCCAGAACCACTCTTCCAAAAAGTGATCGGTGAGATTCTTGAGCCCGGGCTGGACGCCCCAATTATACTCGCCGGCAACGAAGACGAACGCGTCGGCCGCCTTGATCTTTCCCGCCAGCGCTTCGAGTTTCGCCGGCGCCTCGCCGCTGGGATATTCCTTGTACATGCGGTCGAGCAGCGGCAGGTCGATCGCCTTCGCGTCGATCAGCTCGGCGCTCGCCCCGCGCGCGGCGAACGCCTCGACCAACCAACGGGCGAGCTTAATCCCCTGCCGATCGGATCGATACGAACCGTAAAAGATCAGGATCTGGTCGCTCATCGGATCTCGCGCTTCAATTGACGGGGTACGACGCTGGCACGGAGCGCCAAGCGAACACCTTACCGACCAATGCCGCCCAGCCAATCCGCCTTGGCGCAACTTGTGTAACAGCGCCGCTGCGACGTATCGCAATCCCGCAGCTGACGGGATGATATGAAAGCCTTGGCGCACCCGACAGGATTCGAACCTGTGGCCTCTGCCTTCGGAGGGCAGCGCTCTATCCAGCTGAGCTACGGGTGCGTGGCGTTTCGCCTAGCAGGCGCAATGCGTGCGCGCCAGCCGGTTTTCGGACAGCGTTACTTGGCGAGCATCACCGGCTGGAATGGCGCAAGGCCGCAGCTTGGCCCCGCCATCACCGGCGTCGTCTGCAGCACGGTGATGATATCCTGCGCGCAGAGCTGGCTGAGCGACGTCGAATAGCTGAAACGCCGTTCGAAGCCGAGCTGCGGGCATCCGCGATCGAGCGTGACGCGATAGTAGCGATTGCCGTTCATGCGGAAATCGATGATCCGGTCGCTGCGCACCAGGCTCTCGCGAATGCTGCGGATCGGGATGCAGTTCTGCGGCTTGCCGACCGGCGTCGCCGCGGGGATCGCGTTACGATCCCGCGCGGCGCCGGGTGCGGCGATGATCGCGACGGCGATCGCGAGAGGGAACAGCGTGCGCATCGGTCCAACTCCTTCGCGCCCTGCCCTGATCGACGCTATTCGCCGGCGAACGCATTCTTCAAACGCGCGAAAAAGCCTTGCGATGCAGGGCATTCGTCGCCGGTCTCGGTCTCGCGGAATTCCTCGAGCAGCGCGCGCTGCCGCGTCGACAGCTTGGTCGGCGTCTCGACCTCGATCTGGATCACCAGATCGCCATGGCCGCGGCCCTGCAGCACAGGCATGCCCGCGCCGCGCTGACGCAGTTGCTTGCCCGACTGGATGCCGACGGGGATGCGCACCTCGTGGTTGCGCCCGTCGAGCCCGGGGATCGTCAGCGATCCGCCGAGCGCCGCGGTGGTGAAGCTGATAGGCGCGCGCGCAAACAGCGTCGTCCCCTCACGCTCGAACAGCGCGTGCCGCTTGACGTGGAGGAAGATGTAGAGGTCGCCCGGCGGCGCGCCGCGCGCACCCGCCTCGCCCTCGCCCGTCATCCGCACGCGCGTCCCCTCGTCGACGCCCGGCGGGATTTCGACCGTCAGCGTCTTGGTCCGCTCGACGCGCCCGTCGCCGCGGCAGTCAGGGCACGGATCATCGATCACCTGGCCCGATCCGTTGCACACCGGGCAGGCACGCTCGACGACGAAGAAGCCCTGCTGCGCACGCACCTTGCCGTGCCCGCCGCAGGTATTGCAGGCGTGCGGACGGCTGCCGGCGCGCGCGCCCGATCCGTGGCACGTGTCGCATGCGGCAGTAACGTCGACGGTGATCTCCGCCGACTTGCCGTGATACGCCTCCTCGAGCGTGATCTCCATGTCGTAGCGCAGGTCGGCGCCGCGGCGGACCTGGCTGCGGCCGCCGGCGCGGCCGCCCATGAACTCGCCGAACACGCTCTCGAAGATGTCAGAGAAGCCCGAGAAGTCTTGGCCCTGGCCGCCACCACCGCCGCCGCCGTTGCGGAACGCGGCATGGCCGAAGCGGTCGTAGGCAGCGCGCTTCTGCGGATCCTTGAGGCAGTCGTACGCCTCGCTCACCGCCTTGAACTTCGCCTCGGAATCCTTGCACCCGGCGTTCTTGTCCGGATGGTATTTCATCGCGAGCTTGCGGTACGACGACTTGATCGTGCCCGCATCCGCGGTCCGCTCGACTTCGAGCAGTTCGTAGAAATCGACTTCGGTCACTGATCCGCCCCCGCAGATACGAGCAGCCGCCCGCCCCACGCCTGCCCAGCGGTCGTTCCGGTCATCACCGGCGAACCCGGTAAAGACAGGTCCGGTGCTGCGACAAGCGCGGGACGGACGGACTTATGCATCGCTTACGCCTTCACTTCGGTCGGCCGCCCCCTCCCTCCAAGGGAAGGGGCGAACGCCTCACGCCTTCTGATTGTCGTCGACTTCGGAGAACTCGGCGTCGACCACATCGTCCTGCTTCGGCGCGTCGCCGGCGTCGGCATCCGGGGACGCCTCTGCCTGCTGCTGCTTCTCGTAGATCGCCTGGCCAAGCTTCATCGCGACCTGCGCAAGCGCCTGGCTCTTCTCGTTCATCGCATCGGGATCGCCACCCTCGACCGCCGCCTTGGCAGCGTCGATCGCGGTCTGGATCTCACCCTTCAACGCCTCGTCGACCTTGTCGCCATTGTCGGCAAGCTGGCGCTCGGTGGTATGGATCAGGCTCTCGGCGTTGTTCTTCGCCTCGGCGCCTGCCTTGCGCTTCTTGTCCTCCTCGGCGAACTGCTCGGCCTCGCGCACCATCTTGTCGATGTCCGCGTCCGACAGACCGCCCGACGCCTGGATGCGAATCTGCTGCTCCTTGCCGGTGCCCTTGTCCTTCGCCGAAACGTTGACGATGCCGTTGGCGTCGATGTCGAACGTCACCTCGATCTGCGGCACGCCACGCGGCGCCGGCGGGATGCCGACGAGATCGAACTGACCGAGCATCTTGTTGTCAGCCGCCATCTCACGCTCGCCCTGGAAGACGCGGATCGTCACCGCACCCTGATTGTCGTCAGCGGTGGAGTAGGTCTGCGACTTCTTGGTCGGAATCGTGGTGTTGCGATCGATCATGCGGGTGAACACGCCACCGAGAGTCTCGATGCCGAGCGACAGCGGCGTCACGTCGAGCAGCAGCACGTCCTTGACGTCGCCCTGCAGCACGCCCGCCTGGATCGCCGCGCCCATCGCGACCACCTCGTCGGGGTTCACGCCGGTGTGCGGATCCTTGCCGAAGAAGTTCTTCACCGCCTCGCGCACCTTGGGCATGCGCGTCATGCCGCCCACCAGCACCACTTCGCTGATGTCGCTGGCCTTGACGCCGGCATCGGCGAGCGCCTTCTTCATCGGCTCGATCGTGCGCTGGATCAGGCTGTCGACCAGCTTTTCGAGATCGGTGCGGGTGATCGTGCGGACGAGGTGCTTCGGCCCGTTCTGGTCGGCGGTGATGAACGGCAGGTTCACCTCGGTCGAGGCCGCCGACGACAGCTCGATCTTCGCCTTCTCGGCCGCTTCCTTCAGGCGCTGCAGTGCAAGCTTGTCCTTGGCGAGGTCGATGCCCTCGTCCTTCTTGAAGCCCTCGGCGAGATATTCGACGACCTTGTTGTCGAAGTCCTCACCGCCCAGGAACGTGTCGCCGTTGGTCGACTTCACCTCGAACACGCCGTCGCCGATCTCGAGGATCGAGACGTCGAAGGTGCCGCCGCCAAGGTCGTAGACCGCGATCGTCTTGCCGTCCTGCTTCTCCAGACCATAGGCCAGCGCCGCCGCGGTCGGCTCATTGATGATGCGCAGCACTTCGAGGCCCGCGATCAGGCCGGCGTCCTTGGTCGCCTGGCGCTGCGCGTCGTTGAAGTATGCCGGCACGGTGATGACGGCCTGCGTCACCGTCTCGCCAAGATAGCTCTCGGCGGTTTCCTTCATCTTCTGCAGCGTGAAGGCGCTGATCTGCGACGGCGAATAATCCTTGCCGCCGGCCTGCACCCACGCGTCGCCGTTGCCGCCCTTCACGATGTGATAGGGGACCAGCTCGGTGTCCTTCTTGGTGATCGGATCGTCGAACCGGCGGCCGATCAGGCGCTTCACCGCGAAGATCGTGTTGTCGCCGTTCGTCACCGCCTGGCGCTTCGCCGGCTGGCCGACCAGCCGCTCGCCGTCCTTGGCGAAGGCGACGATCGACGGCGTGGTGCGCGCGCCTTCCGCATTCTCGATCACCTTGGGCTTGCCGCCTTCCATCACTGCGACGCAGCTGTTGGTGGTGCCCAGATCGATACCGATAACTTTTGCCATGAGTGCTCTTCTAGCCCCTGCTTGAACAAAAAAACTGTGCCGCCGCGTCCCGTTACGGCGACGCAACAGCGTTGACGAAGCGCGATATAGGTGGCGCTTGGCGTGCCGCAAGACACGTGCCGAAGCGCGCGTCGTCCCTTGGGCGGACACCCCGGGCGCATCTTGTCGCACACCCGGCGCGGGCGTAGCGTGGCGGCTGTTCCAGCGCTTTCAGGAGAGTTCCATGTTCCGCGCCACCACCGCGCTTCTCGCCACCGGAATCGCGCTGGCGGGCTGCGCGCAGGAGAAGCAGCTCTACGTCAGCGATGCGTGGGTACGGCTCGCCGCGGTCGAGGGGCGGCCGGCAGCGGGGTATTTCACGATCCACGGCGGGCCGACCGACGCGACGCTGGTCAGCGTCAGCACCGATGTCGCGATCCGTACCGAGATCCACGAATCGATGGCGACTGCGAACGGCGCCATGACGATGAACGCGGTTCCCCAGGTGCCCGTGCCCGCCAAGGCAAAGGTCGCCTTCGCGCCGGGCGGCAAGCACGTCATGGTGTTCGATCTCAATCCGGCGGTGAAGCCCGGCGGCACGATTACCTTCACCTTTACCTTCGCCGATGCGACGCGGATCCAGCAGGACGCACGCGTTGTCGCCGCCGGCGATCCCCCGCCCGCCACCAAGTAACCTGATCAAGTGGGCGCGCGGCCTCTCACCGCGGGCGAGGTGGCGCTCGCCCGCACCGTCTATGGCGACACGATCGACTATGGGCGTGTCGAGCTGTGCGACCATAAATGGGCGTTCTTCCAGCCGCGCCACGTTGTTATGGCGCCGCGCGGGCGGATCCATTTCCATCCGCACGGCGATCTCTACAGCGACGATTTCGCCGCCGCCCCGCTCGGCGAGCAGGGCCTGTTCATCCACGAGATGTGCGTCTATCATAAAGTAGCACACACAGGCGGAAATCTCGGAATTACGCGGTTTTGAACGGCAGAATGCTTTCCAGCGTCGGCAGCGGAGGCGCACCCGGCACCGTGATACCGTGACGAAGCAGGAAGGTGTGCCGCACGATCTCGGCCTGCTGCTCGATCCCATAGCGATCGAGCGTCCAGCCGGGCTTGATTGAATAGCTGTAGCGGCAGAACGGATGCCGGCGCAGAACGAGGTTCACGCCCTGCTGATGCTGCCAAACGTGAACCAGCTCGTGGATCAGATGCCCTTGCCAGTGCCGGCTGTTGCTGGCGAAGCAGTCGCAGTAGGCGTCGCCGTCGGGATGGAAATGGATGTTGCCGCGTGGCGCCATCGTGACTTTTCGAGGCTGGAAGAACGCCCATTTACGGCGAAATATCTGGATGACGGAATAGTCCAATGCCTCACCGAACATCCCCCGCGCTATTACCTCTTCGGCGTCCGTTAGCGGGCGGGACTGAAGGGGAACGAGCGAATCCATCAACTCAGTATAGCGCTCGCGGTGAACGGGTGCCCAACCGATTTCGCAAACGGCCGGATTCGTTAACCGATGATCGATACCACCACTACAAAGTGTGACGTGCGAGAAGTGGCCAAATGGAATTCCGAGTTAATAAGAACCCCGAGAATCGCCTGCATTTTTTCGCGGAGCCGCTCGACCGGACTACCATATGCCACAGCCTCCTGGTTGGAGTGAAGTCACGTATCGCGGCGGGCGCGTCGGGGGAGGAAGCGGCTGCTGCCACGCGGGGAGAAATAGCGCGGAATACGATCGATGCTTTTAGGCAAACACCTGTGTTCCGCTGGCTATCCAAATGTGACCGAAATCATGTCAGAGTTGGCGGTGAATTCTCCGACCGCGAGGGCCTAATTCCGATGCCCCGCATCCTTATCGAATTTTCCGAACCAAAATTGGCGGTAAAATTTAAAATCTCACACTCGGACACGACCACCGCGCCCGATCATGCGTCCACGTCTTAGCTGAGACACCGGGTCTTAGCCTAAGACAACGAAGCTGTTGAAGGCATGGGCGAAAGCTGCCAAAGGATAGGGGCGTTGGTGAAGCGGCGGAAGCCGTTTTTGCTCTGATCCGACCGCCGCCATATCTGGTGGCCAGCGAAAGCTGAAGGATCGCCCCTAGGTAAACGGGCCTAGGCGAACCGCCAGGAACGCGAGGCGGGCTTCTCGACACCGATGAGGTGCCGGGGACGCCCGCGCTATGCCTCTGCACACGCTCGTCTCCGACACCTCCTCCGTATCGAGGTCGGCTCGACGCGCTTCGGAGGTAATCAACGTGACCAATTCAAACGACTCCACCCTCGGCACCTTTCTGGAACTCAACGACCGTTTCGGGGACGCCGTCCGCGCCGGCGAGAAAAGCGAACGCGATAAGCTGCTAGTTCAATCGGCGGGGTGGTTGCACCTTCAGACCTTGGGAGGCTTAGCTAAGACTGGCGAACAGGACGGCGACCCCATCTTCGAGGTTTGCGACGCGATCAAAGGTCTTCTCGCTCAGCGTAACATCAAGAACAAAGTGGATGCCTTTAACCACTGCTCGCAGCTTGTCTTGGGTTATGTCATCGAGACGATCGCCGAAAAGGACGCCAAGAAGAAGGCGCGCAATCTCGTGGACCGCGGCGCAAAGCTATATCGCGCGTTCCAGCATTTTGAAGGCCAGATTCCCGGCTACGAAATCGAGCTGACAGACTGGGTGGAAGCGAATGGCGGTCTGGACGGGGTCATCAAACGCTTCAAAGAAGAGATCGCCGGCGACGACGAGGACGAGGTCGATGAAGTCGATCTTACCGAAGTCGAAAACGCGCTTGAAGCGAATGCCATCACAGCAGCCTCCGATGAGCCTTTCGCTGCGGATCTGACACTTGCGATAAGCCGCATGACTGATACTGGCGAGATCAAGCTTATGGCCTTGCCCGCCGTGCCGACAGCGTTGATTGGGCAGCTTGCACCGTATCTGCCGGCACTTGACGCGAAGCTGCCAGATGAGGTTCGTTTCTGGGCAAATGTGGCGACCCTTTGCCTCATGCATGAGCGGCACGATAGCTCGGAACTGGCCCGACCTAACGAAGAGCGGCACGCCGGAAGCTCCCGACTGCGGAGCCTCCCGATCGTAAGGATCAAAAGCTCCAGAGAGTTTGCGGTCGCTTCGTCCCGTGTCACTGCCGGCATTGTCACGCATGTGTCGGCGAAGGTGGATACAGTTTTGCCCGCCGACGTCGCTTGGGAGCATCACCTGAACGGCACTGCCACGAAAATGCTACTTGCAAATATGGGAGGCGGCGTATCGCGAGCGAGCTTCAACGGCGCATCTTACGATAGGAATACGCAGAAGCTGTCATTCACAACGCGCACAACTCGGATCAAACCTTTTTCGGTAAGAACCTTGCCGATTTCCGCGTTCGGCTCCTCGCGGTTTTCGAGCCAATGGACAATCGACGTTCGCGGCTTCGCGTCAGCGTGCGCGTCACGTGTCGAGATGGAGCCCGGTAGGCTGCCGAACGTGCTGGAGAAGTTTGCAGTCAAGGCCGCCGCCGGCAGGCACCCGACTGTGGTGAATATCACAAAGGGTGAATTGTCGCTGGCACAGGGGAGCGAGGCCCAAGGCATTTCTGTCCCATCAAGCGGTGAACGAACGGCGTCGGCGATTATCGCGAGCATCGATCTTTACCGGGTAATTCGGGCGGTAGGCGATCTCCGGCCGACCGCGCTCACGATCAGCATCGATAAAGGCGGTGCCGTTGAATTTGCGTGCCAGACCCGAGTGGCGGACTACCGCATATTTGTGCCCACGTTACTCGATGGGGGCGCGCGTTCCCCGGCGCAGTTCGAGCGGATCGAACGTCCGCGAAAAGACGCTGCCGCGCAATCCGATGAGGTCGAACAGACCGCGTCCGCTCTCGCTTGAACATCAGCGCCCCGGCTCAGGCCGGGGCTATCCGGGAAATTGAGATGACCAAGCAATATGCGGGTCGGCCGCATCGCGACCGGGCTACGTTCGTCAGCGCGGGCCAACCACGGAGCCATAAGTTCGTTTCGAAGTCTCCGCAATCCATTCGAGGCGGCTCGCTGCCCCGTTGGCTGCCCACGCCAAAGGCGCTCGACTACCTCGACCATAACAATCCGTTCTTCTTTACCGATCGTGCGCTGTTCTCCATCGGCCACGACATTCATGGTTCGGTGCCGCAAGGCATGTTTAGCCCACGGCAAGGCGTAACGATCCTCGGCGATAGCGGCGGATTTCAACTTCTCACCAATCCGGCGCTTTGGCGCGGGGACGCCACTCGCCATTGGGTTCTGACCGCGCTTGAGCATCACACCGACGAAGCCATGACGCTTGATATACCGAGCCGGGGGATTGCGGCCGGAACGCCTTGGCCTACTTTCGATCATGCTCTGCAAATCACGGTTGATAACCTGCGGTATTTCGACCGGCATCGCGTTGGGCGCACCAGATTTCTCAATGTCCTTCAGGGTGAAACCCGCGACGATGCGTTGAGGTGGCTCAATGCAGTAAAATGGTTTGATTCTGGCGGATGGGCGTTCGGGGGCAAGATGCGGGAAAACTTTGCCCATCTTGTCGATGTGCTCGTGAAGTTGGCGAACCAGAACATGCTCGTGCCAGCGCGCAATCGCATTCATGTGCTCGGGATGGCGGACTTGACCGCCGCCGTCGCGCTTTCTGCAATCCAGCGCGGGATGCGAAAACGGCTCAACGACGATGACCTGCTGATCACCTTTGATGTATCATCGGCGAGTAAGATTGCCGCTAACCGGCAGGCTTACGGCCTGCCTTACCTGTCGAAAGCTGAGTTTCGTTCGACCGGCTTTGGTCCACAGACCATCCTAAGACCGGAGCGCGTGAATGCTCCGTTCCCGGCCCGGCACACCGCCATAGGTTCCCGCCTGCGGATGGGTGATCTATGTGTCCGGAAAACCGGGTCTCTAGCTCGAACGGCATGGGACGAGCTGAGCGAAGAACTGATAGTTCATCACAATACCGAGGCGCTATTTTTTGCGATCGATGCCGCAAACAGCGTTGTCGAACTCCATCCGACGGATGCCACGGACCTCGCACCGGCTTGGGTCATCAACGCCTATCAGGCATTATATAATGCTTGCCTCGCCGACGATCCGCTTAGCTATCTGAGGCCGGCAATGGCTGATGTGCTGAAAATATAGCGACGGCGATATGCGCTTTTCCGAGATTGGTTCCTCGGATCAGCCGATAGACGCTGGCGCGACCGATGCCCATCTCGCGGGCTATGGCGGTGGGATTCATCCCCGCCGCCATCAGTGTTTCGATTCGAGCGGTGTCAATGTTGGGCTTGCGGCCCGCATAGACGCCTTTGGCCTTAGCGCGCTCAATACCGTCACGCTGACGGTCACGGCGAATGTCGGCCTCGAATTCGGCGACCGCGCCGAGGATCGAAAGGGTCAGTTTGCCGGTGCTGGTGGTGGTGTCGATCCCGGATTGCTGGAGGACGCGGAAGCCGCAGCGCTTGGCGGTCAGGCGTTCGATTAGACGATGCAGGTCCACAACCGATCGGGCGAGCCGGTCGAGCCGGGTCACGGCCAACACATCGCCCTCGCGCACGAAATCGATCGCGTCGGTCAGCGCGTCACGCCCATCGGTCGTCCGACCGCTGCGCTTTTCGGAAAAGACCTTGTCGCAGCCGGCGGCGGCAAGCTGCTCGTGCTGGGCCTCAAGGCTCTGGCTGCTGGAACTGACGCGCGCGTAGCCGACGATCATGGCATCTCCTGTCTCGAATGGGTTTGACCCGCTCGGCCAAGTGTCTCGGAAGCCCTGCGTCAACCGAAAGGAGACGCCGGTAGCGTCTCGGCTCCGCGTCTCGGGCGGGTAAACCCAAAAACGATACCATCTCCGTCAGTTTCGCTACCTTCATCTTATCTTGCTCGCTAGACTGACAGCCGAACATGAATCGAACGCAGTAGGGAACATATGGCGACCGACAAGGGGAAGACGGCATCGATCTACAAGCACGAGAAAGAAGCCGTTCAGCGCCCAGACGTCGGATTGGAAGCGCAGTTTTCGAACAAGAAGGCTCCGAAAACTTATCGCTATGATTCCAGCCTGGCGCCGGAATTGGCATGGGATGAGAATGGTGAGCGTGCTTTTGCGGAATGGTTGCTAACGCTGATCGCCGACGCCGCCGACAAGGGCGAGCCCGCTGTGTTCGCTCAACCTCAGATATGGCAGGGAACGGAAGAGCGTTTCACGTCCCTTTCGCAATGCGCGGCAAGACTTCGCAGCCTCACCAAGCCCTTCTTGAATTGGGCGGGTAAGGCCGAGCGACAGCAGATCACCGTGCCGACGCTGCCTCTTTTCGTCCATGAGCGCCATTCCACCCAAGCCATTCTCGATACCCTGCGATCCCACAAGGCGACCGGCACCAATCTGGATCTGTTCGGCGATACGGGCTTGGACCTCGCCGACAAACTAGATGCCTATGAGCATAAGGGGCCGTGGACCAACCGCCTTGTCCTTGGGGATTCGTTGCAGGTGATGAACTCGCTGCTCGAATATGAGGGCATGGGCAATCAAGTGCAGATGATCTATTTCGACCCGCCCTACGGCGTGAAATACGGATCAAATTTTCAACCTTTCGTCCGAAAAAACAGTGTCAAGCATGGTGCGGACGACGAAATGATCCGCGAACCTGAAATGGTCAAAGCCTATCGTGATACATGGGAGTTAGGGCTTCACTCCTATCTGACTTATCTTCGCGACCGATTGACACTAGCTCGAGAATTGTTGGCATCGACCGGATCAATATTTGTTCAAATATCAGACGATAACCTGCATCATGTTCGCGAAGTAGCGGCAGAGGTTTTTGGGGAAGCAAATTTCTGCGGACTTATCGCGTTCAGGACTACCGGTGGACAAAGTTCATCGTTGCTTTCGACTTCAACAGATTTCCTGATCTGGTATGCTAAGGACAAGGGGCTTGCTCGATTTGAGAACCCCACAACGCCCAAAACGGGCGGCGGCGGTTCCGGGCAGTATGTGTTTGTCGAGCCGAGCGATTTTTCTATTGAGCCTCGGCGCATGACAAAAGAGGAATTGGACGGCAGCGAACCAATCCCCGAGGGTTGGCGCATTCTTTCGCATGACACGCTATATTCGCAAGGTTCGCCTTCTGACCCAACTGATGAAATCTTCGCGTGGCGGGGACGGGATTTTCGCTGCCCGTCAAACACGCATTGGAAGCCTGGCGTTAAATCGGGCGGGATGCAGCGACTTGCAGATGCGAACCGGCTCATGCTGATCGGCAATACCCTACGGTATAAGCGGTATGTCGATGATTTTCCGGTCTATCAGATCGACAATGTCTGGAATGATACGGCCCGCAGCGGATTCGCTCGGAAGAAGGAGTATGTTGTCGAGACAAGTGAGAAGGTCGTGCAACGGTGTATGTTGATGACCAGTGGTCCTGGAGATCTTGTGCTTGATATTACATGCGGTTCAGGGACCACCGCGACTGTTGGTGAACAATGGGGGCGGCGCTGGATCACCGTCGATACATCACGCGTGCCAATTGCACTCGCACGGCAACGACTTCTGACCAGCACCTACCCTTGGTATAAGCTCAAAGAGCCTTCCAAGGGGCCTGCCGGTGGATTCATTTACGAGCGCAAGAAGAACCGAAAAGGGGAAGAAGTTGGTGGGCTAATCCCGCGGGTGACCCTGAGTTCCATCGTGAACAACGAGGAACCGGAGGTGGTAACGCTTTCTGACCGCCCTGAAGTAAGTGATAAGATCACCCGAGTATGCGGCCCCTTCACGGTCGAAGCCACCATTCAGGCGGCTATGAACATGGAAGAAGATTCTACCACGCCCTCGTCGCCGCCAACGGCCAGCAGTCCGCGCGCCTACCTTGATCGCATGATCGAAGTCCTGCGCCAGAGCAAGAAGCTCAACTTGCCGGGCAATATTACGCTGGAGTTGGAAACCGTTAGCCCACTTGCCGACCGCGAATATCTCCATGCCGAAGGTGTTGCGCGCAATGGCACTGAGAAGCGCATTGCCATCGTATTTGGTCCGGAAGATGGCGCTATTGGTTCCGAATACGTGTTCAACGCTCATACCGAGGCGTTGCAGCAGGGCTATAGTCAACTTTTCCTCTTTGGCTTTGCGATCGACGCCAAGGCACGGGAGATGCTGGCGAAGCTGAAACTCTCCACCACCTACGTCGCAGTAACGCCGGACGTGGTGATGTCCGATTTGCTCAAAACCAGCAAGTCGAGCGAGATTTTCTCAATCACTGGCCTGCCGGACGTGCGGCTTGAGGAGGCTGGAAAGGAGAAGGACGGAACCCCGCTCCACCGTGTCGTCATCAAGGGGCTAGACATATTCCGCCCTGACACGATGGAAACTGACGAGGTGAAGGCGGAAAACCTGCCATGCTGGATGCTCGACACCAACTATAACGGCATGGCGTTTTTTGCCTCGCAGGTGTTCTTTCCTAAAACCAGCGCATGGGACAACTTGCAGAAATCGCTCAAGGGTCAGTTTGCCGATAGTGTGTGGGAACACCTCGCCGGCACCGCGAGCGAGCCTTTCGCTTTGGGTGATAAGAAGCGCATCGCGGTCAAAGCCATTGACGAGCGGGGCAACGAATTGATGGTGGTGAAGTCCGCCGACGGAGGCAAATGATGCCGACTCCGCAGCCGGCAGCCGCCCTTCCGGTCGTCGAAGTTGATTCGCCGATCATCAATTCGCCATTTGTTGAACCGACGTGTCATTGGCTCATCGAGCGAGGCAAGCCGCCGGTAAAAGCCGATGGTCGGCGCAGGGCCGGCTATTTCTACCGCGTCCCTGAACATGCCGGCCGAGGCCGTCGCACTCGCGCGCAAGCGGAAATGTTCGAGGATGCGCGCGGCGAAGCTGTCGAGCTTGAGATAGTCAACCTTGTTCGTGATCGCGTGAAAGAGTGGCGCAATGGCGCACGCTCTGGCGGCATTGCTTATGATGGCGCCTCGTCGGTCACCAAGGAGCTACTCGATCTGTGGCGCAGCGAAGAGCGAATGCAGCGGCTCTTTTTCGCGCAGATCGAAGCTGCCGAGACAGTCATATTCCTCGTTGAAGCCGCAGACATCTACCGAAAAGGTATTCCCGAGATACCGAAGGACGAGCCGGGCCTGACCGCGAAGGCGGATGGTCTGCGAGCGTTCCTTCGCTATGCCTGCAAGATGGCGACCGGGTCAGGCAAGACCACGGTTATGGGGATGCTCGCCTCATGGTCGATCCTCAATCGGGTCGCGACTCCTCGAGATGATCGATTTTCCGATACGATCCTGATCGTCTGCCCGAACGTAACCATCCGCGAGCGGCTACAGGAACTCGATCCGGCATTAGGCGACCTCAGTCTCTATCGGACCCGTCAACTTGTGCCGCCCCATCGCATGGAGGAGTTACGGCGCGGTGAAGTGATGATCGCAAATTGGCATCGCTTGGCGAAAAAGGAGACGAACACCGTCAATGGCGACTCTGCCAAGGTCGTGAAGGCTGGCGAGCCCGTCGAGGTCGTGAAAAATGCCGGCAAAGCCAACGAGACTGTCGAAACCAAATACTTTGAGTCCGATGCCGCATGGTTCAAGCGCATCCGACGGGAGCTTGGCAGTGGCAAAGGCCGCAGCCCCCATTGGTTGATTTTCAACGACGAAGCACACCACGCATATCGGCGCGGCGACATTGAGGAGAGCGAAGAGCAGACGCTCGACGAGGATAAGGATCTCGCGAAGAAAAACGCACGCGAAGCCACGATCTGGATCGAGGGACTCGATCGCATTCACAAGCTGGCGGGCGGGAGCCGCCGGCGCGGAATCAACCTGTGTGTCGATCTGTCTGCGACCCCGTTTTACATTCAGGGTTCGGGCAACGAGGTCGGCAAGCCATTTCCGTGGGTAGTGTCCGATTTCAGCCTGCTAGACGCGATTGAATCCGGGCTTGTGAAAATCCCGCAATTGCCTTCGCGCGACGTGGCTGGTGGCGAAGAAGCGGCCTACTTCAACATCTGGCGATGGGTGCAGGCCAAGGCGAAGGAGGATGGCTTCGGCACGACTATCACGCCTCAGATCGTGATGAACTACGCCAGCGCGCCCATCAATTTGCTCGCCACAGAATGGCATCAGCGCTTCGTAGAATGGGAGCAGTTCGCCAAGGCGCAGCATAAGCACCCCGTCCCGCCGGTTTTCATTGTTGTATGCCGAGACACGGCCGTCGCTCGCGAAGTCCATACGTGGCTAGCGACCGGCGAAGGCGGGTATGGCGAAGCCCCGGCATGGTTTCGCAACGCACCGGGCCAAGAAGTCACGGTTCGGGTCGACTCAAAGGTGATTGAGGACATTGAAGAGGGGGGGACGAAAGAAGAGACTCGCCGCCTCCGCTTCATCCTCGACACCGTTGGCAAGGCCGAGTGGCCGGGCGGAAAGGTGCCTGACGAATGGTCGGAACTGGTTCGGAAGCACAACGACAAGGTTGCGAGCGAAGACAACGACGGCTCGTTTAAATGGATTGACGAGCGCATTCCGCCAGGTCGCGATGTGCGCTGTATTGTATCGGTCGCCATGCTCGCCGAAGGCTGGGACGCCAATACGGTTACGCATATCGTCGGGCTTCGCCCATTCGGGTCACAGCTTCTGTGCGAGCAGGTCGTCGGCCGCGCTCTTCGTCGCAAAAGCTATGCACTCAACGAAGATACGCAGATGTTTGCGGAGGAAACCGCGAAAGTTTTCGGCGTGCCATTCGAGCTTATCCCGTTCAAGGTTACACCGGCAGGTCCGACTCCGCCGCAGGCAGACCCAAATCATATATTTTCGGTGCCAGAGCGAGCCGAATTCGAGATCACCTTCCCGATAGTCACCGGGTATCATCAGTCCGGACAATTCGACGTATTTGTCGATTGGGCGCAGGTGTCGAAAGTTACTATCGACCCGATGAAAATCCCGCAGGTCGTGGAGTTGACCCCGCTAACCACCCCTGACGGCGCTTTGGCAGCATACGGCCCCGGCGAAAAGCCAGTTCTTTCGTTGAACGACTGGCGGGGACTTTTCCGCGAACAACAGGTTGCGTTTCGGCTCGCGAAAGAGATTTGCTCGCGCTGGGCGGCAGACAACGGTGCCGCCGCCGTCCCAATGCACGTTCTGTTTCCCAAGGTAGCGTTCGCTGCCAAACGCTTCCTTGCCGAAAAATTGGATCGCAAGGGGGATAGCCAGCCTTGCGACGTGTTGCTTGTCGGCGAGTATATGCAAGCTGCTGTTGGCGCTTTGCTCGACGCAATTAAGAAAGGCGCATCAGCGTCAGACGCGGAAGTTGCAGTAATCCCGCAAGGCGCGGCTGGAACCGGCAGCACCCTCTATGTCGATTTCCATACGACAAAGCCGATCTATCCAGTGACGCGTTGCCACCTAAACGCGATGGTCGCTGACACAAAGAAATGGGAGCAAAGCGCGGCGTTCTTGCTCGACAGTCATCCGGGTGTTGCCCGTTGGGTGAAAAACGACCGGCTCGGCTTTTTCATTCCCTATCGTAATCGGGGTGTTCCCGCACGATACATTCCAGATTTCATTGTCGTAAGCGACAGTGGGGTAAACGTAATCGTCGAAATCAAGGGACAGGTCACTGACAGCGCAGACGCGAAAGCGAAGGCCGCCCTGCGCTGGGTCGCGGGCGTGAATCGCCTCGGCACTTATGGGCAGTGGGCTTACCTATTCGTGACCGATCCGGGTCGCGTTGCAGAAGAAGTGAATGCCTTCACCATCGCGAAAAGCGGTGATCGGCCGTTCACATTGTCGGGATAAGTCGGCCGGAGGGGGACGTATATGGTGGCGCGAAACAAGCAGGGGGCTTTGACGGACGACGAAAAGTCCATCGTCAAAGCACTCCTCGCGAAAGGTTGGCGCAACCAAGACATTCAGGCTCTTGTGAATGTGGGGCGCGAGGCCACCATCAACAGCGCCCGGATCACGGAAGCTAAAAACAACAACGCAGTGTCTGCCGCTAGCGACGAAGAGGTCGAATTCTTTCAAATTCGGAAGAGATCATTTGACCATAAAACTGGATTGAATCTCTACGATAATGAGCGGCTTATTAGATCACGCGAGGCGATGATATTGGCCGTCGAGGTGTTTAATAGCCCGTCGCTACGATTCAAGTCAGAAGTATTTACAATGCTGGCGAACGTCGCTTGGACCTATCTTCTTCATGAATACTATGAAAGAAAGAAAGTAAAAATCACCGGCAGTGACGGCAGGACTCTTTTATTGAGCCAGATGATTGCTCGACAGGATTGCCCGCTAGCAAAGGGCGTCAAGGACAATCTCCGTGCCGTCAAGATTCTGCGTGATGATGTGGAACACAAGATTCTCGGTCGCGCGGATGTTAAATGGCTTGGTATATTTCAAGCTTGCTGCCTGAATTTCGATAAGGCGCTTTGCGAACTATTCGGTGCAAATTTAACATTATCCCATGACCTATCGTTCGCGATCCAATTTGCTAAAATGAACATTGAGCAGCTATCAACCCTGAATCGATATGAAATTCCGGCACATATTGACGCCGTCGATGCGCGGCTGACGGAAGGGATGACAGATGCTCAGATCGCTGATCTAGATTATCAATTTCGCGTTGTTTATACGCTAGATGCGGTGACTAAATCGAGGTCGCACTTCCAGTTTGTCCAGCCAGACTCTGCCGAAGGGAAAGATATTCGCAATGTTCTGGTCCAGCACAGACTGGCCGACCATTTATATCCACACAAGCCTGGAAACGTCGTCTCTCTTGTAAACGAGAAAACCCAGAAGGGTTTTACCTTACGGAACCATACTCAAGCTTGGCGGAAGTTCAGCGTGCGTCCTACTAACGGTGCTGCACAACCTGAAAACACGAAGCGAGATTATTGCGTATACCATGCCGCACACAGGGATTATACTTATTCAGATCAGTGGGTTGAGCATTTGGTTGCTGAAGTGAGCGATGGGCAAAAGTTTGCCGAGCTGAAGTCATTCAAAATATAAGATCGTATGGTTCGCGACGTTCAACGGCACCGCATCAGTGCCCGCGACATTACACGTTTCGCGAGTTGGCCGGCGGGGCTTTCGTTCAAATCATCGCCCGTCTCGTGGGCGATATCACTTAAATGCGTCGCGAGCTTGATAAGAGATTGCAGGCTTGGCGCAGCACCGGCGCAGCGTAGGTAATCATAGTAGCGGGCGGAATGTCCAAGATATTGCACCGAAAAAGCGGCATGTGTCTTCACGCGGCCGGCAGATTTTAGGAATAGGTAGATCTCATCAAGTATCATAGGCACAGCCTCCGTCGCTAGCGTCCGAGTATTTATCGGCTGCCATCCTGGACTACGGGCCGACGATCGGCAGATGATAAATAAAAATACGCGGCGGCTAACGTCGTCGACTGCAAGGAGAACAAGATGGCACAAGCCACACCAGCGCCCTTGACGCGGGCGGAAAAATACCGAGCGGAATGTGTCCGCTGGATGACCGATTTCAACCCCGATCTGTTTGTCACCTTTGCCTTCAATCGCTGGATCAGCATGGACGAGGCGCAGCGCACTTTCGAGGCGTTTCACGCGCACCTCGACCACAAGCTTTTGGGACGTTCTTACAATCGCCGTCCTGATGAACGCACGGCCTATATTGCGACCATCGAGAAGCCCGATACGAACATTCACGTCCACGCGCTGTTTCGCATGACGCAGGAACAGAAAGCGCGTTTTACGGAGATTGCTCCCGGCATCTGGAAGAAGCTGGTTGAAGCGGGCAATCTCGACATCCAGCCGGTCCACCATTCCGAAGGCGCGGCTCGCTATGTCACCAAGGCGCTGCGACCTGAGACTAGCGACCGCCTGCTCACCCCGCCGCACAAGGAGAAGAAACTCAACATCGCTGCCTGATGGGGGGACCGTCGCAACGTCGAGGTCCAAGGCTTGATGAGGCCACCCTGTCCGAGCGGGTTCCGGTAACGGACCCGCAGTGATCAATATCACCAGATGATATGGAAGTTCATACGGAAAAGAAGACGATAAAGAAGAGTGATATACGAGAGCCAAGACTGGCAGCGACATAAGGAAACGACAAACATCCGCCACCATCCCTCACCGCACTGAAAACCGTGGTCATGGTGGCGGAATTATTTTTGGCTGAATTTCTGGGCATTAACGCCAATCTTCGGTCGCTCTCACGAATAGCGACATTACGGCTCGGCCTGTCCGAAACCAGACAGGAGCCCGATATGTCGATCCTCAAATCCCTGAAGCTGGCCGCAGCCGCCCCGGCCAACCCCGCTACCTCCGAACAGGGCTTCCGTGCGAAGCTGCTAGGCTATCTGGCCGAGCAGAAGGCGTTGGCGGAGGCCGAAATCGCCGGCACGCCGTTCAGCTCGACCCGGCGTGTGACCCGCACCAACGATGCGGGCGAGAAGGTGCGCGTCGATGCGCCGCGCCATGTGCGGAAGGGCTGGTTCACCGATGCCGGCGGCAAGCTGTTCTTCCAACTGCGCTATGGTGCAAAGCCGCTGGAATTTGCGAAGGGCATGAACGCGGTGGAGGTCCAGAACCTTGCCGAAGTGCCGGCGATCATCTGCTCGATCATCGAAGCTATCAATGCCGGCGAACTCGACCCGCAGCTCACGGCCGCGATCGCGGAGCGCAAGGCGAACTTCAAGCCGAAGGCGAAGAAGGCAGCGGCCTGATGCGTGGAGAAACGAGGCGGGCGACCATCGCCCGCCTCAATGACCATTTCCGGTTCACCGGCGATGACGGGTGGACCTATCTATCGCGCAAAGTCGCGGTCATGCCGATCACGGCCAAGGAAGCCGTCATCCGCGCAGTCCGCATTTTCGATGCCTTCACGCCAGATAATGACCCGCATGGCGAGCATGACTGCGCGGTCCTGACCGTGGCCGGCGAGCGGATCATGTGGAAGATCGACTATTACCCTCGTGATCGGGCGCGTTCCAATGACCCCGATCCGATCGACCCCGCCACCACGCTGCGCGTTATGACCATTATGCTTGCGGAGGAATATTGATGCGGCGGTATGACGCCAGCGATATAACCGAGAACCACTATCGCGCGTTACGCTTGCTGATCCGGCTCAGGCTGGCAGAGGCGCATATCGTGGTCCGTAGCACTCGTCCCTGGCCACCGCCCGTCCTTTACTCGTCACGGCAACCAGACGCCGATATCTGCGGCGATCCGATCAATTAGCCCCGTTACGGGCTAAAGATCAGCGCCGAAAGCATGTCGCCGCTTCCGACGAGGCGACCGGCCCTATCCCGCGTTTCGTGTTTGGACGGGCTATACCAACCGACCAACAATCCGGTGCGGTCGCGCCCTTCGACCCTATCGATCCGATATTCACGCCAGCCGACCAATCGACCTGCGCGGTCTCGTAAATCCTGTCGCATACTGCCTCCCTCTGTTGAGGCCGTTCGATCAAACGTCAGGTGGGCAAAAGGTCAAATCCGATCCCACGGAGCGGAGGGATCAATGAGCCCCTGTGAGGGACCTCACGCCTCGCGGGGCACATGGGGCTATGCTTCGGGGCGTTTGACCCTGCGCGACCCCTCACAGGGACTAAGCGGCCCGGTGCTGGCGCCCACGCTTTAATGCAGCGTCCAGATGCTCCGAGGCCGCGCGCTTCTCGGAGGCTGCGGCATCGGCTTCCTCATAGGAAGCCGATGCGCGCACGGGGCGGTTGAGCAGGGCGTCGCGCAGCGTTTCGGCATTGGTGGTGACGGTGGTGCCATCGCGCAACGTGTAGGATACGCCGCCAGCGGCGATCTCGTTCAGGAAATTGAACGTGCCGACGATCGTGCCGGCATTATCAAATTTGATGCCGGCGGCGTTGCCGGCCATGAGCAGTGTCAGCGTGCGGGTTGGCACGCCGCCGATCATTTCCGCTGGATCGCACCACACGGCGTCCACGATGCTTCTGATCGCCTCGCGCACTTTCAACCGCGCGTCACGCATCGCTTCTGGGTCGCTGGTGTCAAAAATGGCCTCCCGCACTTCCAGCACGCGCTGAAGATGGACGTTCGGAGCGAGATGCCCGCGCGCGGCTTGCAGGTCACGAGCCACATCCTTGCGATCGGCTTCTAGTGTCCGCTGTTCATGCTTCACGGTGCGGAGCACATCGTCAAACTCGTCGCGATCGTCCTCATCGAACTGCGCCATCTTCCGAACCAGACGCTTTGCTTCAGCCTTCTTGTTGTCGATTGCGCGTTCGATCTCGGCGAGGCGGATCGCCAGCGGGCCGGAGAGATCGTCGCGCTGGAAGAACGCGCCATCGAGGACGAGATGGAGCATCGCGTCCAGTGCGGCCTTCTCGAACACGCGATAGTTGAAGAACTCTCGATGCTCGCAGCCGGTATGCCGGGCGGCGCTGTCGCACTGAAGATAGCGATACCGGGCATCCACCTCCTTGCGACCGCGCATGGTCATCAACCCGCCGCAGCCACGACATCTCGCCAGCGTTGAAAAGAGATTGCGCGCATAGGGGGCGTGTCGGCCTGAACGGGTCTGCCATCGCTTTGACGCGCTCTCCCGCGCTCGGGCCACCAGATCGGCATCGACCGCGCGGGGAAAAACATTCTCGATGCGCTCGCCGGTCTTCTTCCGCTTACCGCTCTCACTGATGTGAGCCGGGTGATATTCGCCGTCGATTGCCGGGTGCTTCAGCAGAATGCCGACATAGCTCCACCCCCAACCTTTGTGGCTGGTGGTCGCGCGCGGCGTGCCCCAACTCGGGATGCCGCTCTCGTTCAGACGCTTGGCGATGCCCCAATAGCCGATCCCGTCTGCCGCCCACTCGTATATCTGCTTCAGGACGGCGACACGCTCGGGGATCAGCTCATATCGGCGATTGTCCTGATCCTTATCGATCCGCTCTCCGACAACCCTGATCCACGCCGGCGGCTTCGCGGAGAGAACCTTTCCTTGCCGGGTAAGCTGTTGCTTGCGCCGCCATGCGTCGGCGACAAGCTCGCTCTTCTTCTCGCTTTCCTTGTGGCTGACGGTCGCGTGCATCACGATTTCCATGATGCCCATGAGCGCCATCGGCCCCTTCAGGTAGGCATCATCGAAAATCCGATCGCCATCGACCGTGGCAATCCGCATACCGCGATCACACAAATCCTCCATCCATCGCTGGGTAACGCGCGGCTCCAAACGGCTGAGCCGATCGAGCTTGTGAACGACGAGGATGGTGCCAGCGGGAATATCGCCGGCTTCAACGCGCTTGCGCCATTTGCCGAGATTGCCGACGCTCAGGTGATGGCCCTTCCATGCGGACTGGCCCAAATCTTCTATGATTTCCGTGACGGTCCAGCCTTTGCGCCGGCAAAACGCCTGGCACTCTTCAAGCTGACGCTCCTTGGAGAAGCCCTTTTCCTGCCGCTTGGTCGAGAACCGAATATAGATGGTGGCGTTCGACAAGCGTATCTCCGGGAGCCTGCGCCGGTTTTCCGCTTTGTGTGTTACTTTTAGCTAAACGGTGCCACATCTGGCAGCATCAGCGCGGCATCTTCCTGCCGCTCGCCCGCCACCCCTTCTGCCGCTACCATTACAGCTTCGTGCCGGGCCGCCCGCTTGCGCGCTATGGCATCGAACAGCAGGCGGAGATCGTCCGCCACGCCTTTCTGCTGCGCGCCGGGGCGCGCGTGATCGGCGCGCCCGAACTCGCCCGCTACGAGAGCGTCCTGCCCTTCGGCACACGCTGAGCGGAACGGATCGCCACGCGGCGGCTTTCCCCTGGCTAGCGGGCGATCGAGGAGAGCGGATCATGAACAGGCGCAACGCGGCGATCGCCGGCGGGATCGTGGCGGGAATCGTGACGACGGCGGCGATGTGGGCAGGGCGGCGCAGCGGCGTGCTCGGCAAGACGCTCGATCGCGACGCGGTCGACTGGATCGACCGCACCACCGGTTCGCGCGAAGCGATCGGCGACACCGGGACGAGCGCGGTCGAATTCGTCAACCACCTCGGCGCGTCGGCTGCCTTCGGTGGCCTCTACGCCCAGCTGCGCGAATGGGCGCCCGACGTGCCCCCGGCGGCGCTCGGCGTCGCCTTCGGCACCGCGCTCTACGCGGTCAACATCGCCGGCATCGCGCCGCTGCTCGGGATCACCGAGGGGGAGGTGGAGGCCGGCCCACGCAAGGCGTCCGAACGCTGGGCGATCCACGTCCTGCAATCGGTCGTCACCGCGCTCGTCGCCGAACGGTTGACGACCGAGCCGGACGCCGCCTGACGGGGCGCGCCCCGCCCACCGCCGGAACCGGGGCGGGGTGACGCCCCCGCCCGCGTCGACGCGCGCTACTTGAGCAGCACCAGCTCCTCGGCCATCGTCGGATGCAACGCCACCGTCTGGTCGAACTGCGCCTTGGTCAGCCCGGCTTTCACGCACACCGCCGCCGTCTGGATGATCTCGGGGCAATCGGGCCCGATCATGTGGATGCCAACGACACGGTCGGTCTCCGCGTCGCACACCATCTTGTACAGCGAGCGTTCGTCGCGGCCGGCGAGCACGTTCTTCATCGGCCGGAAATCGGACGAGTAGATCCGCACCGACCCCAGCTTCTGCCGCGCCTCGCTCTCCGTCATGCCGACGCCGGCGATCGGCGGGTGGCTGAAGCAGGCAGCAGGCACGCAATCATAATCGACGCTCGCGCCGCCCTTGCCGAACATGTTGTCGGCGAACGCCTGCCCCTCGCGGATCGCCACCGGGGTCAGCTGAATACGGTTGGTGACGTCGCCTAGCGCCGAGATCGACGCGCAGCTGGTGCGGAAATCGTCGTCGATCGGAATCGCGCCCTTTTCGTCCACCGTGATCCCGACGCGCTCGAGCCCGAGCCCCTCGGTGTTGGGCAGTCGGCCGGTGGCATAGAGGACGCAGTCGACAACCACCGGTTCGTCCTGCCCGATCATGTGCACTTCGAGACAGCCGTTGTCCTGCTTCACGATCTTCTCGAACGTCGAATCGAAGCGGAAATCCAGCCCCTTCATCATGCTGATCTGGAGCAGTCGGTCGCGGATCTGTAGGTCGTAGCCGCGCAGGATGTCCTTCGTCCGGTTCATGACGATGACGTGCGCGCCGAGCTGATGGAAGATGCCCGCGAATTCGTTCGCGATATAGCCCGCACCAGCGATCAGCACGCGCTTCGGAATCGCGTCGAGATGAAAGACTTCGTTCGACGTGATGCCGTGCTCGCAGCCCGGGAAATCGGGCACGTGCGGGCGTGCGCCCGTCGCGACGAGGATGTGGCCCGCGGTCTTGGTGGTGCCGTCCGCCAGCGTCACCTCGTTCGGGCCGGTGATCGTCGCGCGCTGATGAATGATTTCGGCGCCGTTCGACTCGAGTGTCGTCGTGTACGCCTGGTTGATCCGGTCGACCTCGCTCAGCACGTTCTCCTGCAGGCACTTCCAGTCGAACGCGAGATCGTCGGGCACGCGCCAGCCGAAGCGCTGCGCGTCCTTCAGATCCTCCGCAAAGTGCGCGCCGTAGACGAGCAGCTTCTTTGGCACGCAGCCGCGAATGACGCAGGTGCCGCCGACGCGATATTCCTCCGCCACCGCGACGCGTGCGCCATGCGCGCCCGCGACGCGCGAGGCCCGCGTGCCGCCCGATCCCGCACCGATCGTGAAAAGGTCGTAATCGAAATCGGGCATCGCTTCACTCCGGTGGCATCGTGCGCGCGCATCAAGCTCGCGCCAGCCGCAGATATGGCCTCGCGCGGCAAGGCGAAAGGATCAACCGCGCCCCGTCGCCGTCAGCCAAGGCCTGCACGGGCGATCAGGTCGGTGGTCGAAGGATCGAAGTCGCCGCCGCCCTTCGCCGCCGCCTTGGCCATTTCCTTGCCCAATTCGACCCCGAACTGGTCGAACGAATTGATCCCAAGCAGCACGCCATTCACGAACACGCGATGCTCGTAGAAGGCGATCAGCGCGCCGAGCGTGCGCGCGTCGAGCACGTCAAGCAGGATCGTCGACGACGGCCGGTCGCCCGGATAGGCGCGCGCAGGATCGTCTGGGTTCGCCTTGCCCTTCATCAGCGCGGCGCCTTGCGCGAACGCGTTGAGCAGCAGTTGGCGGTGATGCTCCTCAGGCAGCGTGTCGCCCGCCTCGATCACCGCGAGAAACTCGACCGGCACCAGATGCGTGCCCTGATGGAGTAGCTGGAACACCGCGTGCTGCGCGTCGGTCCCCACCCCGCCCCAAGTGATCGCCGCGGTCGGCCGCCCGACCGGCTCGCCGTCGACCGTCACACCCTTGCCGTTCGATTCCATCTCGAGCTGCTGAAGATAGCTCGGCAGCAGCCGCAGCCGCTCGTCATAGGCAAAGGGCGCGCGCGTCTCGGCACCGCGCACCTGCGTGTAGTAGAGGTCGGCGAAGGCGGCGAGTGCGGGCGCATTCTCGTGCAGCGCCGACAGGCGGAAATGGCGGTCCATCTCCGCCGCGCCTTCCAGCAGCTCGGCGAACTGATCCCAGCCGAGCTTGATCGCCGCAGGAAAGCCGATCGACGACCACAAGGAATAGCGTCCGCCCACGCCTTCCGCGAACGGCAGCACGCGCGTCTCGTCGACGCCCCATTCGACCGCCTTCTCGGGCGCCGCGGTCAGCGCGATGACGCGGCCGTACGGGTCGTCGACATTGTGCTCCTGCATCCAGGCGATGACGCTCTCGGCGTTCATCATCGTCTCGGTGGTGGTGAACGTCTTGGACGCGACGAGCAGCAGCGTCGCACCGGGATCGAACCGCTCGAACACGTCCTCCAGCGCCATCCCGTCGACGTTGGAGACGATCGCCACCTCGTAACGATCGCTGTCGCGCCCGAGCGCGTCGACCAAGAGGTGCGGCCCGAGCGCCGATCCGCCGATGCCGACCTGCAGGATATAGCGTACAGGCCCGAACGCCTCTGCCTCAATCGCATCGACCATCACGCGCATCCGGGCGTGATAGTCGGCCGATCGCCGCACGCTCTCCGCCTTGCCCTCGCCGCGCTCGGCGGTGTGCTCGACGGGGCGGTCCTCCGTCACGTTGACGTGCTGGCCGCCGAACATCGCCTCGCGCTTGCCCGCAAGGTCCTGCGCCTTCGCCAGCGCCTCGAACGCGGCGAGCGCGTCGGACGTCAGGTGCGTCTTGGACCAGTCGAAGTGGATCCCCGCGACGTCGAGCGACAGCTTCGCAAGCCGATCGGGGTCATCGGCAAACAGGCGTTCCAGCGTCGTCCGGGGCAATGCTTCGATCGTCGACCAATCGGCCATGCTGCAATCTCCATTCGAGCGTCGCGCCGCCGCGCACGCGCGCGTTCGGCAGCGTCAAGACACAAAGCGTGACCTGCGGCAAGCACACGCCGCGGCCGGGTGAAGCGCGAACGGAAACCGGGTTCGAACGTTCCCCAGCTTGACGCGCCGCAGCGCTTGCGCGACGCCGCGGTTCATGGCCGAAGTCGATACCGCCGCCCCCGCCCCAGTCTCGCCGCAGGCGCGTGCCACGCCGCCGACGAAGAAGCGGTCGGAGCTTTCCGAAACGCTGCGCTTCCTGCTGAAGCTCGCGCTGGTCGTCTGGCTGTTCCGCAGCTTCGTCTTCGCGCCCTTCTCGATCCCGTCGGAATCGATGCTGCCCCGGCTGCTGATCGGCGACTATCTGTTCATCTCGAAGTGGAATTACGGCTATTCGCGCTGGTCGATGCCGTTCGGGCAGCCCGCGGTGCCCGGTCGGCTGTTCGGCAGCGTGCCGACGCGCGGCGACACGGTGGTCTTCCGTTCCAAGGGCGCCGACGATCACGACGTCATCAAGCGCGTCATCGGTCTGCCCGGCGATACGATCCAGATGCGGCGCGGGCAGCTGATCCTCAACGGCCAGGCGATCCCCAAGCAGCGCATCGCCGATTTCAGCGTGCCGCTGTCACCCAACTTCACCACGCGCGAATGCGACGCCGAATTCGTCCAGCCGACCCCCGGCGGCGCCGATTGCCGCATCCCGCGCTATCGCGAGACACTACCCGGCGGGCGCAGCTACGAGGTGCTCGACCAGCGCTACATCCCCGATGCCGACGATACCGCGGTCTATACCGTGCCCGCGGGCAACGTTTTCCTGATGGGCGATAATCGCGACGATTCGGCCGACAGCCGCTTCCCCTCCGCGGAGGAGGCGCTGCCCGGCCAGCCGCAGGGCATGGGGTTCATCCCGCTCGAGCGCGTGCAGGGCAAGGCGGTGATCATCTTCTGGTCGACCGACGGCTCGGCGAACTGGCTGCTGCCGTGGACGTGGTTCACCGCCGCCCGCTGGGACCGGCTGGGGCGCGGCTTTGACTGACCGCGCGGGCGCCGCGCAGGCGCTCGATCTGGCCGTCTGGGTCGAGCAGACATTCGATCACCAGCCGCGCGACCTCGCCGACTGGGAACGCGCGCTGACGCACGCCAGCCGCGCTGCGCCCGATTACGAGCGGCTCGAGTTTCTCGGGGATCGCGTGCTCGGGCTCTGCATGGCCGAATGGCTGTTCGAGACGTTTCCGAACGAACCCGAGGGCGCGCTGTCGAAGCGGTTCAATACGCTGGTGACGGGCGCCGTCTGCGCCGAGATCACGCGCGAGATCGGCGCGACCGCGCACCTGCGGCTCGGCAAGCAGGCGCGGGACGACGGGGCGGGCGACAGCGACAATATCCTCGGCGACGTGCTCGAGGCGCTGCTCGGCGTCCTGTATCGCGAGGCTGGGCTCGACGCGGCCCGCCTGATTGTCCACCGCCTGTGGGCCGATCGCATCCACGCCGAAGCCGCGGTGCCGCAGCATCCCAAGTCGGCGCTGCAGGAATGGGCCGCCGCCAACCAACGCAAGCCGCCGGTGTACGAGATCATCGAACGCGCCGGCCCCGGCCATGCGCCGCGCTTCACCGTCCGCGCAAGCATCCCCAAGCTCGCCGAGACGACCGCGACGGGCGGCAGCAAGCAGGAAGCCGAGACCGCCGCGGCGACTGCGCTACTCAACGAAGTCAGCGTCGCCCCGCCGAAGAAGCGGCGCGCGTCCTCGACGACGGGTTGATTGCGTGACGCCCGGCACCCCCCTACCTTCCGAAGGAACCCCGATGACCCGCTGCGGCCTCGTCGCCGTGCTTGGCGCCCCCAACGCCGGCAAGTCCACCCTCGTCAACGCGCTCGTCGGCCAGAAGGTCGCGATCGTCAGCCCCAAGGCGCAGACGACGCGCACCCGCCTGCTCGGCGTCGCGATGGAGGGCGAGGCGCAGCTGCTGCTGGTCGATACGCCGGGAATCTTCGATCCCAAACGCCGCTTCGATCGCGCGATGGTCGCCGCCGCCTGGGGCGGGACGGAGGGCGCCGACGTGCTCGCGCTGGTGGTCGACGCCAAGGGCGGGCTCGGCCCCAAGGTGACCGACATCGCCGAGCGGATCGCCGACCGCCCCGAACGCAAGTTCCTCGTCCTCAACAAGGTCGACCTCGCCGACAAGCCCAAGCTGCTCGTCCATGCCGAGAAGCTCAACGCGCTGGTCGCGTTCGAGCACACGTTCTTCATCAGCGCCGCGACCGGCGACGGCCTGCCCGAGCTGAAGCGGACGCTCGCCGCCGCGATGCCGGAGGGGCCGTGGCACTTCCCCGAGGATCAGGTGTCCGACGCGAGCGAGCGCACGCTCGCCGCGGAAGTGACACGCGAGCAGCTCTACCTCCAGCTCCACGCCGAGCTTCCCTATGCCGCAGCGGTCGAGACCGAGAAGTTCGTCGACCGGCCCGACGGCGCGGCGGAGATCCACCAGCAGATCCTCGTCGAACGCCCGACGCAGCGCGCGATCGTGCTCGGCAAGGGCGGCGCGCGGATCAAGGAGATCGGCGCCCGCGCTCGCGCCGAGCTGACGACGTTGCTCGACCGCCCGGTGCATCTCTACCTCCACGTCAAGGTGAAGCCCGGCTGGGACGAGGACCGCGGCGTCTATCGCGACCTGGGGCTCGACTGGGTCGAATAATTGCGGGGTACTGGCGCGGTCAGGCCGCGAGCATCTCGTCGATCCAGGCCGGCACCAGCGTCGTCGCCGCGCCGCGCCGGCTCTCGTCGAACCATCCGCTGCCGCCCGACGGCTCGAGATTGAGCTCGAGCGTCGCGGCGCCATAATGGTTGGCGAGCTGCACGAAGCCGGCGGCAGGATAGACCGCGCCCGACGTGCCGATCGAGACGAACAGGTCGCACGCGGCCAGCGCGCGCTCGATCCGCTCCATTTGGTACGGCATCTCGCCGAAGAAGACGATGTCGGGCCGCAGCGCCGCCGCCCCGCACGCCGCGCACGCCGTTCCCGGCGGCAGTGCCAGCGGCGACGGTGCACGCGCGCCGCAGGCGGCACACAGCGCCGACATCAGTTCGCCGTGCATGTGCAGCAGGCGGCACGCGCCGGCGCGCTCGTGCAGGTCGTCGACGTTCTGCGTCACGATCAGCAGCTCGCCCGGCCATGCCGCATCGAGCCGCGCCAGCGCCGTGTGCGCCGCATTGGGCGCGACGTCGCGAAGCGCCGCGCGGCGCAGATCGTAGAAGCGGTGCACCAGCGCCGGATCCGCCGCCAACGCCTCAGGCGTGCACACGTCCTCTACCCGGTGCCCCTCCCACAGCCCGCCCGGTCCGCGGAACGTGGCAAGGCCGCTTTCCGCCGAAATGCCGGCGCCGGTCAGAACGACGATATTGCCTGGGTTCATCATGACGCAGGCATAAGCGATCGCGCGTCGGCAGGCGACCGCGGGAAATCGCAGCCCCTCGACGCACCCGGACGCGCCGGGTAACGGGGCGCGAACGAGCGGGAAGGACGCACATGGCCGCGATCGGCATCTACGGCAGCGCGGGGCGGATGGGTCGCGCCATCGCCACCATCGCGCACGACGACGGGGTCGCGATCGCCGGCGGTGCCGATGCGTCGGATGACGCGGTGGCGCTGGCGCACGCGGCGGACGTGCTGGTCGATTTCTCGACGCCGGCCGCGCTCGAGGCGCATCTCGCCGCCGCGACCGGCGCGCGCACGCCGATCGTCGTCGGCACCACCGGGCTCAATTCGACGCACCATGCGCTGCTCGATCGCGCGGCGGAGACGATCGCGGTGCTGCAGACGGGCAATACCTCGCTCGGCGTCACGCTCCTCGCCAATCTGGTGCGTGAGGCGGCAGCGCGGCTCGGGCCTGAGTGGGACATCGAGATCGCCGAGATGCACCACCGCCACAAGGTCGATGCGCCGTCGGGCACCGCGCTGCTGCTCGGCGATGCGGCGGCGAAGGGCCGCGGCACGACACTGGGCGAGGAGCGGGTCGACAGCCGCGCCGGTCTGGTCGGCGCCCGTACCGAGGGCACGATCGGTTTCGCGTCGCTGCGCGGCGGATCGGTGATCGGCGATCACATGGTGGTCTTCGCCGGCGAGGGCGAGCGGATCGAGCTCGGCCATCGCGGCGAGGATCGCACGATCTTCGCGCGCGGCGCGATCAAGGCTGCGCTGTGGCTCGCGGACAAGCCGGCCGGCCGCTACGGGATGAGTGAGGTGCTCGGCTTTTGAGGCAGCAGCCGTGAAGAAGGCGGACGTTTTCGAATTCTTCCGTCGCCTCGCCGAAGCGAACCCGCATCCCGAGACCGAGCTTGAATCGGGCAACACCTATCAGCTGCTCGTCGCGGTCGTCCTGTCGGCTCAGGCGACCGATGCTGGCGTCAACAAGGCGACACGGCGCCTGTTCGATATCGTCCGCACGCCGGCCGAGATGCTGGCGCTCGGCGAGGACGGGCTGAAGCAGCACATCAAGACGATCGGGCTGTTCAACGCCAAGGCGAAGAACGTCATCGCGCTGAGCCAGGCGCTCGTCGATCGCCACGGCGGCGAGGTGCCGGCGGATCGCGATGCGCTTGAGCAACTCGCCGGCGTCGGGCGCAAGACCGCCAACGTCGTGATGAACACCGCGTTCGGCGCAGAGACGTTCGCCGTCGACACGCACATCTTCCGCGTCGGCAACCGTACCGGGCTGGCCAAGGGGAAGACCCCGCTGGCGGTCGAACTGAAGCTGGAGAAGGCGGTGCCGCAACCGTTCCGCCTCCACGCGCACCACTGGCTGATCCTGCACGGGCGCTACGTGTGCAAGGCACGGCGCCCCGAATGCTGGCGCTGCGCGGTCGCCGATCTGTGCGCGTTCAGACCCAAGGCCCCTGCGCCGAAGGGCGCGACGCCCGCAGCGTAGGGCGATCAGGAAGCGAACGCCGCCTTCATCCGCTTGCGCAGTCGGCCGGGCATGAAGCGGCGCGCGAAATGCGCCTGCCGCCCGGCCTTGCCGACGATATACTCGCGCTCGTGGCCGTGCACTGCGCGCCACACCATTTCGGCCGCCTCCTCGACGGTGTAGACAGGCGACTGGCCGATCGCGTCACGGATCGTGCGGTTGCTGCCCTTCGAGCCCGCATCGAGGATCGGCGTCTCGACGAAGAACGGCATCACGCAGGTGACGTTGATGCCGTGCCGCGTCCACTCCGCGTCGAGCGCCTCGGTCAGCCCGCGTACCGCGTGCTTGGTCGCCGAATAGGTCGCGAGACCGGGCGAGCCGACAATTCCCGCCACCGACGCGACGTTGACCAGCCGACTGCCGCGCACCTGCTTCAGGTGCGGCAGCGCGGCATAGGCGCCGTTGACGACGCCCTTGACGTTGATGTCGATCTGCAGATCGGATTCATCGGGCGTCACTTCCTCGAACATGCCGTAGCGCGCGATCCCGGCGTTGTTGAGCAGCACGTCAAGCTTGCCCGCCTGCGCGACGAAGCCGTCGAGCGCGGCGGCCCATTGCGCGCGGTCGCGCACGTCGAGCGTTGCAGTGAACACGCCGAGTTCGTCCGCGACGCGCTTCATGCCCGCCGCGTCGATGTCACCGATCCCGACCGTCCAGCCCTCGCGGTTGAAGCGGCGCGCGGCGGCGAGCCCGATGCCCGACGCCCCACCGGTAATGAAGATCGTCCGCGCCATGCCGTGTCCCCCCCTTTGTCTGTTCAGCCCGCCCGCACGTCGCGGAACGGGATCGTGCGATCGACTTCGGGCTCCTTGGGCAGGCCAAGCACGCGTTCGCCGATGATGTTGCGTTGGATCTGATCGGTGCCGCCGCCGATCGAGGTGAAATAGGCGTTCAGCGACAGGAAGTTGGCATCCTCCGCGCGCGGATGATCCGGCCCTTCGAGCAGGCTCTCCGGCCCGAGCAGCATCGTGCGCACGCGCGCCTCCTCGTGCAGGATGCGGCTCATCGCGAGCTTGCCGAGCGACATGATCGGCGAGGACGTGCCCTGCGCCATATCGGCCTTGGCGCGCTGCGTGTTGAGCTTGTTGAGCACGCGCCAGGCGATCACCTGCGCTACGTCCTGCCGCACGAGCGGATCGTCGAGCCGCCCCGCTTCCTGCGCGAGGCCTAGCAGCGAATAGTCGCCCTTCGGCCCGCCCGCCCCCGACCGGGGCCCGCGCGCCGCATCGCCCATCACCGATCGTTCATAGGCGAGCGCGGTCTGCAGCACCGCCCAGCCGCCGTTGAGCGGCCCAAGCAGATTTTCCTCCGGGACGAAGGCGTCGGTGATGAACACCTCGTTGAAGTGCGACTCATTGGTGATCTGGCGCAGCGGACGCACCTCGACGCCCTCCTGCTTCATCGGCAGGAAGAAGAAGCTGATGCCGCGATGCTTGGGCACGTCCCAATCGGTGCGCGCGATCAACATGCCGTAATCGGCCACCGCCGCCCCGCTCGTCCACACCTTCTGTCCGGTGACGCGCCAGCCGCCCTCCACCTTGTCGGCGCGCGTGCGCACCGCGGCGAGATCGGATCCGGCACCCGGCTCCGAATAGAGCAGACACATGCCGACCTCCCCGGCGAGCAGCTGCGACACGATCGTCCGCTTGAAGCTGTCGGTGGCATGCGCGAGCGCGGTGTTCGCCCACAGGTTCGACCGGTCCTGCCCCGCACCGGGCGCGCCGACCGCCGCGAAGGCGCGCTCGACGATCTTGGCCTGATCGTTCGACAGGCCGCGGCCATGCCATTCTGCGTCCCAACGCGGCGTCGCCCAGCCGCCGTCGCGCACCTTGGCGAGCCATTCGCTACGCGGATCGCGCCCGAAGCTCTCGTGATGCGCCGGCAGCCCGGTCCAATTGTCGGCGAGCCACGCCTCTACCTCGGCTCGCAACGCGTCTTCGGTGATCCCGCTGCTCATGCCTGCGCCTCCAGCGCCTGGATATATCGTTCGCGCCACTGGTTGCCGTCGCCCAGCAGCTGCGCGCCCGACCGCGCGCGACGCAGATAGAGATGCGCCGGATTGGTCCAAGTGAAGGCGATCCCGCCGTGCATCTGGATACCGTCTTTCGCGACGCGCACGAACGCATCGGCACAAGCGAAGGCGGCGAGCGCGATCGCCGCATCCTTGGTTTGGCTGCCCTCGGTGAGCTGCCGTGCCGCGTCGCGCGCCGCTGAGGTCGCGGACTCGCTCTCCAGCAACAGGTCGGCGGCCATGTGCTTGATCGCCTGGAAGCTGCCGATCGCGCGGCCGAACTGGTGCCGCTCGGTGGCATAGGCGACGGTGCGCTCGAGCATGCGCCGCACACCGCCGGCCTGCTCGCCCGCCAGCGCGACGATGCCGATGTCACGGGCGGCAGCCACGCGCGCGCTGTCGCCGATCCTGGTCGCCGGCCCGTTAAAGGCGACGTCCGCCATGCGGCGCGTCCGATCGAAGACAGGCAGCGGCGTGATCGTGACATCGCAGCGCTCGACAACGAACACGCCGTCCTCACCCGCGACGACGATCAGGTTCGCGATCGCAGCATCGGGTACGAAGCGCGCGGTTCCTGTCAGCCGGTCGCCGGCGACGCGGACGTCGCTTCGCCCGGTCCAGTCGTACGCGCCGACGAAGGCGACGGCGGCGATCGTCGAGCCGTCGGCGATCTTGGCCAGTCGCTCGCCATTGAACAGCACGCTCGCCATCGCGGTCGAGATCAGCGGCGCCGGCAGCAGGGCGGCGCCGGCCTCCTCCATCACCAGTTCGAGCTCGACCGGCCCTAGCCCCGCCCCGCCGTGCTCTTCCGGCACCGTCAGCCCGACGACGCCAAGGTCGACCAGCGCGCGCCACAGCGCGGCATCGTGACCGCTCTCACTGTCCATGATCCGGCGAACGTCGGCTTCGGTGCAGCGATCGGCGAGCAGCCGCCGCACGCTGTCGACCAGCGCCGCGCGATCGGCGGCGTCGAGTGCGGCGGGCGCCGCCTCGGGCCGCACCATAGTGTCGGTCATGCCGCCACCTTGCCAGTCTGCGCCTTCGCGCGCCGCTCGCCCTTGGCGATCTCCTTATGGAGATCGGCGACGTAGCGCGCGAAATCGACCTGGATCGTGTGGCGCGTCGACTGGTAGTAATCGCCGAGCTCGGTCGCCTCGTCCTCCGCGGTGATGCCGCGCATCTCGTCGACCGACGGCAGCGCGTAGCGGCCCGTCATGAACCCGGCGACGAGCTTCGACTGCTGCTCGGCGAAATTGACCAGCGTCGGCAGCGGCTGCGCCAGCCCCATGAAGAACAGGTCGTGGATGCCCGGGATCACCATCCGCTTGAACAGCGGGAAGCGGTTCTGCGCGTCGGGCAACAGCGCCGGATCGTCGAAGAACGGGAAGCTGATCTTGTAGCCCGTCGCGTAGATGATCGCGTCGACTTCCTCGACGCTGTCGTCCTCGAAGCGGACGCGCGTTCCTTCCAGCGCCTTGATATTGGGCTTGAACTTGATGTCGCCGCAGCTCGCGCGCGTCAGGAACTCGCCCGAGACGCTGGGATGCGCATCGAGCGGCTCGTGATCGGGCTTGGGCAGGCCGTAATCCTCCATCCGGCCGACCATCTTCTTGATCGCGCGGCGGGCGATCGCCTTGCCTAGCTTGCGCGGCATCCACGTCGGCATGGCGGATTTGTCCATCGGCTTGCCGCCCGCCATCTTGGGCAGCACCCACACGCCGCGCCGCGCCGCGACCCATAGGTTCTTCGCCAGGTGTCGCTGTGACAGCTCGCTCGCGACGTCCATCGCCGAATTGCCCATGCCGACGACGACGACGTTCTTCCCGCGCAAGTCGACCGGATCATACGGATCACGATAGCTGTGGACATGGAAATGCGGGTTGTCGAAGCTGCCCGGATAGTCGGGAACCTTGGGATCCCAATGGTGCCCGTTGCACACGAACAGCGTCTCATACTCACGCGTTTCGCCGGTCGACAGCGTCACCTGCCACCCCCCGCCGGGCTTGCGCGCCGCCCGCGTCACCGCGGTGTTGAACGTGATCAGCGCTCGCAGGCCGAAGTGATCGACGTAATCGCGGAAATACTGCCACAACTGCGCGTGGCTCGGAAAATCGGGCCAGTTCGCCGGCACCGGATAATCCTCGAACGCCAGCCGCCATTTCGACGTGTCGATATGCAGCGACTGGTAGCAGGCCGACTTGCCGTTGGGATTCTTATAATACCAATTGCCGCCGATATCGTCGGACATCTCGAAACAGTCGAACGCGATGCCTTCGTCCTTCAGCCGCTTGGCGGTGGTGAAGCCCGAACAGCCTGCGCCGATGATGCAAGCGCGCTTGCCCGTCGTCATTGATCCCTCTCCCCGGCCTGCCATTTCCCAGCAGCCATAACGAAAGTTATGATGGCCTGAAGCGCGCGCCGAATCAACCGGCGACCGGCGGACAGGGGAGAGCGACAATGCGGTTCACGGACAGGGTAGCGGTGATCACCGGCGGCGGATCGGGGATCGGTGCGGCGACCGCACGGCTGCTGGCACGCGAGGGTGCGCGGCTCGTCCTCGTCGATCTCAACGCCGAGGCGGCAGAGAAGGTCGCGGCCGAGACGGGTGGCCTCGCGCTCACCGCCGACGTCGCCGACCGCGCGCAGATCGAAGCCGCCGTGGCCAGTGCCGTCGACGCGCACGGGCGCATCGACATCCTCGTCAACAATGCTGGGATCGGCATTTTCGGCAAGACGCCCGACGTTGATCCCGCGGCGTGGGATCGCGTCGTTGCGATCAATCTCCACGCCGTCTTCTACGCCTGCCGCGCCGCGATCCCGCACATGACCGGTGGAAAGGCCGCGATCGTCAATACCGCCTCGATTTCGGGGCTCGGCGGCGACTATGGCTTCACCGCGTACAATGCCGCGAAAGCCGGCGTCATCAACTACACGCGCAGCCTCGCGGTCGATCACGCGCGCGACGGCATCCGTGTCAACGCGCTTTGCCCCGGTCTCATCGCGACACCGCTCACCGCGGGGGCGGCGCTGATGCCGGGTCTCGAATCGGCGTGGCACGACACGATCCCGATGGGCCGCCCCGGCCAGCCGGAGGAGATGGCGGAGGTGATCGCCTTCCTCGCCTCCGACGCGGCCTCCTACGTTACCGGCACGATCATGGTCGCGGACGGCGGGCAGACGGCGTGGACCGGGCAGCCCAACCTCTTCCGCTACGCGACAGAAGGCAGCAACGCGTGACGCCGAGCTGGCAGCCGCCGGCGGACAGCGGCATCACCGTGCGCGAGGTCGCGGCGAACGGCCTCACCTTCGAGGTCGCGGAGGCAGGCAGCGGCGATCACCTCGCGCTGTGCCTGCACGGCTTTCCGGAACTGAACTTCTCTTGGCGCTACCAGATGCCGCTGCTGGCCGAGAGGGGCTATCGTGTGTGGGCGCCCAACCAGCGCGGCTACGGCGCCTCGTCGCGCCCGGCCGGCGTCGCCGCCTATAGCGCGGACCGGATCGTCGCCGATGCAGCCGCCTTGTTCGACGCGAGCGGCGCAAAGAAGCTGACGCTGATCGCGCACGATTGGGGCGGCGCGATCGCTTGGTTGTTCGCGATCCGCCGCGTCCGCCCGATCGAACGGCTGGTGGTGATGAACCTGCCCCACCCCGCCTGCTTCGCGGAAGCGCTGAAGCATGGGCCGCAGCGCCGCCGCAGCTGGTACGTCGCCTTCTTCCAGATTCCGCGGCTGCCCGAATGGTCGATGGGGCGCCGCGACGCGCGCGGCATCCGCGAGGCGTTTCGTGGCATGGCAGTGGACAAGAGCCGCTTCCCGCGCGACGTGCTCGACGTCTATGCGCGCGCCGCACAGCGTCCCGGCGCGCTTACCGCGATGATCAACTGGTATCGCGCCGCCGTGCGTCATCGCGGCGCGCTCGACATCGGCGACGGCCGCGTCGACGTGCCGACGCTGATCGTCTGGGGCGAGGAGGACAAGGCGCTCGGGCTCGAAACGCTCGACGGGACCGACCGCTACGTTGCCGACCTGACGATCCGCCGCCTCCCCGGCGTGTCGCACTGGGTTCAGCAGGAAGCGCCCGAAGCGGTCAACGCGATCCTCGCCGACTGGCTGCCGCGCGCTTAGCCGGCGCGCGGCTCAGCGCGGCTTGGGGATCGTCACCAGGCAGTGCCCGCTGCCCGTCGCCAGCGCGCGTCCGTCCGCGCTCCACATGCGCACCCGGCCGCTGATCAACCCGTCGCCCGAGACGTCGCTGTCCGCTTCGCTCAGCAGCCAATCGTCCGCCGGGCGATTGCCGTGAAAGTAGACGGTGAGATCGAGCGACGGCGCGAGATACGCCGCGCTCTCGGTCAGGCGATGCCAGTGCCCAGGCCAGATGCCCAGATCGATCAGCAGCGCGCTGCGCATCGCGTCGAAGAACAGATCGTCCGCGCCGTCCGCTGGCCAATCGCGAAAGCGCATCCAACGATACTGCTGCGGTACCGGGGCGGGCGGATCGCTGTGCAGCCGGAAATGCACCGGCCGGCTTTCCAGATTGGTCCAGAAGCGATTGGTCGCGATCCCGCGCTCGGCGGCGATCGCCTCCTGATCGCGCAACGTCTCCGGGCGAGGCACGTCGGGCATTGTCGGCGTCACGGGAAGCGAGGCATCGGCGCGCGACGTCGTCCATACCTGCGCCAGGAATACCGGCCGCCCCTCCTGCGACAGTGTGACGGCGTAGAGCGACGACGCTCCCTCCTTGACCGCCTCGACGGCGACGTTGAGCGTTTCCCACCGGGCGACGCGCACGAACTGCCCGGTGATCGTCACTGGCCGATGCCCGGCGGCGGCCCGCTCGCGCACCGCACGCAGCGCGATCGCCGCGATATAGCCCCCGGCAGGGCCCCAGATCTCCCAGTCGCGATCGAGCGCGACGGTGTAGCCCGTGCCGCTCGGCGTCAGCGCCGTCGCGGCAACCAATCCCCCCATCGCTCGCCCCTTCTTCTCGTACCGGTAGTCGGCGTCAGGCGATCAGCGCGAGCGCGTCGCAGTCGATCGCCTGCGCGCACCCGCCCCGCGCCATCGCGAGAAACATCGCGTCGCCGCGTTCGGTACGCTTGGTCGATGCCGAGGCGAAGATGGCGGTCGACACACCCGACAGCAGCGTCAGCCGATAGTCGCGATAGAGATCGTCGTAGCCATAGTCGCGCACGCCGTAGCCGCGCAGCCGCTCGAGATAATAGTCGAGAAGGTGCTTCTCATGGCTGCGGCGGTTCTCGATCGACAGCGCCATGCCGAGGAAATAGGCGACGTCGACCGCGCCCAGCCCGATCGCCGGCGATTGCCAGTCGAGCACCGCCAGCGGCACCTCGCCGCCACGCGCGTCGAACAGCATGTTGTCGAGGCGGAAGTCGCCATGCGTCAACGTGAAGCTCGTCGGCTCGTGGCTGTGCGCATTGGCAACGAGTTCACCGTAACGGTCACACACCGCCATGTATTCGGGCTCGAGCACGCCGTCGTAGCGGCGGTGGAATTCCGCCAGGCAATCGGGAAACACCTGGATCACGAAGTCGCGCGCGCCGGTCATGTTGAGGAACGCGTGATCGCGCAGGCTGGCATCGTTCCACCGCGGGCCGTGCAGCGCCGCCGCCTGCTCCATCGCGCGTTCGGCGTCAGGAATGTCGCATCCCGCCAACTGGTTGCCTGGCCGCGCCGGCGTCAGATCCTCGAGCAGCAGCGCGAATGTCGCGTCGGCGGGATCGTATTCCGCCGACACGCAACGCGGCGAGCGGATCGCCACCGTATCGGCGAGATGGCGGTAGAATCCGACTTCGCGTTCGTAGAGGCCGAACCCGCCGCCCGTCTGCCGGCTGGTCGGATCGGCGCTGGCGAACTTCCCGACGAACGAGCCTGGCGCGCCCTCGTCCCGGTCGTAACGGACGACGTAGCGGATCGAATCGCCCAGCATGCCGACGCCCACCGGCGTCGCCTCGACGTCCGTCACCTTGGCATCGCGCAACACGCCCGCGTCGCGCAACCGCTTGGTGAGCCAGGCGGCGTCGACCGATTGCGCTTCCAGATCGGCGGCCATCAGCAGCCACCGTCGCAGCGGATGACGGTGCCGGTGACGAAGCTCGACGCCGGGCTCGCCAGGAACAGCGCGCTGGTGACGATCTCCTCCGGGCGACCGGGGCGGCCCGCGGCGCTGTCGGTCGTCTCGCGCGCTTCCTCGGTCCACGCCTTGGCGATGTCGGTCAGGAAGGGCCCGGCGGCGATCGCGTTGATCCGCACCTTAGGCCCGTATTCGTGCGCCATGCTCGTCACCATCGCGTTGAGCGCCGCCTTGGCCCCGGCATAGGGCACCACCTGCGGCGTCGGGCGCAGCGACGCGATCGACGAGGTGGCAAGGATCGTGCCGCCACCGCCGTCGTTGGCATCGGGCTGGCTCATGCGGTGCGCGATGTTCGCCATCAGCCGGAACGGCCCCTTGAAGTTCAGTCCGACGACGCTGTCGAACAGCGCTTCGGATACCTCGTGGCTCGGCACCAGCGGCCCCATGCCGGCATTGGCGACGAGGATGTCGAGCCGGCCGAAGGTATTCCATGCCGCCTCGGCCAGCGTATCCATCTCGTCCCACTTGGCGGCGTGCGCGGGGATCGCCGCGGCGCGCCGGCCCTTGGCCTCGATCTCCTTCACCACCGCGTCGCACGCGTCCGCCTTGCGGCTGGAGACGATCACGTCGGCGCCGGCATCGGCAAAGGCCAGCGCCATCTCGCGGCCAAGCCCGCGCGAGCCCCCGGTGATCAACGCGACCTTACCCGACAGATCGAATAGGGGGTGCGGTCCGGCCATCCTTCTCTCCTCGCATGTCGGCATCGTAAGCCGGCCGACTTAGCCGCTGTTATGCCGATTGACCGTCGCGCCGCAAGCACCGCGGCGCCGACCCGTCCGATCGGCGCGCCGCCTTGCCTTTCGGCGCCTCCGCCGCTATGCGCGCCCGCTTCCGGCCATGGTCATCCCTGGAGGCGTGGCGCGGAAGGCACATCTATTCGTTTCGGAGAATGCAATGAGCGACCAGTTGACGCTCGCAGCCGAGACGCGTGACCGGGTTGGCAAGGGAGCCTCCCGGGCGCTGCGTCGTGACGGCCGCGTCCCCGCCGTGATCTACGGCCAGAACAAGGAACCGACCTCGATCCACCTCGAGGAGCGCGCGCTCGTCAAGGCGCTCGGCACCGGCCACTTCATGAACACCGTCGTGATGATCAACGGCGAGCGCACCCTGCCCAAGGACGTCGCGTTCCACCCGGTTTCCGATCGCCCGGTGCACGTCGATTTCCTGCGCATCTCGGCGCATGCCACCGTCACCGTTGCGGTGCCGGTCGTGTTCACCGATGAAGAGGATGCACCCGGCCTGAAGAAGGGCGGCGTGCTCAACATCGTACGCCATGAGCTGGAGCTGACCTGCGACGCGTCGGATATCCCGTCGGAGATCAAGATTTCGCTCAAGGGTCGCGATATCGGCGATACCGTGCACATTTCGGACGTCACGCTGCCCAAGGGCACTGAATCAGCGATCGATGATCGTGACTTCACCATCGCGACGCTCGTTGCGCCGTCGGCGATGAAGGCCGAGGCGCAGGAGCAGGCCGAGGAAGAGGCCGCGCTCGCCGAGGCAGCATCGGCCGACGCCGCTGCCGAGGCGGAAGCCGAAGCACCGGCGGACGACGCCGAGGGCGAGGACAAGGCCGAGGGCTGATCGCCTGTTGCCGCCCTGCGGGGCGGCCGGTTTGCGAAGCGGGCGGGAGGCGGCAACGCCACCGCCCGTTTTTCGTTGAACGCGCTGGCTGGAAGCGGCCAGCACCAGTTCCGATACGTCGGCTGCTGATGGGAGATGGAACGTGCAGCTATGGGTCGGCCTCGGCAATCCGGGCCCGCAATATGCCATGCACCGCCACAACGTCGGCTTCATGGCGCTCGATGCGATCGCCGAGGTGCACGGCTTCGGCACCGATGCGAAGAAATTTCAGGGTTGGGTGCGCGAGGGGCGGCTTGGCAATCACAAGGTGCTGCTGCTCAAGCCCGCGACGTTCATGAACGAGAGCGGCCGCAGCGTGGCCGAGGCGCTGCGCTTCTACAAGCTGGGCGTCGAGGCGCTGACGGTGTTCCACGACGAGCTCGATCTCGCGCCGATGAAGGTCAAGGTGCGCCAGGGCGGCGGGCTCGCCGGGCATAACGGGCTGCGCTCAATCGATCAGCATCTCGGCCCCGATTTCCGTCGCGTGCGAATCGGGATCGGCCATCCCGGCCACAAGGATCGCGTCACCGGCCATGTCCTCGGCAATTACGCCAAGAGCGAGATCGATCCGCTCAGAGACCTGCTCGGCGCGCTCGCCGCAGAAGCGCCGACGCTCGCGGCGGGTGACGACGTGCGCTTCATGAACGACGTAGCGTTGCGGCTGCAGGACTGAGATCAGCCTCCGTCAAGGCTGCCGAGCGCAAAGGCGAGGATCGCGCCCAATGCGGTGGCGATGCCGGCCCAGTGCTGATCCTCCTTGAACGCCTTGGGAAAGACCTCGGTCGCAAGGCTGGCGATCACCGCGCCGGCCGCGACGCAGCGGATCGCCGCCAGATGCGATTCGCTCGCGCCTTCGAGCAGCAGGTTGCCCGCGATCGCCGCCGCCGACAGCAACGCCGCCGTCGCCGCCCACAGTGCAAGCACCCTTCCCTTCGACTGTCCGTCACGCGCCATGTCGCGCGCGCCGCCCGCCGCCTCGGGCAGGTTCGACAGCAGGATCGAGCCCGCGAGCGCCGCGACCTCGCTCGGCCCCGCGCCGATCAGCGCGACGCCGAGCGCAAGGTTCTCCGGCACGCCGTCGAGCGTGATCGCGGCGAGCAGCCCGCCGCCCGAATCCGCCCCCCATTTCTCATCGATCAGATAATCCGCTGCGGTGAAAAGCGCGGCGCCTGCCGCCACCCCGATCGCGGCGACCCACAAGGAACTCGCCTCGATCGACGGCTGGATCAGTTCGGACGTCACCGACAAAAGCAGCGCGCCGCCAGCCAACGCCACCAGGAAACCGTCGAGACCCGACGGCAGCTTGCCGTAGATGCCCCAAGCCGCGCCGATCAGCAGCGCGCCGGAGACGATCAGCACGACGATCAACGTCATCAGCATGGCCGCACCAACCGAGCATTGCGCGCGCCGGTTCCGCCGCGCTGATTAGCCCGAACGTCGCCCGCTCCCGCCTTTCGCGAGCGCCGCGATCGCTCTAACGATGGCCGCCGATGCTTTTTCCCCCCGCCTCCTGCCAGCGCCTCATCGTCAAGATCGGCTCCGCGCTGCTCGTCGATCCGGCAGGCGCGGTGCGTCGTTCGTGGCTCGAAGGGATCGCCGCCGACGTCGCCGCCCGCGTGCGAGCTGGCCAGCAGGTGGCGATCGTCTCGTCGGGATCGATCGCGCTCGGCGCACGCCGGCTGGGGCTGGCGCGTGGCGGCCGGGCGAGCCTGGAGGATGCGCAGGCCGCCGCCGCAACCGGGCAGATCGCACTCAGCCGGACGTGGGCTGATGTGCTCGACGCGCAGCAGATGACGGCGGCGCAGATGCTCGTCACGCTCGACGATCTCGAGGATCGCCGCCGCTACCTCAACGCGGCGGCAACGCTCGGTCGGCTGCTTCAGCTCGGCGTGGTGCCGATCATCAACGAGAACGACAGCGTTGCCACCGCCGAGATCCGCTTCGGCGACAACGACCGGCTGGCGGCGCGCGTGGCGCAGGCTGCGAGTGCGGACGGCGTACTGCTGCTGTCCGACATCGACGGGTTGTACGATCGCAATCCCGCCTTGCCAGGCGCAACGCATATCGCGGAGGTATCGCGGAACGACGCTGCGATCGCGGGCATGGCCGATACCGGATCCGCCTCGGGCATGGGATCGGGCGGGATGGTCTCCAAGATCGAAGCGGCGCGGATCGCGACGGGCGCGGGGGTCGCGCTGGCGATCGCCTCGGGTCGGATCGATCGGCCGCTGTCGACCGCGGGGCGCCACACGATCTTCCGGCCGGAGCGGCGCTCCGGCGCGCGGCGCGCGTGGCTCTCGGGGCGGTTGACGGTGAAAGGGACGATCCGCATCGACGCCGGCGCGGCGAGCGCGCTCGCTGCCGGACGTAGCCTGCTGGCGGCGGGCGCGACCGGGGTCGAAGGGCGTTTCGTGCGCGGTGACGTGGTGGCGATCGAGGGGCCAGCGGGGGTGATCGCGCGCGGCCTGGCGGAATATGACGCGGCGGAGGTGACGCAGCTGCTCGGCCGGCGAAGCGAGGAGCACGAGGCGCTGCTCGGCTACGCCCCGCGCGCGGCGCTCGTTCACCGCAACCACATGGCGCTGCTGTGATCCTGGCGATCACGGGTGGCACAGGCTTCGTCGGGCGGTCGACGATCGCGCGCGCGCTGGCGGAAGGGCACGCCGTACGCGCGCTCGTCCGCCGCCCGCAGCCGGCACGATCGGGCGTCGACTGGATCGCGGGCTCGCTGAACGATCCCGGGGCGCTCGAAGCGCTGGTCGACGGGGCGGACGCGGTCCTGCATGTCGCCGGCGTCGTGAACGCCCCCGACCGCGCGGGCTTCGTCGCGGGCAACGTCACCGGCACGCAGGCGATGCTGGCGGCGAGCGGCACGCGCCGCTTCGTCCACGTCTCCTCGCTGTCCGCGCGCGAGCCGCAGCTGTCGAACTACGGCTGGTCGAAGCGCGAGGCGGAGGCTTGCGTGATGGCGAGCGCGGCGGACTGGACGATCGTGCGGCCGACGGGCGTGTACGGCCCGGGCGATACCGAGCTGCGCGACATGTTCCGGCTCGCGCGCGCGGGGCTCGCGCTGCTGCCCCCGCCGGGGCGTGTCTCGCTGATCCACGTCGACGATCTCGCGCGGCTGCTCGTCGCGCTCGCCGAGCGGCCGGGGGAGCGCACCGTCTATGAAGCAGACGATGGTAACGCGCTGACGCATGGCGCGCTCGCCGCCGCGATCGGCCGCGCGGTCGGCCGCCGCGTGCTGCCGCTGCACCTGCCCAAGGCTCTGCTGCAGGTCGGCGCGCGGCTCGACGGCGCGATCCGCGGCGCGGGCGCGAAGCTGACGTCCGATCGCGTCGGCTATCTGAGCCATCCCGACTGGACCGCCCGTGCGGCGTGCCGGCCGCCGGCCACGCTGTGGACGCCGACGATCGCACTCACAGACGGCCTTGCGGAGACTGCGCGCGCCTACGGCATCGGACGTTAGCGCTCGGCTGCGCGCGCGTCGACCACGCTTCCGCCGCATTCGATTGGCACCCCCGCCGCGAGCAGCTAAGGACCCGGCATGAGCGACCGCGACAGCATTCTCGACACGATCAAGAGCCAGATCGAACCCTTCAACAAGAAGGGCGTCACCGTGACCGAGGCGACGACGTTCCAGGGCGACCTGGAGTGGGATTCGCTGACGGTGATGGATTTCGTCGCCGCGATCGAGGACGAATTCGACATCATCATCACGATGAACATGCAGGCCGAGATCGAGACGGTCGGCCAGCTCGCCGATGCCGTCGCCAAGCTGAAGGGCTGATCACCACCAACCGCCGTTCGCCGCCCGCATCGCCGAGTGCGGAGGGTATAGGGTTCGGGAGCAGGCCTCGACACGCTCGGCCTTGCCGCCCGGACCGGTGAAGGAATGAGACGATGACCGAGACCGGCCTTCAGGCTGAAACGCTGCCTCCTACTGCCGCCGTAGCCCCCGCCCCGGCCGAGCGCGACCTGTTCGACAAGTTCGATCCGCTGATCGCCGAGCGCCAGGCGCTGCTCGATTCGGGGCTGCGCGATCCGTTCAGCATCGTCATGGAGGAGGTGAAGAGCCCCACCGTCGCGACGATCAAGGGTCGCGAGACGATCCTGCTCGGCACCTACAATTACATGGGCATGACGTTCGATCCCGACGTGATCGCGGCGGGCAAGGCGGCGTTCGACCGCTTCGGCAGCGGTACCAACGGCAGCCGCGCGCTGAACGGCACGTTCCACGATCATATGGAAGTCGAGCAGGCACTGCGCGACTTCTACGGCACCACCGGTGCGATCGTCTTTTCGACCGGGTACCAGGCGAACCTAGGCGTGATCTCGGCGATCGCGGGGAAGGGCGACTATATCATCCTCGACGCCGACAGCCACGCCTCGATCTACGACGGCTGCGCGATGGGCAATGCCGAGGTCGTGCGCTTCCGCCATAATTCGGTCGAGGATCTCGACAAGCGCCTCGGGCGCCTGCCCAAGGAACCGGGCAAGCTCGTCGTGCTGGAGGGCGTCTACTCGATGCTCGGCGACATCGCGCCGCTCAGGGAGATGGTTGCGGTCGCCAAGAAGCACGGCGCGATGGTGCTCGTCGACGAAGCGCATTCGATGGGCTTCTTCGGCCCCAACGGCCGCGGCGTATACGAGGACCAAGGGCTGGAGGATCAGGTCGATTTCGTGATCGGCACCTTCTCCAAGTCGGTCGGCACCGTGGGCGGATTCTGCGTGTCGAACCATCCCAAGTTCGAGATCCTGCGCTTCGTCTGCCGCCCGTATATTTTCACCGCCAGCCTGCCGCCGGCAGTGGTCGCGTCCGCCGCCGCGTCGATCCGCAAGCTGATGCACGCGCACGACAAGCGCGCGTCTTTGTGGGCAAATACGCGCCAGCTGCACGCCGGTCTGAAGCAGTTCGGTTTCCGCCTGCCGACCGAGACGCCGGAATCGGCGATCGTCGCGGTCATACTCGACGATCAGGAACAGGCGGTGCGCATGTGGCAGGGGCTGCTGGAAGCCGGGCTGTACGTCAACGTCGCGCGGCCGCCGGCAACGCCCGCGGGCATGTTCCTGCTGCGCTGTTCGGTGTGCGCCGAACATACCAGTGCGCAGATGGCCCGCGTGATCGAGATGTTCGCGGCGGCCGGACGCGCCACCGGAGTGATCGGCTGAGCGCTGGCGCGCGGCTTTTGCGGCCGATGTCGATCTGATATACCGCAGGGTCGTGGAAGCGGACGGGAATCTGGACGCCGCCGGGGGGCAGGCCTGGGCCTGGCGCACCATCACGCTGGTCGTGATGGGCGTGCTCGGCGTGGGCGTGCTCGTGGCGCTGATCCTGACGCTGGGCGAGGCCAATCGCCAGCGCGATCGCGCGATCACGCTCCAATCGCACAGCTACGACGTGATGATCCTGTCACGCACGCTGGCGGGCACGATCGCGCGGTCTGAAGCATCGCTCGGGCGCTACGTCATCTCCGGCGACAAGCAACTCGGCCGGCTCTACTACGAGGATTGGCGACGCGCTGGCGATCAGCTTGCGCGGCTCGATGCGCTGACACGCGACAACGATGAGCAGAAGCCGCTGATCGATCGCCTGCGCGATGCCTATCGCTCGCGCGGCGGCGAGCTGTCGCTGACCGCGCTGTCGACCAATTACGGCAAGAATGCGCAGGCACTGTCGCGCTACTATCAGTCCCGCAAGGCGGCCTCGCTCGCCGAAATCAACGATGTGCTCGATGCGATCATCGCAGGCGAGCGCCGGTTGCTCGACCGCCGCACGCGCGCGGCAATGGCGCTGGTCGATCGGTCGACGCGCGCGGCGTTCGTACTGTCCGCGTTCGGCGTGCTGCTGTTGCTCGGCGCGATCGCGCTCGGCTGGCTGAGCGTCACCGCGCTGACCGAGCGCGCCACGGCGCGGGCGGAGGCGGACGCGGAGCGCGCGCGGGCGGAGGAACTGAGCCGCGCGGTCGCCGCCGCGACCGACGAACTGCGCGTGCAGGAGGCGCGGCTGCGGCAGGTGCAGAAGATGGATGCGGTCGGCCAGCTGACTGGCGGGATCGCGCATGACTTTAACAACATGCTGGCAGTCGTGATCGGCGGGCTCGAGCTGGCGCGGCGCGCAGCGGCGGCGGGATCGGGCGAGGTCGACAAGCATCTGGCGAGCGCCAGCGAGGGGGCCAATCGCGCCGCCGACCTGACGCGCCGCCTCCTCGCCTTCGCGCGCGAGGACGCGATCAACCCCGAGCCGATCGAGGTCGGCGCGCTGATCGCCGGCATGCGGGATCTGATGGATCGCACGCTGGGGGACGGCATCCGCGTCGAGATCGTCGATCGCGCAGGCGGCGCACGCGTGCGCGCCGATCGCGTGCAGTTGGAGAACACGCTGCTCAACCTCGCCGTCAACGCGCGCGACGCGATGGAGGGTCGCGGCACGCTGACGATCACCGCCGCGGTCGAGCACGCCGAGACGGCCGAGTTCCTCACCGTCGCGGTCGCCGATACCGGCTGCGGCATGACTCCCGAGATTGCCGAGCGCGTGTTCGAGCCGTTCTTCACCACCAAGCCGGTCGGCAAGGGGACCGGGCTCGGTCTCAGCCAGATCTTCGCCTTCGTTCGCCAGCTGAACGGCGAGGTGACGATCGACACCGCGCCGGGCGCGGGCACCGTGGTACGGATGAAGCTGCCGCGCGACGCAAGCGCAGCGCCCGCCATCGCAGTCGCCGCGCCCGCCACCGGTAACGAGCCTGCAATCACCGCATTGACGGTGCTGGTGGTAGAGGACGATCCGCGCGTACTCGCCGCGACGACCGGCGCACTTGAGGAGCTCGGTCACGAGGCGATCGGCTGCGACGATCCCCTCGCCGCGCCAGCGCTGCTTGCCCACCATCCTGACGTCGATCTCATTATCAGTGACGTGCTGATGCCGGTGCGGACCGGCCCGGAGATGATCGCCGCGCTCGATCCGTGCCACGCGCACGTCGCAGTGCTGTTCGTCACCGGCTTCGCGGGCGAGACGAACGATGCTGGGCTGTTCAACGGCCACCACGTGCTGCGCAAACCGTTCACGCTCGTGGGGCTGGAACGCGCCATCGCCGAGGCATTGTCGCGCGCACGGCCCGAGGCCCCGCATCGCATCGCTGCCGAGTAGCCGCGGCAACGCCCGACCGCGGCGCGAAGGGGCTGGCGCACGCGGGCGGCTCGCCTATACCGGCGCTCCCATACCCTGAAGGAAGCCGCCGCGCCGCTGCCCATGAGATCGATCGACCGTTACATGGCCCGGCTGATCGCATTGCCGCTGTTCTCGACGCTGATCCTGTCGGCGATGCTGCTGGTGCTCGACCGCATGCTGCGGCTGTTCGATTTCGTCGCGACCGAGGGCGGCCCGGTCAACGTCGTGTGGAAGCTGCTGGCGAACCTGCTGCCCGAATATCTCGGCCTCGGTATCCCGATCGGGCTGATGCTCGGCATCCTGCTCGCCTTCCGCCGGCTCGCTACCTCGTCCGAGCTCGACGTGATGCGCGGCGTCGGCATGAGCTACGGCCGGCTGCTGCGCGTGCCGTATATGTATGCCACCGTGCTGGCGCTCGCGAACCTCGCGATCGTCGGCTACATTCAGCCGCGGGCGCGCTACGCCTATGAAGGGTTGCGGTTCGAGCTGCGCACCGGCGCGCTCGGCGCGTCGATAAAGGTCGGCGAGTTCACGCATCTCGGCGACCGCATGACGCTGCGGATCGAACGCAGCCGCGACAAGGGGCGCGAGCTGTCGGGTATTTTCGTGCGCGCGCAGACGCCCAAGGGCGACTGGATCGGCGTGACGGCGCAGCGCGGGCAGTTCCTTGCCACCGACGATCCGAACACGATCATTTTCCGGCTGACCAATGGCACGCTGATCCACAACCGGCCCGAATTCGCGACGCCGCGCGTGCTGACGTTCAGCGCGCACGACTTGCCGATCGACCTCCCGCGGTTCGAGAGCTTCCGCGCGCGTGGCGGGCGCAATCTCGAATATACCATCCCCGAGCTCGCGCGGCTGGGGAAGAGCGGCGGGAGCGAGCAGGCACGCGACAGCAGCCAGGCCGAACTCTATTTCCGGCTGGCAGAGGTGCTGACGATGTTCCTGCTGCCGCTGCTGGCGGTCGCGCTCGGCGTGCCACCGAAGCGCTCGACCTCGGCGCTCGGCGTGTTCCTGTCGATCGTGATGGTCGTCGCCTATCACAAGGTGAACCAGTACGCCGCGTCGATCGGCGAGCTTGGCCGGGTCGACCCGTTCATCGCGCTGTGGACGCCGTTCGCGATCTTCGCCGGGCTGATCGTCTGGATGTTCTACACGCTGGCCTATGTCCCCGGCGGGCAACCGATCGGCGCGCTCGAACGCGTCGCGGGCAAGGCGCTGAAGGCGATCACGCGTCGGCTGCCCGGACGTCGCCGAACGGAGGCGCGCGCATGACCTCATTCTTTCCCTCGCGCACCGTGTCGCTCTACATGGGGCGCATGTTCCTTCTGCGCACGTTCGGCGTCCTCGCCGGACTGGTGCTGGTGCTCCAGGCGCTCGACCTGCTCGGTGAATCGGGCAAGATCCTTGCGGTGCCCGGCAACGGGGACGCCGAGGTGTGGCGCTACATGTCGCTGCGCGTGCCCGAGATCATCGCGCGCTTCCTGCCGTTCTCCGTCCTGCTCGGCACGATTCTGACGCTGATCACGATGAACCAGAACAGCGAGATCGTGGCACTGAAGTCCTCGGGCATGTCGGCGCATCAGGTGCTTGCGCCACTGATCCTTGCCAGCGTCGGCGTGGCGGTGCTGAGCTTCGCGTTCAACGATCGCATCGTCGCGCGCGCCACCGCCACGCTCGATCAATGGCAGAAGGTGAATTACGGCGCGCTGCCGATCGATCGCGGCGACCGCGGCAACGTGTGGGTGCGCACCGGCGACGATCTGGTGCAGGTCGATCAGATCAAGGGGCGCGGCGATACAGCGCAGCTCGGCAACATCACGCTCTACGAGCGCGAGGGCGGCAGCCTGCGCGGGATCGTCACCGCCCCCACCGGGCGGCGCAGCGGCGACGGCTGGGCGATCGGCCCGGCACGCCGCTTCGACGTGGCGAGCGGCAAGATAGTCCAGCTGGGGACGACGGTGATCGCGCGCGGCGTGACCCCCGATCAGTTCACGCTGGCGACGGTCGATGCCGACGGCCTGTCGTTCCGCGCCCTCAACGCCGCGATCGACGATCTCGCCGCGGCAGGGCGGCCGACCAAGGCGCTCGAAGGCGCGCTGTGGCACAAGCTGTCGGGGCCCCTGTCGTCGGTGCTGATGCCGCTGCTCGGCGCGGTCGCGGCGTTCGGCATTGCCCGATCGGGCAAGCTCTTCGTCCGCGCGGTGATCGGCATGGCGCTCGGCTTCGCCTATTTCGTCGCTGACAATTTCGCGCTGGCGATGGGCAATCTGGGTGCCTACCCGCCGTTCCTCGCGGCGTGGGCGCCCTTCCTCTTGTTTCTGCTGATCGGCGAGGCGGTGCTGCTGCGCACCGAGGAATAGCGCCTCAGCGCGGCAGCATCGTGCTCCGCGCGATCTTGGCGACGAGCCCCGGCATGCCGGCGTAGCTCGCGCGGTGATACGGCGAGGCTGGATCGAGCGCGGCGCTGATTCGGCGATGCGCCTCACCCAGCGCGTGATACGGCACGCCGGGGATCAGGTGGTGAAGCGCGTGGTAGCGCAGCCCAACCGGTGCCCACAGCGCGGGCAGCGTCGCGGGCGGCGGAACGTTGACGGTGTCTAGATACTGGGCGGTGACGGTCATCGCCTCGCCCTCGTTCTCCCACAGATGCGCAACCAAAGTACGCAGCTGGTTGACCACCGCCACGCCCGAGGCGACCGCGATGATGATCGCGAAGGTCCGCAGCGGCATCGTGCCGCTCGCGACGAGCGCAATCAGCGTCATCGCCCAAAGCGCACACGCCGTCTCGATCCGATTCCACTGCGCCTTCGCCGCGCCCTCGGGCATGCGGCGGCGGAAGTGCGGGTTGATCGCCAGCGCGGAGTAACGCTCCACCACCACGCGGCGCAGCGGCGGCACGATCACCGATAGGGGCGACAATATGCCAAAGCGGAAGATCAGCGCGATCGGCGCAAGCGCGGCGATCAGCACGAACAGCGGCAGCGACCACGGCTTCATCAGCGCGAGCGGGAGATATTCGGGATCCTCCGACGTGCCGTAGCGCGTGCGCGCGTGATGGAGATTGTGCACGCCTTCGTACATGAACGACGGCACCAGCATCGGCACGCCGATTAGCGCATTGTAGCCGGTACGGAAGCCCGGCAGCGACGCGTGCTTCACGTGCGTCAGCTCGTGGATGAAGCTCATCCCGCGGTAGAGCGCAAGCATCGCGACCACAACAGCGAGCAGCGTCGCCCACAGCGGCGTGGCGACGATAGCGACGACCAGCGCAGCGTAACCGACGACGGCGGAAGCGACGAGGTCGGCCCAGTAGATCGCCGGTCGCGGCGCGGAGAGGTCGCGCGTCAGGTCGGCGGCGGCCTTCAGCATCGCGCGGTCGTCGGCGATCGGCGATCGCAGTGCCGTCGGCGCGGCACTCGCACGGTCGAGCGTCATCGTATTCATGGCTACAGACATAGACCAAAGATAGTGGCGAGAGCGTGACGGCAACAGACCCGGCGCGCGCGGAAAGGCCGCTCGCCATGATCGCTCGCGGCGATTACACGGCAACGCATGGCAGCTGCGATCACCATCCGCCCGATATCGTCCAAGCGCGACCGCAAGGCGTTCGTCGACCTGCCGTTCCGTCTGTATCGCGACGATCCAAATTGGGTGCCGCCGCTGAAGGGCGAGGCGCTGGGGCTGATCACACCCGAGAAGAACGGCTGGTACAGTCACGCGAAGGCGCAGCTTTTCCTCGCCGAGCGCGACGGCCGCGTCGTTGGCCGAATTTCCGCGCATATCGATACGCTCGCGCAGCAGATGCCCGCCGCGCAGGGCTTCGGCCCGGGCAGCGGCCAGTGGGGACTGATGGAGGCGGAAGACGAGGATATCTTCCGCGCGCTGCTGGGCAGCGCGGAGGAGTGGTTACGCGCGCAGGGTGTGGCGCTGGTGCTTGGCCCGATCTCACAGTCGATCTGGGAAGAGCCCGGATTGCTCATCGAAGGCTTCGATCATCCGCCGACGGTGATGATGGGACACGCCAAGCCCGCCTATCGCGGCTGGATCGAAGCGGCGGGATATCACCCGATCAAGCAGGTAATGACCTACGAGCTGGACATCCGGCCCGATTTCCCGCCGATCGTGCAGCGGATCATCAAATCGGGCGAGAAGAACCCGCGCATCGTCGTGCGTGAGGTCGACAAGCGGCGCTTCGACGAGGAGGCGGCGATCATCCTGTCGATTCTCAACGATGCATGGGAGGCCAATTGGGGCTTCGTGCCGCTGACCCCGCCCGAGATCAAGGACGTCGGCGTCAAGCTTAAGCCGATCGTCTTCAACGACCTGATCCGCATCGCCGAACTCGACGGCAAGCCGGTGGCGTTCATGATCACCCTGCCCGATCTCAACGAACCGCTGGCAGGGCTCAACGGCTCGCTGCTGCCGTTCGGCTGGGCGAAGCTGCTGCTGTGGCTGCGCAAGCCCAAGGTGCGCACGATGCGCGTGCCATTGATGGGTGTGGTGAAGGAGCTGCAATCATCGCGCATGGCGAGCCAGCTTGCCTTCATGATGATCGAATATATCCGGCGGGCGTCGGTGACGCGCTACAGCGCGACGCGCGGGGAAATCGGCTGGATCCTCGACGACAATCAGGGGATGCGTTCGATCGCCGAAACGATCGGCAGCCGCGTCAACAAGGTCTATCAGATCTACGGCAAGGATCTGTAGCTGCTAGCAGACCGCTCGGCCCGGGATCGATGACGCGTTTGATCCAAGACGTCGATGCCGGAACACCGGGGCGGCGGACGGGGCGCCACGGCCCCGCTTTCTCTCCGCTGCCGGGGCTGCGAAGCCCCGGCGTCAGCATCTTTTCATCGTAGATCGGGCCTCTGCGGTGCGACAGCGCCGCTCAGCGTGCCGCCAGCGGGTCGATACCCTGTGCCACCCAGGCAGCGCGGGTCTGGCAGGTCTTGCGGGCGATCAACGTGCCGACGCGCTGCTCCACGACGCACACGCGGCGATTGTCGCTGCCTGGATCGAGCGCGAGGGTCGGCTGGGTGACGGCGACCTGGTCCGACGAGGGCGCGACCGGGGCGGCAGCAGCGGTGCCGAGAGCGAGGGCGGCGGTGAGCGCGAAGAGGGTCATGGCATGGTCTCCTGGTCGGGCGAGGCTTGAGTGCGCCGCCTACCGGATGCTTTGCATTGCGCGTGCCAATTCCAGCGGACACGCTGTTTCAATGACTTAGCCAACCTCAACCCACAGTGTGCCATGGCAGTTGGCGCGATACGCCGATCGACGGCGCAACTTGCTACCACCCTGGTGTTCGCTACCGGACGGACAGCGCGGCGCTGTCCGATGCCGTACGCTCGGGAGGAAGCCGTTTGCCGTGGCTATCGGCCAACGTCGGCCTCGAAACGCGTAACGGACGCGCGAATGGTGTCGTTCAGCGCAGCCGGACCCAAGTCGGCACGTGGTCGCTGGCTTTCTCGCGACCGCGATACGCCTTGTCCACGCCGGCCTCGACCAAGCGATCCGCCACTGCCGGCGACAGCAGCAGGTGATCGATGCGGAAGCCCGCGTCACGCTGCCACGCCCCCGCCTGATAATCCCAGAAAGTCCACACGCGCCCGGCGGGATGCCGCACGCGCAGCGCATCGGTCCACCCCTGTGCGAGCAGCGCGCGGTAGCCTGCGCGGCTCTCGGGCTGCATCAGCGCGTCGTCCGCCATCGCCCGCACCGAAAAGGTATCGTCGTCGTTGGCGATGACGTTGTAATCGCCCGCGAGCACCGCCGGCAATTCCGCCGCGAGCAGGACGCGCGCACGCGCCGCCAGCCGCTCGATCCAGCGGATCTTGTAGTCGAACTTCGGGCCGGGCTGCGGATTGCCGTTCGGCAGATAGATCGACGCGACCGTCAGCCCGTCGACGTCGCACTCGAGATAGCGGCTGTGATCGTCCTCGGGCTCGCCATCGAGGCCGCGCTGCCGCTCGACAGGATCGATGCCCTTGGCGAGCACTGCGACGCCGTTGAACCCCTTCTGCCCGTGCCACACCGCGCCATAGCCGGCAGCGCGGATCTCCGCCTCGGGAAAAGTCTCATCGCTCGACTTCAGTTCCTGCAAGCAGACGATATCGGGCTGCTGCTCGGCGAGATATTCGAGCAGGCGCGGCAACCGCGCCTTGATGCCGTTGACGTTGTAGGTGACGATCTTCACGCCACGCTGCTTACACCGAGAAGCTGGTGCCGCAACCGCAACCCGATGCCGCGACGGGATTGTCGACCCGGAACGCCGCGCCGCCGAGCGATTCGACATAGTCGACCGACGCACCGCGAACGAGATCGAGGCTGATGTCGTCGACGACCAGGCGGACGCCATCGGTTTCGGCGATCGTGTCGCCGGCCTCAGGAGCGTCGGCGAACCCGAATTTGTACTGGAAACCGGAGCAACCGCCGCCTTCGACCGACAGGCGCAGGATCGCGGGCTTGTTCTGCTTGGCGGCGATCGCCGCGACGCGCGCGGCGGCGGACGCGGTCAGTGCGATATCGGGTGCGAGCGTTGCCATGGCGTCGAGATAAGCCTGCCCTGCCCCGCCCGCAACCGGATCAGAGGCCGTCCTGCGCCGCCGGGCCGGTCGCCGAGATCGGGATCTGGCCGACCGAACGATCCTTCGCCGCAAGCAGATAATCCGCGGTAGTGAGGAACGGCACCGGATTGACCGCATGGCCATCGATGCGGACCTCATAATGGAGGTGCGGCCCGGTCGAACGGCCGGTCGACCCCATCAGGCCGATGATCTGCCCGCGACGCACCCGCCCGTTGGCGGTCACGATGATCTTCGACAGGTGGCCGTAGCGGGTGGCGATGCCCTTGCCGTGATTGATCTCGACCATATTGCCGTAGCCGCCCTGGCGCTCGGCGTGGCTGATGATCCCGTCGGCGGTGGCATAGATCGGCGTGCCCGTCGGGCCGGGGATGTCGACGCCGGCGTGCATCGCCGCCGACCCGCGGAACGGATCGCTGCGGATCCCGAAATTGCTGGTGAAGCTAAGATGCTGGACCGGCTGGACGGAGGGGATCGCAATCACGCCCTGCTCGAGCGTGTCGAGCTTCTTCCAGGTCATGAACAGCGAACGGAACTGAGCGTCGGCGCTGAGATCGGCGGTCGCCTCGGCGCTCGCGGCCGGGATCAGCGGACCACCCATCGCCGCGCCCTGCTTCACGATGCGGTCGGGGCGCAGGCCGAGCTTGCGGATCTCGCGCGTCGCCATGGCGTAGCGCTGCTGCAGCTGCCGCGTCGCTTCGCCGGCAAGCGTCGCCTGGCGCTGCTCGAGCTTGCCGAACGGCGCCACGACATAGGCGGCAAGCCGATCGTCGGTCGGCTGAAGCTTGAGCGTCGCCAGCGCAAGCTTCTTCTCATCACCCTCCCCCGTCAGCGCGGCGGCAAGCAGCGCCTGGCGCTGCTCGATCCGCGCAGCATGCTGCTCGGCAGTCTCGCGGATAGTGGCGACGCGCGCCTGCATGCGGACGAGCTTGCGCTCCATCGTGGCGAGACGCTGCTCGCTCTGTACCGGTGCAGCGAGGCCGGCCGCCACCGCGGCGTCACCCGTCGCGCTAGCCGCGCCATAGCCCGCGAAAGCGACGACGGTGGCGGCAACCCCAGCAACGAGACCCTGCGACACCCCGCCGAGGCGGATCCGGCGGATCGACTGGCCGTCGTGGAAGATCACGTGCCGCGGCGCGAAGGCCGAACGGGCGCCGGCGGCAAGGCCGTTAACAGACGCGGTAAAAATCTTGGTCATCGAACCCCGGACGAAATCGGTGCAAACGACGTACGCCGAGGCGACCCGACGCGCTTTTCTATCAATCACTGGCCTGGATTGCGGCCCCCCGCATCCCGACGCACCGTTACTGGGCCCGGTCCGGTGCTTTACGCAAGATCGGCATAGAATTCGCGCGTCAGGCCGGCAGAGTCGCGCGCCGAGCCGTTGAACGGCGCTTTCACGATGCCGCGAAATCGCGCCAGGATGATCGCGCGCCAATGCGTAACGGGCACGAATCCGTTCGTCTCACATGCGATTCCGAACCATTTGGTGCCGTATCCGACATGGCGGATCTCGTCGTGGTAGATGCGCTGGAGGATCCTCGCACTGGCAACGTCGCCGGCCGCGACGAACCGCTCGACCGTTACCGGCGTGACGTCGAGCCCGCGCGCCTCGAGCGCCATCGGCACGACCGCGAGGCGCGCGACGACGTCGTCGGTGGTCGCGTCCGCCGCTTCCCACAGCCCGGCGTGTGCGGGCAGCGCGCCGTAACCGCTGCCGAGCGCGCGCAGCCGCCGATCGAGCAGCGCGAAGTGGATGGCCTCGTCGGCGCCGACCGAGATCCAGTCGTCGACGAAGCTGCGCGAAAACTGCGCTCCGAAACGGCCGACTAGGTCGAAGGCGAGATCGATCGCGGTAAATTCGATGTGCGCCAGCGCATGGAGCAGCGCGATCCGCCCGCGCTCCGATCCCGCCTTGCCGCGTCGCGGCATCCTCCCCGGCAGCAGCAGTTCGGGTCGATCTGGCCGCGCGGGCGCGGCGGGCATCTCCGTGTCGAAGCGATGTGCGAGATCACCCTGCCGCCAAGCCCGCGCCGCGCGCCGCGCCGCCTTGATCTTGGCGGCGGGCTCGGCAGTTTCCAGCACCGCGCGCGCCACAGTCGCGACACTAGGCAATGCGATCGTCACAGTGCGCGAGCAGCCTCGAGCACCGCTGCGGCGTGGCCGGGCACCTTCACCTTGCGCCACGCCTGCACGAGCGCGCCGTCGGAACCGAACAGAAAGGTCGATCGCTCGATTCCCATATATTGCCGGCCGTACATCGATTTCTCGAGCCATACCCCAAACGCGGCGCAGGCAGCGCCCTCCTCGTCGCTCGCCAGCGGCACGGCGAGATCGTATTTGGCAGTGAAGCTGGCGTGGCGCTTGGGCGTATCGCGCGAGATGCCGAGCACGCCGACACCCGCAGCACGAAAATCATCGATCAGCGCAGAAAATTCCTGCGCCTCGCGGGTGCAGCCGGCGGTATCGTCCTTGGGATAGAAATAGATGACGATCGGGCGCGGCTGATCGTGCAGACGTAGGGGCGCACCGTCAGTCGCTGTCACCGTCACGTCGGGCAGTTGGTCCATCGGTCACTTCCTTCCACGCGTCGATCACCTCCTGCCGGGCCGCATCAAAGGCCGCAACCACCGCGTCCCAGTCGGGCAGGCGGAGCGCGCGGGCGATCAGCGCGCGTGTCGCCGGCGCATCGGGCGCCGCTGCGTCGGGCGCGACGAGGCGCAGCGTGACGATGAGCCGTGTGAGCAGATCGTGCGCCTCGGCAATCGCGGATGGCAGGCCGAGCGCCGCGATCGCCTGTGCCAGATCGGGGTGGAAGCCGGTGCGGCGCGTCAACTGCGCGACATGGACGGCGAATTCGAGATCGACGAGTCCGCCGGGCAGCAACTTGGCATCGAGCGCGCCCGCCGGCGGCTTGTGCGCCGCCATCTCGGCACGCATCGCGATCGCATCCGCGATGAGATCGCGCTGCGGCCGGTCGCCGGCGAGCACCTGGTCAATCACGTCCGTCACCGCATCGCGTGCCGAGCGCGTGCCGAACACGACGCGCGCGCGGGTGAGCGCCATATGTTCCCACGTCCAAGCGCTCTCGCGCTGATACTGCGCGAACGACGCGAGGTTGACGACCAGCGGTCCCTGCGTACCCGACGGCCGCAGCCGCGTGTCGATCGGGTACAGCGGCCCGGCCGCGGTCGGCACCGACAGCGCCGCCGTCACGCGCTGCGCGAGCCGATTGTAGTAAAGCGTCGCGCCGAGCGGCTTGGCGCCGTCCGACTCACCCGCGAAATCGCCGGTGAAAAGGTAAACGAGATCGAGATCGGACGCGTGCGTCAGCGCGCCGCCCCCGAGCCGGCCGAGCGCGACGATGACGAATTCGCTGTCCGTCACATGGCCGTGCGCGTGCGCGAACTCCGCGATCGTGGCCTCGGTCAGCACGGCGATCGCCGCTTCGGCGACGCGCGAATAGCCGGCCGCGACTTCGAGTGGGTCGGAACTGCCCGCGACGATCTGCGCGCCGAGCGCGAAGCGGCGATCACCGACGACGCGGCGGACGTGTTCGAGCTGCGCCTGATAGTCCGTGCCGCGCTCGCGCAGCTTCATTTCCCGCGCGAGATCGGCGACATCACCGACCGGATCGAAAGCGGACGCATCGATCAGCCCATCAAGCAGATCGGGGCGCCGCGCCAGCTCGTCGGCAAGCGTCGGCGCGTGGCTGAGCAACTGCGCCAGCAGCGTTGCGAGCGCCGGGCGCGCTTCGAGCAGGCGAAAGATGTTCACCGCGCTCGGCAATCGTTCGAGCAGCCGGTCGAGGCTCAGCAACGCCGCCTGCGGCACGGCTGCGTCGGCGAAGGCCGAGACGAGGCCGGGCAGCACCGCCTCGAGCGCCGCCTGCGCCGCGGCGCTGCGCAGCGCAGGGTAGCGCGCCGCGCGCCAAGCCGCGATCCGCGCCGCGGCGCCTTCGGGCGCATCGAAGCCGAGCGCCGCGAGATGCGCCGTCAGGATTTCCGCGTCGAACGACAGACCGGCGGGCACGGGCGGTGCAAGCCGATCGAAGATCGCCGCGACGCGCGTGACGTGCGGACGAAGGTGATCGAGCAGCGCAGCCCCGTCCGTGCGCCCATCGAGTTGCGCGACGCGGTCGAGCGCCGCGCCGGTCGGCAGATGATGCGTCTGGCGATCGTCGATCATCTGGACGCGATGCTCGGCCGTCCGCAGTGCGACGTAGGCGTCTATCAGCGCCGCTGCGTCGTCGAGCGCGATCCGCCCGGCGTCGGCGAGCGCGCGAAGCGCGGCGCGGGTGTCGGCGACGCGCAGTGCCGGCTCGCGACCGCCGTGGATCAGTTGGTGGATCTGCGCGAAAAACTCGACCTCGCGAATGCCGCCACGGCCGCGCTTCAGATCGAACCCCGGGCCGAACGCTTGCCCTTGCGCATGATGATCACGGATGCGGCGGGTGATCGCGACGATCTCACCGATCGCCCCGAAATCGAGGCTGCGCCGCCAGATGAACGGCCGAATGGCGTCGAGGAACGACTTGCCGAGAGCGATATCACCGGCGGCGGCGCGGGCACGGATGAACGCGGCGCGCTCCCACGGCAGCGCCTGCGATTCGTAATAAGCGATCGCCGCGTCGATCGGGAGCGCGATTGGCGTCGCCTCGGGGCTTGGACGGAGGCGCAGATCGACGCGCAGGACGTAGCCGTCGCCGTCGGGCTGCTGGAGAAGCTCGATCACCCGTCGCCCGATCCGCACCGCCGCGTCGACCGGCTCCTCGTTGGCGCGGTGAGGCAGCGTTTCGGGGTCGAACAGGAAGATCGGATCAATGTCGGACGAATAGTTAAGCTCGCCGCTGCCCTGCTTGCCGAGCGCGATCGCGGCGAACCCACGTGGCTCGGCATCAGGATAGCGTTCGGTGATCGCCGCCGCGATCGCGCGATCGAGCGCGAGATCGGCGAAGTCGCTCAGCGCGCACGTAACGCCCGAAAGATCGAGGCAGCCGGCAAGGTCGCCGATCGCGACCTGAAGCGCGAGCCGCCGCCGTGCGATTCGCAGGGCACGGCGGAGCGGCTCGGCGGGGTCGATCTCCACCGATCGCGCCATGGTCTCCGCAGAAAAATCGGGCTGGCGGCGAAGTAGCATCGCGAGAAACGGGGCATAGAGCGCGGCGCGTTCGATCGCGCCGGTGACCGTCGCGGCTTCACATTTTTCGCTTGACAAAATCTCGATAGCCATCGCGCGACGAAACCCTTCCCTCGTCGCGACGTTCTATCGCCCATGATGAGTAGTGACCATGGGCCACAGAACGCGCCGGCTGCCGGATATTTCGTCCGCCGACCGCGCGCCACTGACGCGCTTGGCGAGGCGCTACGGCGTGCTTACGGCGACGCGCGTCGTTCGCCGCCGGAGCTCGAACGCTACCTTGCCGCGCTCGATCGCGCGACGACGCACTAAATCAGCGATCGCGACTAAGCTCGTCGACCTCGTCCATGATCTCGTCGAGCGTCGCCTTGGTGCCGACGACCGTGTGATCGGTCCGCGACGTCATGTCGCTGCCACTCATCAGATTTTCCAGCGCGACGCGGCCCCGTGCGACGCGGCTTTTGATCGTGCCGACTGCGACGCCACAGATCTCCGCTGCCTCTTCGTAGGCGAAACCACCCGCGCCGACGAGAATCAACGCCTCACGCTGCGGCTGCGGCAGATGAAGCAGCGCGCGCTGCATGTCGGCGAGCTCGACGTGCTTGTCCTGGCTCGCCGGCGCAGCAAGCAGGCGATCGGCGACGAGATCGTCCCACTCGCCCTTGAAGCGCGCGCGGCGCATCTGCGACAGATACAGATTGCGCAAGATGATGAAGGTCCAGGCGCGCATATTGGTGCCCGCCTGAAAGCGCTTGCGCGCGGCCCAAGCCTTGAGCAGCGTTTCCTGCACCAGATCGTCGGCGAGATCGCGATTGCCCGACAACGAACGGCCGAAGGCGCGAAGGTGCGGGATAACCTGCGCCAGTTGCGCCTTGAACTCAGGATCGGATAGCGCGACGTGCTCGACCGGCGCATCGACGGCCGCGACATCGTCGCGCGGTTCAGCTTGCGTCATGTGTAGTCGATCATTCCCCGCGCCGGGCGTTTCCGACGTTGCATTCGCAAGATAGGTGGCGCCGGCACGATTTGCCAGCCGGTCGGTCAACATCGCTGCGCGACCTACTGCCGTGCGAAGAGCAGCGCCGCGAATATGACGATCACCAAGACCAGTGAGATCGGGAGGATGTAGCGTGTCATGTGCGGGGTCGATCCCGCACGCGCCTCATCGGTGGTTACTTCGACCCGTTCGTTTTCATTCGCCATGATCGCTCAACCCCCCAACACCGTTTTGGCTCCGTATCGATTGATCACGCACTCGGCGTGGTCGATTGGTCGAAGAACAGCGCCTGGCTGATCGCCGCCTTCACAGTGGACCGCTGGAACGGCTTGGTGATCAGGAAGGTTGGCTCGGGCCGCTCGCCGGTCAGCAGCCGCTCCGGGAAGGCGGTGATGAAGATCACCGGCACCTGGAATTCGGCAAGGATGTCCTTCACCGCATCGATCCCCGAGGAATCGTCGGCAAGCTGGATGTCGGCAAGCACGAGGCCGGGGCGATCCTCCATCGCGAGCGCCACCGCCTCGTCGCGAGTAACTGCGACGCCGGTCACCTCATGGCCGAGGTCGCGCACGATCGTCTCGATATCCATCGCGATGATCGGCTCGTCCTCGATGATCAGCACGCGGGCGCGCGTCTGATTCTCGATCTCGGCGAGTGCGTCGGCGACCAGCGCCTCAACCTCGGACGGCGTCACGTCGATCAAATAGGCCGCATCCTCGGTGGTGAAACCTTCCATCGCGGTGAGCAGCAGCGCCTGGCGCGACAGCGGCGTCATCCGCGCAAGACGCGAGCGCGCGACCGCTTCCTGATCGTCGACCTCGCCCGGGTCCGCCTGCTCGTCGTCGTTGGTCGAATTCCAGATCGCCTGGAACGTCCGGTAGAGCCCGAGCCGGGGATCGACGTCGCGCGGGAATTCGCCTGGGGCCGCGACGATCGCCTCCAGCGTCGCGCGCACATACTTGTCGCCGTGCGACTGGCTGCCGGTCAGCGCGCGGCCGTAACGACGAAGAAAAGGCAAATGCGGTGCGAGCTGTTGTCCAAGCGACATGAGACGGAAAGACTCCCTTGAGAATATCGGCCCGACGGCTGCCCGCCGGCCGTGATTGATCAACTCCGTCGATGACCCCCGCAGGCGACCCGACCCCCGATGATGGTATTCATCGCCGGGCATGGAACCATCGAAGCGCTTTTTGGTTTCACCGTCGCTGGCACGCCCTGGCGGATCGGTACTTTGGCCCGTATCCGGCCGCGAAAGCCACAGTCTTGGCGCATTGGGTGATTCAGGGGGTTAGCGTTGAGTTCTGAACGGGAAGCGCCAGAAAAACGGGTGAAAGCGAAGAAGGCCGCCGTCCAGTCCAAGGATCGCGACATGGGCGCTGCGCTGCGCTCGATCTACCAGAAGACGGTCGACGAAAATGTGCCCGACGAGATGATTTCACTGCTCGGCAAGCTCGGCTAGACACGATGCGATGACTAAGGCGGCGGACGATTCGCGCGTCGGCGCGACGGCGTCTTCGCTTATGATGCGCTGGCCGACCGGCGCGAAGCTTCTGGTGATCATCTCGATCGCGCTGCTGCCGCTGGCCGTGATCGCGCTGTTCGCGACGCTGCGCATTACGCAGATCGCCGACAACGAGGCCCGCTCGGCGCTGCGCGTCGCCTCCGCCGAGAGCAGCCGCGCGCTGGCGATCGAATTGATCGGCGACATGACGGCGCTGCGTGTAGCCGTGGACGCGCTCGAAGCCGATCCCAACGATACGCCCAGCTGCGCCCGGGCAAAGGGCGTGTTCGCGCAGCAGGCGAGTAACGGCGCGGTCTTCGCGATCTTCGACGGCGGCGGCCGGGTGATCTGCGGGACGGAGTTCATCGGATCGCGCGATACGGCGCGGATGGCGCGCGATGCTGCCGTCTCTGCGCAGATCGCGCCGAGGCGCGGCCTGCTGCTCGGCGTACTCGGACGATCGCGCCGGGTCGCGGCGGCAGCGTATTTCCCGACCGGCCTGCTGACCGAATTGAGCCGGCCGAGCGGCTTCACCCCCGCCTATTCGGCGACGCTGATACGCGACGGCGAGGCGCTGGAACTCCACAGGCTGGCGCGGGAAAATGCGTTCGAGCGGCGTGAGCGCAACCAGATCGATCTGGGGATCGGCGAGGTGAAGCTGGCGATGGAGGTACGCACCGCGCCGATTACCTCGCCGCTGGTGATCGCGCTGCTGCTGCCGCTGGTGATGTGGGTCGCTGCGGCCGGGATTGCCTGGTTCGTCGTCGATCGCCTGCTGATCCGCCCGCTACGACAGCTGCGTGCGCATGTTGCGGCCTTTACCCCCGGCGACGAGCCCGACATCGCGATGATCCGCTCGCTCCCCGCGCAGGAGCTGCGCGAGCTGGGCGACACGTTTCGCGCGCTGACCCGCACCGTGGCAATCCATGAGGCGGGGCTCGCCGACGGACTGGTGCGGCAGACGAAGCTGACGCGCGAGGTGCACCACCGCGTCAAAAACAACCTGCAGGTGATCTCCAGCCTGATCAACTTCCACGCACGCGGCTCCAAGACGCCTGAGGCGACCGAGGCCTATTCGTCGATCCAGCGCCGCGTCGATGCGCTGGCCGTGGTGCACCGCAACCACTTCGCCGAGATGGAGGAGAACCGCGGGCTGCAACTGCGCCCGATGCTCGGCGAGCTCGCCTCCAACATCCGCGCCACTGCCGCCGAAGGATCGCAGCTGCGCATTCAGCTCGACATCGATCCGTATCTGGTAACGCAGGACGTCGCGGTGGCGGTCGCGTTTCTCGTGACCGAGATGATCGAACTTGCGCTGACGTGCGATCCGGCTGCACAACTGCGCGTATCGGTGAAGGAAGGCGCGGACCCGAGCCGCGCGACGCTGCGCGTCTCCTCCCGCGCGCTGATCGAGAGCACCGCGCTGCGCGACGGCTTGTCGACGCGGTTCGGACGGGTGATCGAGGGATTGTCGCGCCAGCTTCGCGCGCCGTTGCACCACGATCCGCTCGCCGGCGCCTACGAGATCAGCATTGCCGTTACCGGCAAGGATTGAGTGGCTCCCGCACGCCGCCGATAAACGCGAAAAAATTTGGCGAGCATGCATCCCGGCTCGGAACCCCCGCGGCCAAGCGACGTTCTGTTCTTCGGATAGCGACTTTATGCCCCCCCGCTCTCGCTATCCACGACATAGGCCCGGAAGCGTCAACCCTCCCCCCCCCGGTGACGCTTCCGGGCCTTATTCTTTTCCTGACAAGCTGTTCTTACGTTGACGGAACGATCCGCCGGACCACGCATTGGCGTGTCGGCAGCTCCGCCGTGTTCAGGAGGATTTCACATGAAGAAGATGATCGGGATGTTCGTGGTGGCCGGTGCGCTGCTGGTGTCGGCGTGCAACACCGTCGAGGGTGTCGGCCGCGACGTATCCTCAGCGGGTGACACCGTTGCCGATACGGCGAACGGCGCGAAGTAACGCTTCGCCATCGATTGCCGATGACGGCGGGCGCGGCCTTGGGGCGGCGTCCGCCGTTTGCTTATTCGCCGACGACGGCTTCGGCAATCTCGCGGGCGCGGCGGCGCTCGGTGAACCAGATACCGATCAGTGCAAGCTCGTAGAGAATGCACAGCGGGATCGCGAGCAGCAGCTGCGAGCCGACGTCGGGCGGCGTCAGCACCGCGGCGATCGCGAACGCGCCGACGATCGCATAGCGCCGTGCGGAGACCAGCTGGCGCCGCGTGACGATCCCGCCGCGCTCGAGCAGCATCAGCAGCACCGGCAGCAGGAAGGCGATGCCGAAGCCGAACAGGAACTGCATGATGAACGACAGGTAATTGCCGATCCCCGGCAGCGCTTCCTGGCTGATTCCGCCGACGTCGCCCTGAAAGCTTAAAAGGAAGTGGAGTGCCATCGGCACGGCGATGAAATACGCCATCGACGCGCCCGCAACGAACAGGATCGGCGTCGCAAGCAGGAAGGGCAGCAGCGCGCGCTTCTCGTTCCGGTACAGGCCCGGCGCGACGAATTGCCATAGCTGATTGGCGATGACCGGAAAGGCGATCATCATCGCGGCGAAGAAAGCCACCTTCACCTGGACGAAGAACGCCTCGAAGATCTGTGTGTATATCAGCCGCTTCTGCCCCGCCGCCAGCAGCGGCTGGACCAGGAACGAGAAGATGTCCTGCGCGAAATAATAACAGACCGCGAAGGCGACGATCACCGCGGCGATACAATAAAGCAACCGCCGGCGAAGCTCGACGAGGTGATCGAGGAGCGGCGCGCGCGTGTCGTCGAGATCATCGGTCACGAGGCGGCCTTGTCCGGCTGCTGCGGTTCGGCCGGAAGCTGCGCCGGCGCGACGACGGGCGTTTCCACCATCACCGGCGCGGCGTGATCGTCATGTGGCGCCTGGTCCGCATCAGGCGCCGGATCGGCATCGGGAAGCGCGGGCGCGATGGCTGAGGGAGACAGCGCGGGATGCTCGCGCATGATGCGCTCGTTCTCCGCCTGCCACTTCTTCTCCATCTCGGCGAGCTCGGCCTCGCGCACCATTTCATCGAAACCGGCGCGGAACTGGCGCGCCACACCGCGCGCCTTGCCCACCCAATAGCCGATGACGCGAAGCGCCTTGGGCAGATCCTTCGGCCCGATCACGACGAGCGCGACGAGCGCGACCACCGCCATCTCGGAAAAGTTGAAATCAAGCATGACGGATCAGCGGCGCGGCGCCGGTCGGATCAGCGCGCGACCTTGTCGTCGTGCACCACCGTCTCGGCTGCCGGCCGGGCGGCCTGCTGCGCCTCGATCCGCTGCGCGGGCTTTCCTGCGACAACGTCGTCATCGTCCTCCGACATGCCCTTCTTGAAGCTCTTCACGCCCTTCGCGACGTCGCCCATCATGCTGGAGAAGCGCCCTCCGCCAAGCAGCAGGATGGCGACGATCGCGAGAATGAGGATATGCGGGAGGCTGAAGCTGCCCATGGGGATTCTCCTGAAGTCCCGCCCATCTAGTCGTCCTCGTCGGCCTTTTCCACTGCTCGTTCCACCGCGAGATCAATGGGATCGAGCAGACCCGCCGCGCGCAGATCGTCGATGCCCGGCAGGTCGCGGCGCGTTTCCAGCCCGAAATGCGCGAGGAACGCGGGGGTGGTGGCGAACGTCAGCGGGCGACCGGGGATCTCGCGGCGTCCGGCGGGACGGACCCAGCCCGCCTCCATCAGCACGTCGAGCGTCCCTTTCGAGATCTGCACCCCGCGGATCGCCTCGATCTCGGCGCGGGTGACGGGTTCGTGATAGGCGATGATCGCCAGCGTCTCGATCCCCGCGCGGCTCAGCCGGCGCACCTCCTCGCGCTCGTGCTGTAGCAGATGCGCCAAATCGCCCGCAGTCTGGAAGTGCCAGCGTTCGCCGCGCCGGACGAGGTTGACGCCGCGGCCGGCATAATCGCGCACGAGCCGGTCGAGCGCTGCACGCACGTCACCCGCGACATAGGCGCGCATGCTGTCGACCGTCATCGGCTCGGCTGCGGCGAAGAGCAGCGCCTCGACCGCGCGCACGGTGTCGTCGGGCGGCCTCACGCGGGGGCGCGGAGGTAGAGCGGCGCGAACGGCGCGGCCTGTTGCAGCTCGACCCGACCCTGGCGCGCGAGTTCGAGCGCGGCGAGGAAGCTCGACGCCAATGCCGAGCGCCGAAACGCGCCGGTGGCACCGTCGGGCAGGAAGCGCTCGATCGCCGTCCACGAGACATGCGATCCGACCATCGCAGCGACGCGCCCGATCGCCGCATCGAGTGTCATCACCGCGCGATCCTGGACGACATGCATCACCGGCCGCGTCCGCGCGCTTACCCGGCCGTAGCCGGCGATCAGATCGTAGATTTCGGCCGACCAGCGCGGCGTGCGGATCGTCCGCAAACCTTCGGGTGCCGCCCGCCTGAACACGTCGCGGCCCAGCCGATCGCGCGCCATGAGGCGCGCGCCAGCCTCGCGCATCGCCGCGAGCCGCTCGAGCCGCAGTTGCAGCCGGAGCGCTAGCTCCTCGGGATCGGCCTCCGCCACCGGATCGCGCGGCAGCAGCAGCGCGGATTTGAGGTAGGCGAGCCAGGCCGCCATGACGAGATAGTCGGCCGCGAGCTCGAGCTGCAGCGTGCGCGCGCGCTCGACATAGCCGAGATATTGCTCGACCAGCGCGAGGATCGAGATCTTCGTCAGATCGACTTTCTGCGCGCGCGCTAGGTTGAGCAGCAGATCGAGCGGGCCTTCCCACCCGTCGAGGTCGAGCGTCAGCTGCTCGCCCGTCACACCGCCGCCAGCGCGAGCAGCGCGTCGCGCTTCTCGATCAGCGCGGCGAAATCCCCTTCCGAGGCTGCGACGCTGGCCATCGCCCGATCGAGACGCGCGCGCCCGACCGACGTGATATCGCCCAGCCGCCCCGCGATCTCGACCATCTCGTCCATCCGCGCCCAGCAGTCGAGCACCACGTCGCATCCCGCCGCGATCGACGCCGCCGCCTTCTCGCCCGGCGTGCCAGATAGCGCCTTCATATCGATATCGTCGGTCATCAGCAGGCCATCGAAGCCGATCCGACCGCGGATCACCTGCTCGATCACCGTCGGCGAGAGCGTCGCGGGAAGGCCGCGGTCCCACGCCTCGAAGACGATGTGGCTCGTCATCCCCATCGGCGCGCCGGCGAGCGCGCGAAACGGGGCGATATCGTCCTCGAGCTCGGCATCGGTCGCGGTGACGGTGGGCAGATGATGGTGCGTGTCGACAATCGCGCGGCCGTGCCCCGGCATGTGCTTCACGACGCCGACGACGCCGCCGGCGGCCAACCCTTCGAGCGTCGCGCGCCCCATCGCGGCGACGCGCATCGGCTCGTGGCCATACGCCCGGCTGGTAATCGCCTCGGTCGTCTCGGGCCGCGCGACGTCGAGTAGCGGCAGACAATCGATGGTGATGCCCACCTCGGCGAGCATCAGGCCCAGCGCCGTGGCGTTGGCGCGCGCGGCCTCGATCGCGGAGATCGGCGCGCGTTCGTACAAGGCGTCGAACGTCGGCCCGGCGGGGAAGCTCGGCCATTCCGGCGGGCCGAGCCGGGCGACGCGTCCGCCCTCCTGATCGACGAGGATCGCGACGTCGTCGCGCGCTTCGAGATCGCGTAGCGCATCGGTGAGTGCGCGCAGCTGCGCCCGATCGACGACGTTGCGCTTGAACAGGATATAGCCAGCGGGCCGCGCTTCGACGAAGAAGGCACGCTCGTCCGCCGTGAGGACCGGGCCCGACAGGCCGAAGATGACGGGTTTCATCGCGGCGGATTAGCCCAAGGCCGCGCGATTTTCACCCCCGATGCGCGCGGAACGCCCGTTCGGACGTTCCGGCACGTCATTGATCAGCTGGTGACGAAGCACTTCTCGCCGGCGACCGCGAGCCGGCCGCAGATATCCGCAGCGGCACCGGCACTGCCGGCATTGACCTTGAGGCGGAACACTTTGCGGCCGTTGACGTCCGCCTGCTGGACCGACTTGCCGAGCGTCGCGACATAACCGAAGCGCTTGGCGATCGCGCTCCACGCCGCATTGGCCGCCGCCTCACTGGGGAAGGCGCCGAGCTGGACGAGCGAACCGCCCGATGCGGCGCCCGGTACCGGCCCCTTCGGCGCGGTCATCGGCGCCGCCGCAGTCAGGCGACCGCCGGATCCGGGAACCTCGGCGTTGGTGCGCGCGGCGCCCGTGGTCGCGGCTACCGTCGGCGCGGCATTGGGCACGCGCCGCCCGGTGATCGGCGCCTCGGGCACGGCCTTCAGATCGATCGCGGCCGAGCCGTTGGCGCCGGCGCTGGCGGCGATCGCCGAATCGCCCTCGCCCTCCAC